>NZ_JAFCWM010000118.1:0-533 GCF_049897565.1 Massilia sp. TWR1-2-2 | reverse complement strand
AGAATCAAAAATTCACACTGCAGGCCGCGCTTCTAAATTGATGTCAAGTGTTTTTGTGTCTACGTTGAAAATAAACCATCTAACTGCACATTAAATGCTAACTTGGGTGGATTGGGGGCTGATCCCGGGCTGTGTGCTCAAAGACGACGAAAATTATGCACATCGGCTCGTGATTTACGCTCGACGCTTGCTTCCCACACTCGGTAACCCTCATGCAGTTGCGCTTCACTTCGCTCACTGTGGTCAGCTCGCGACGGGACTTTCACCCGCAGGAGTGCGCCCATGCTGGGCGCACCCGTGAAAAAAGCCCCTGCAATCAGGGGCCTCCATTGTCGGGTTGCGCGTTGCTGCGCGATGCTGCCGATCAGGCAATCATTCCCACTCCATTATCAACAACATTATCAAGCATTTGTTCTTAACAGGCTGTTGAAAAATCCCGCCGCCCTGTCAACGGGACGGCGGGGGTATACGTTGTGTAATGAGAACAACTTTCCCCTTCGAAACTATGCGCAAGACCGACGTCACCCAGCACG
>NZ_JAFCWM010000117.1:0-533 GCF_049897565.1 Massilia sp. TWR1-2-2 | reverse complement strand
CAGGGTACGCGGGCTCAAGCCGGCGATCGCGCATGCTCTGCACTGACGGGCCCCCTCGGCAACCGCTTTTTCGACCATTGCGATGATGTCGGCACGCGCTGCGGGTGAGGTCATTTGACCTCGTCCTCCCACAGCGCATTGAACTTTTTTTGCAGTAAAAGCAGCGCTGCGGCCTCCGCTAAAGCCTTATCTTTACGATCCAAATCCTTCGTCAATTTGTCGTTCTTTTTCTGCAAGTCCCGCAGCTCGCGCGTATCGACGGCAGCGACCGGCTTAACGTCCAGGCAGAACGCCGTGCGCCATGCCTCGAGATGGTGGGTGAACAGTCCGCGCTCGCGACACCAGGCCTGTACCGCTTCCTCATCCAAACCGTGCGTTTCGTGCAGCGCAACGAGCTGCTCGCTACGACTCCAATCCTGCGGCCGCTTCTCTCTGTCTACCGATTCTTTCAACATATACAAATTCTTTCTGCGTATCCAGTTTTTGACCGTGTAAAAGTTGACGTTCAGATCGTCTGAAACGTCCTGCACGGT
>NZ_JAFCWM010000116.1:0-536 GCF_049897565.1 Massilia sp. TWR1-2-2 | reverse complement strand
GTCAAATGACCTCACCCGCAGCGCGTGCCGACATCATCGCAATGGTCGAAAAAGCGGTTGCCGAGGGGGCCCGTCAGTGCAGAGCATGCGCGATCGCCGGCTTGAGCCCGCGTACCCTGCAGCGCTGGCAACTGGCCGGTGTTGAACCGGATGGCCGTACCACGCGTATCCAGGACCCGCGCAATCAGCTCAGCGCGTCAGAACGTGAACAGATCTTGGGGATTGTCAACTCAGTTGAGTTCGGCCAACTTCCGCCATGCCAGATCGTGCCGCGCCTGGCCGACCAAGGCATTTATGTCGCCGCTGAGTCAACGTTCTATCGGGTTATGAGAGACGCCAACATGGTCAAGCACCGGCAGCAGCGCGACCAGGACAAGAGCGCAGCAAGCCGCGTGCTATCTGCGCTACGGGACCGAGCCAGCTCTACAGTTGGGACATCACTTATTTGCCGAGCGGGGTGAAGGGAATCTATTTTTACCTGTACATGTTCATCGATATCTACAGCCGGAAAGTCGTCGGCTGGCAGGTCTACCGGG
>NZ_JAFCWM010000115.1:0-552 GCF_049897565.1 Massilia sp. TWR1-2-2 | reverse complement strand
ATCAATAACCAGTGGGAGGGCATCGGACAGCATCAGCCAGAAAGTTAACACTTCGGCCGAAAGTTTACAACAAGAAAATGCGACTAAAGCTTAACTTAGCGGCATTAAGGTCTGACCCCGATTGATGTGTCGCCGAGCCCGCGCGATTGACGACGGTCGAACGGGCGACCACGATTCGCGGCTAACGTGAAACTTCCTCATCGCTTCCTAAGTCCACTCATGTCGCGCCCCCCTCGCCCGGTCATACCCGACGTTCCGCTGCACATCACCCAGCGCGGGAATAATAAGCTGAACTGTTTCTTCTCTGCACCCGACTATCTTGTGTATCTCAGCTTACTTCGCGCAGCCGCCCATGACGCTAACTGTGCGGTTCATGCCTATGTGCTGATGACTAATCACATCCATTTGCTCGTATCGCCCAGGGATGAAAAGGGTAAGCGTCCAGTCCACCCACCTTCCATTGCCAATTCCACCTAGCCATACTCCGGTTTTGAAAAGGAGATAGGAATGGCAAATATCGAACGCGAAGCGCTGTGGAAAGAACGCGTCGCA
>NZ_JAFCWM010000114.1:0-558 GCF_049897565.1 Massilia sp. TWR1-2-2 | reverse complement strand
GACGATTACGCTGGCTACAAAGCCATGTTCGCCGCCGGCATCACCGAGCTGGCGTGCATGGCCCACGTACGCCGCAAATTCTTCGACCTGCATGCTGCCAACGGTAGTCCGATTGCCGCGGAGGCACTGCGCCGTATCGGCCAGTTGTACGCCGTCGAGCAGCAAGGGCGCGAACTGGCGCCGACGGAGCGCTTCCAGCTGCGCCAGGACCAGGCCAAGCCGCTGCTGTCCGATTGGCACGCCTGGCTGCTTGCCGCGCGCAGGACCGTGGCTGTCGGCAGCGGCACCGCCAAGGCGATCGACTACGCACTCAAGCGCTGGCCGGCGCTGCTGCGCTACGCCGATTCCGGCACGCTGCCGATCGATAACAACCCGGTCGAGAACACGATCCGTCCAATTGCTGTCGGCAAAAAGAACTGGCTGTTTGCCGGCTCCGAACGGGCCGGGCGGCGTGCCGCCGCAATCCAGACCCTGCTCGCCACCGCCAAGCTCAACGGACTCGAACCATTACGCTGGCTCAGCGAAACACTCGAAAAACTGCCCAGCTGCCCGAACAGC
>NZ_JAFCWM010000113.1:0-569 GCF_049897565.1 Massilia sp. TWR1-2-2 | reverse complement strand
GCGCCCTGGCAGCAGGCGCAAGTGCGTTGGTCTTCCGGAATGTCATGGACGACGCGCTTGCGCGGCAAATCGGCCGGCAAAGGTTTGCGCCCGCGCTTGCCTGGCACTGCTGGCGCGGCATCAGGCAGGCCGGTGTCGGGCAAGGGCAAGGCCTCTTGCTGCGGCTCCGGCCCCATCTGCTCGGCTTCGTTAAACACCCGCTCGCTGCGCTTCTCGCTACTGGGAGCGTAGCGCTTGAGCTGCGCCAGCCTGAACTGCTCCTCCAGTTGACGCACGCGCGCCGACAGCTGCGCATTGCGCGCTTCGAGATCGCGGATGTAGGCTTGGATCTCAGGTGGCAAGTCGGGGAAAGTGTCTGCTTCGTTCATGCATGCAACGATACCGGCTGTGACGACGAAATGGGTTTACGTAAAATTGTAACAATGCCAAAAAAATGTAGGCTGCCGCCACAGTTGGCATTGCCTCTACCCGATGTGCTGGTACTGGCGCACCGGGTGACGACGTACCGCTTCGAGGTCGATACCTTCTAGCAGCCAGTGCAATTGCTCGGAGCTCAGTTCGAGCACCGC
>NZ_JAFCWM010000112.1:0-586 GCF_049897565.1 Massilia sp. TWR1-2-2 | reverse complement strand
CTCGCTAGCGGGCATGGCGCTCAAGCACGGCGTCAATGCCAACCTGCTGCGCAAATGGGTAGTGGCTTACCAATTGGCCCCGGACGTGCCGGCCGCGCCAGATGCAGCGCCGCTGTCGGCCTTCGTGGCAGTGAAGCTGGGCAGCTCCCTTCCCACGGTGCAGGACGAGCGCGCGTCGATGCGGCCGACCGCAACGGCCATTTCATCGGCGACAGGGCTGGACATGCCGCCGTCGCGCTTTCGAGCGCAAATGCCCAACGGCGTCACTTTCGAGTTTGAATGCGCCAGCGGTGATGCTGCCTTGATCACGACCGTCATTGAAACACTGGGCCGCTGCGATGTTTCGCCTTGACGCTGATCTGAAGGTGTACCTGCATCGCGAAGCCATCGATTTCCGCAAGAGCATCAACGGCTTGGCGGTGCTGGTCGAGCAATCGATGGGGCTTGATCCGTTTGCAGGTGCCGCCTACGTGTTTCACAACCGCCGCTGTGACCGTATCAAGCTGTTGATCTATGACCGCACCGGCTTCTGGCTGCTAATGAAACGGCTGGAGCAGGATCGTTTCGTGTGGCCACGACGTTCGCA
>NZ_JAFCWM010000111.1:0-634 GCF_049897565.1 Massilia sp. TWR1-2-2 | reverse complement strand
GCTGATGCACTCGACACCTACATCCCTACGCCAGAGCGCGCAATCGATGGCGCCTTCCTGATGCCTGTGGAAGACGTGTTCTCGATCTCGGGCCGCGGCACTGTCGTGACCGGTCGTATCGAGCGCGGTATCGTCAAGGTCGGCGAAGAGATCGAAATCGTCGGCATCAAGGACACCGTCAAGACCACTTGCACCGGCGTCGAGATGTTCCGCAAGCTGCTCGACCAGGGCATGGCTGGCGACAACGTCGGTCTGCTGCTGCGCGGCACCAAGCGTGAAGACGTCGAGCGCGGCCAGGTTCTGGCCAAGCCGAACTCGATCAAGCCGCACAACCATTTCACCGGTGAGATCTACGTCCTGTCGAAAGACGAAGGCGGCCGTCACACCCCGTTCTTCAACAACTATCGCCCACAGTTCTACTTCCGTACCACGGACGTGACTGGTTCGATCGAGTTGCCAGCGGACAAAGAAATGGTCATGCCAGGCGATAACGTGTCGATCACCGTCAAGCTGATCAACCCGATCGCGATGGAAGAAGGCCTGCGCTTCGCCATCCGTGAAGGCGGTCGTACCGTCGGCGCCGGCGTCGTTGCCAAGATCCTCAGCGAAGGTAAATAATCTTAGGGGAAAGACC
>NZ_JAFCWM010000110.1:0-653 GCF_049897565.1 Massilia sp. TWR1-2-2 | reverse complement strand
GAACCATTACGCTGGCTCAGCGAAACACTCGAAAAACTGCCCAGCTGCCCGAACAGCAAGATCGACTCCTTGCTACCGTTTGCACAGTCTACCCAGTCCTAAACCGCATTCATAGGTGGATGGGCTGGACGCTTACGCTACACCAACATCGATTCGGTGACGAAGGCCGAAAGCATCAATGCGCTGCGAAGAAACCGTTTCGCGCTCGACCAGAGCACGTTCGCGCTGTACGGCTCGTACCAGATGCGGCTGAACGAATCGTGGGGCGTGCTGGGCGGCGCGCGTGCCGAGTACACCGGCATGGAAGTGGCCCAGCTGACCAGCGCGCTGGTCTCCGACAACAACTACCTGAACGTCATTCCCAGCTTTTTCGTCACCTGCAAGGCTTCCGACCAGACCACCGTGCGCCTGAGCTACGCGCACCGCATCCGCCGGCCCGGCGCCAACGACCTCAATCCGTTCGTCGTCTACCGCGACGAATTTAACGTCTTTTCGGGCAACCCGGGGCGAATAGGAAAAACGGAAAAAATCGGGCGCTAACAGGCTGTTGAAAAATCCCGCCGCCCTGTCAACGGGACGGCGGGGGTATACGTTGTGTAATGAGAACAACTTTCCCCTTCGAAACTATGCGCAAGACCGACGTCACCCAGCAC
>NZ_JAFCWM010000109.1:0-661 GCF_049897565.1 Massilia sp. TWR1-2-2 | reverse complement strand
AGATAGGCACGGACCAGACGGATCACTCCGGAGTCGTCCACGCGTTTCCTCAGGCGGTCGATCAGGATGTCATGATTGACCCGGTCGAAGAACTTCGACAGGTCAACATCAACCACGACTCGCAATCCAGACTGAACGTACGACTGCGCGGATAGAACCGCATCTTGCGCACGCCTGCCCGGTCGAAAGCCGTAGCTGTGCTCACTAAATGTGGGGTCAAGTATCGGTTGCAGCACCTGTAGCAGTGCTTGCTGGATCAACCGGTCCGTCACCGTCGGAATGCCAAGCTCGCGCTCGCCTCCATCAGGCTTCGGGATCGTCACCCGACGTACCGGATTGGGCCGGTACGTCCCCGCCAGCAATTGCTCTCGAATGAACGGCCACGCAGTTGCAAGATGTTGTGAGCTCTGATCGATATCCAGCCCATCCACGCCAGCCGCTCCCTTGTTGACACGCACACGCTTGAACGCGCGCCGCAGGTTTTCTTTCGTCAGCGCCGCTTGCAGCAGCGCTGATCCCGTGTCTCCGGTTGCATGTCGCGGGCAGAACGCTTCGCCGCTGAAAGCATCGAGCATGGCTTCACCTTGCCCTACGGCCTCCCGCCCCGCGTTAGCGGGCATCTGACGCTTTGCTTTCTGCATCGACATATCGGATTCACTCC
>NZ_JAFCWM010000108.1:0-682 GCF_049897565.1 Massilia sp. TWR1-2-2 | reverse complement strand
CTGCGACGGCACGGCGTACGTGTTCAGCAACCGACGCCGCACTCGTTTGAAGCTGGTCTGCTGGGATGGCAATGGCGTTTGGATGTGCCTGCGTCGACTGCACCGCGGTCAGTTCGTCTGGCCGCAAGCACACGAAGCAAGCTGGCAGTTAACCGACGAGCAATGGCAATGGCTGATCGCCGGCATCGACTGGCAGCGCCTGGCCGCGCCGGCCCAGGCGCAATGGCAGCTGTAGCGCCGCGCATGTAAACTGTTGTGCTTGTAAACAGCGGCCGTGCCCGGTAAACTACGGGCATGGACTTGCTTACCGAACTGACCCGCGCCAACCACGACCCAGCCGTGATCGAGAAGGTGCGCGCGCTGATGGAGCAAAGCGCCAAAGCAGAACAGGTACTAGCCAAAAAGAACGCCACGCTGGCAGAGAAGGATTTTAAGATTGTGGCATTGACGTTGGAGTTGGCGTACTACCGCCGCATCAACTACGGCAAGAAGAGCGAATCCTTCAGCGGCGAGCAGCGCGAACTGTTCGAAGAAACAATCGACTCCGACTTGGCCGCCATCCACGCAGAGCTGGCGCCACCTGATACCGGTGATGGCGAAGCGGGCAAGCGCAAGCGCAGCCGTGCCGGGCGCCAGCCGTTGCCGGCCGAACTGCCGCGCGTCGAGCACCGCCATGAGCCTG
>NZ_JAFCWM010000107.1:0-694 GCF_049897565.1 Massilia sp. TWR1-2-2 | reverse complement strand
GACTGGGTAGACTGTGCAAACGGTAGCAAGGAGTCGATCTTGCTGTTCGGGCAGGTGGGCAGCTTTTCGAGTGTATCGCTGAGCCAGCGTAATGGCTCGAGTCCGTTGAGCTTGGCGGTGGCGAGCAGGGTCTGGATCGCGGCGGCGCGCCGCCCGGCCCGTTCAGAGCCAGCGAACAGCCAGTTCTTTTTCCCGACGGCGATAGGACGGATGGTGTTTTCGACCGGATTGTTATCGATCGGCAGCGTGCCTGAGTCGACGTAGCGCAGCAGCGCCGGCCAGCGCTTGAGGGCATAGTCGATCGCCCTGGCGGTGCCGCTGCCGACGGCCACGGTCTTGTGTGCGGCAAGCAGCCATGCGTGCCAATCGGCCATTAGTGGCTTGGCCTGGTCCTGGCGCAATTGGAAGCGTTCTGTCGGCGCCACTTCGCGCCCTTGCTGCTCGACGGCGTACAACTGGCCGATACGGCGCAGGGCCTCTGCGGCAATCGGACTACCATTGGCAGCATGCAGGTCGAAGAACTTGCGGCGTACGTGGGCCATGCACGCCAGCTCGGTGATGCCGGCAGCGAACATGGCTTTGTAGCCCGCGTAATCGTCAACCATCAGCTGGCCTTGCCAGCCCGACAGGAAGGCGCGCGCATGCGCGCCGGCACGGCCGGTTTGATAGTCGAACACGACGATGCGCGGCCCCT
>NZ_JAFCWM010000106.1:0-728 GCF_049897565.1 Massilia sp. TWR1-2-2 | reverse complement strand
CGTGAGCTGTTTGAAGAAACGGTCAACACCGACCTGTCCGCGATCGAGGCCGAGCTGGTGCCACCTGCTGACATCGCTGACGGCGAAGCCGGCAAGCGCAAACGCAGCCGTGCCGGGCGCCAGCCGCTGCCGGCCGAACTGCCGCGCGTCGAGCACCGCCATGAGCCGGAGTCATGCCAATGCGCGGCATGCGGCCAAGGCCTGGTCATGATCGGTGAAGACATCAGCGAACAGCTCGACGTGGAGCCGGCGCGCTTCTTCGTACATCGCCACATTCGTCCGCAGTACGCTTGCCGCGCCTGCGAGACGGTCATCGCAGCAGCGGTGCCGCCGGCGATCATTGACGGCGGCATGGCAGCACCTGGCTTGCTGGCCTGGGTGGCGGTGAGCAAATACACCGACCACCTGCCGCTGTACCGCATCGAGCAGATCGGTGCGCGCCAGGGCGTGCCCTTGGCGCGCTCCACGCTGGCCGAGTGGATCGGCAAGATCGGCGTCGCGCTGCAACCCTTGAGCGAACGGCTGGCCGAACTGCTCAAAGAACGACCGTGTCTGCATGCCGACGAAACGCCGGTGCGGCAACTGGACCCCGGCGAACGAAAAACCCGCCATGCCTATTTATGGGCCTACCGATCCAATGACCTGGACGAGGGGCCGCGCATCGTCGTGTTCGACTATCAAACCGGCCGTGCCGGCGCGCATGCGCGCGCCTTCCTGTCGGGCTGGCA
>NZ_JAFCWM010000105.1:0-732 GCF_049897565.1 Massilia sp. TWR1-2-2 | reverse complement strand
CTAGCCTGAATGTTTCACAAACTGCCACAGCGGCCTCCGGGTTGCCGACACTGGACTTGTTTGGCTGTAATCGGAATGTCGCGGGCGATGTCGCCCCTACCCAATTGAACGGGACATCAAATGAAGTTGCATGAAGGTTGATGGTTGGCGGTGGGATGGTCAGTTCTCGGCAGACCGGACGTGACCTACTCAGGACGAGTTGAGGAACCTGGCCGGCGTCGGCAGATACAGTCGTTCGGTCAACGTCTGCAGCAGATGTTTGACTGGGCAGGCGCTCGGCAGATGAAGGACGATCTTGTTCTTGTACTGCCTGACCTGCACGGCGATCTTGAACAGTTTCGAGATGACCGTTGATGGCTGAGCCTGGGACAGATCGGTATGCTGCAGTGCCTGGGTGCGCAGTTGCTGGTGCAAGATATAGGCTGCTGCATGCAGCAACAAGCGCATGCAATTGGCCAAAAAGCTGGTGCAGGAGGTGCGGTCGGCGGCCAGATCATCCTTGAGATGTTTGATGTAGTTTTCGGCCTGACCCCGCGCGCAATAAATGTCTTCATACAGCGTGCCTGCATCGAGTCCAGTTAGCGAGGTCACGATGAAGCGCGTGTTCTCGCCGAGCGCCATAACCTCGGCCTTCAACAGCACTCGCCAAGCCCTCGGCCATGAGCGCGCCTTGTAGGTAAATTCATCGAACAGGCGTACCGCGTTCGGCACCACGTCCTGCGTTTGCGCTGC
>NZ_JAFCWM010000104.1:0-798 GCF_049897565.1 Massilia sp. TWR1-2-2 | reverse complement strand
TACGCGCCCCTCCCACAAGGCCGCTCGTTCTGTATCCGCCATCCCAAATCTCCATTTTGAAAACTGGAGTATGGCCACCCCAAATCGGCAATGGAAGGTGGATGGGCTGGACGCTTACGCTGCAACAGCTGACTGCGCAAAAGCAGCAACTGGAAGCGCGCAAACGGACCGAGGAATCAAAACGCAAGCGCACCGATGACACGCGGCGCAAGATCCTGGTCGGCGCCGCGATTCTGGCCAAAGTCGAACGGGGTGAATGGCCGCAAGCACGCCTGCTGGATATGCTGAACTCAACACTGACTCGGCCGGACGACCGCGCGCTGTTCGACCTTCCCCATCCCGAACGCGCAGCGGGTCCATCCACATTGCGACCCGATGGCACCGCCCCTCCCAGCGATTCCAATACGTAATCGACCTAGCGAACGCTTGCCTGTCAGCGGCACTCTACCCGCTGCAGCTAAGGAGAATCCTGTGGAAAATTCGACTCCCTACGATCCAACGTTCGATCCTCTACAACGGCACCAGGCGCAGGACGATAATGGGGAGCGGAGCTTAGGTATCACTGTTAGTACGCGCGCGAGCCTGGCCATCGAACGATTAGCGCGTCGGTACGAGATCGACCAACGCGACGTGATTGAACGGCTTGCGTTGGCCGAGGACGACCGCATCACTGCAGGAATCCGGAATGTGTCAATCACTTTGAGACAATGAATTTGATGAGTTTAGTGTCTAATTCTCTGGATTCTCCCCGCTCTCGGCCTCCGGTTTTGGCATGTTAATGCCCGCTACGGTTGGCAA
>NZ_JAFCWM010000103.1:0-818 GCF_049897565.1 Massilia sp. TWR1-2-2 | reverse complement strand
CTCGCCGCCTCCCTGCACAGCGTCCACGAACGCGGCGAACGGCAGTTTCTGTTCGAACATCTCGACCGGCTTTCCCCGGGCGATTTGCTGCTGCTCGATCGCGGCTATCCCTGCCGCTGGCTGGTGGCCGTGCTGAACCAGCGCGCCATCAAGTTCTGCATGCGTGTTGACAACGACAGCGGCTTCGCCTGCGTGCGCGATTTCATGCGCTCAAGTGCGAACGAGCGGATCGTCATGCTGCGCGCGCCAGACAAACAGGACGCGATCGACTATGAATGCCCGCGCAAATCGCAGCGCGTGCGCCTGGTCCGCAACGTCGCGCCGACTGGCGAGCAGCGCGTTCTGATGACCAATTTGTTCGACGACAAGCTCTACCCGGCTGATTGCTTCGGCGAGCTTTACCACCAGCGCTGGGGCATCGAGGAAGCATTCAAACGGCTCAAGCATCGCCTCAATTTGGAACACGTCACAGGATTGACCCAGCAAGCCGTCGCCCAGGATGTTGCCGCCAAAATCGTCTGCGACAACCTGCAGGCTCTGGTCGCGCTGACCGCCCACGCCGACGCCGATTTGCCCGTGAACAGGCGCATCAACCATGCCTACGCCCACACCGCGCTCAAGCCGCTGATGCCCATCCTGCTGCTTGGAGGAGTGATCGGACGGAAGGTCGGAAAACTGCTACGGGGCGTGCTTGGCTTGATCGCTGGAAGGACCTATCGACATCGTGAAAATCTCTCGAAACCGCGGAAGCAAGACCAAAAACCGCACAAGGCAATGAGTCAGAAAAATTGTTGAAATCGGCTAACTTGGGTGGATTG
>NZ_JAFCWM010000102.1:0-832 GCF_049897565.1 Massilia sp. TWR1-2-2 | reverse complement strand
ACCAGCCTTTCACGCAATCGCTTCAGTATTGCAGGAAGTTTTCCCTGCGCGGTGGCCGGCCCGATCATTAGCAGTTCGTTCTGTATGGTGACCAAGGCCAAGGTAAAACTGATTTCGGTAGGCTCGCACTTCGCTTCCAACGCCGCCTTGGCAATTTCGATGCGAATCAAGTTGTAGGCGATCATGGCGCCCCATATCTCTTGTTCTGTGCCGTCAACCGTCATACTGCGCAGCGTCAGTGCTGACCCCATCATTGAGTGCTTGAGTTCGCGATAGCTCGTTTCGATGCGCCATCGACGGCTGTAACAGGCGATCAGATCTGCAGCCTTGAACGCCTTCTTGTCGATCAGTGATGTCAGCAGGTAGCTGATGTTTCCCTTGTCATCGACGACCCGAAGCGCGCGTGCCCGCCACGTTTTCGGCAGCGTCGGATCCTTCTTTCGCGCCGCATCCGACACCGCCATTTCGACGAGTGCGTCGTCTTCTGAGCCTTCAATGAAGGTCCACTTCGTGCTGCTCTTCGACGGGATCAGGAAATGGCGATTCCGACCAACACCGACCAGGTTGCACAGCAGCTGTGCCGACAGGAAGCCGCGATCGATGATCGTCAGGGAGTCATCCGGCACGCTTGCCAGCAGCTCGTGCGCAAAGGTGTTTTCGCTGGTCTTGTAAGGGCCGAAGCGGGCGTCGCGGATCAATTGGGTCGCCACCATCATCAGCGTCACACCGCGCGCCTGAGGATAGCTGGCGACCTTTGCGTTGGCATAGTTCTGCGCACCGAAGTGAGCGCGGTTAGCCGCGCTATCGGCCAGACGCAGCGTCGTCCCATCCA
>NZ_JAFCWM010000101.1:0-834 GCF_049897565.1 Massilia sp. TWR1-2-2 | reverse complement strand
TCGCTGGAAGGACCTATCGACATCGTGAAAATCTCTCGAAACCGCGGAAGCAAGACCAAAAACCGCACAAGGCAATGAGTCAGAAAAATTGTTGAAATCGGCTAACTTGGGTGGATTGGATCAGCCCCCCCCACGTCAACAACTGTGGCGGGAGCGGTTCGGGGCGGCGAGTGCACGGGTGGCGGGCCGGGAGGTGGATCGTCGAACAAAGTGGCCTTTGTCGCCGCCGTTGAAATGCGCGAGGGCGTCCGCAGCGAGTGCGCTTTGATCCGGTAGCCGGGTTCTCGTCTGCGGCCCTGACGCCTTGGGCGCGGCAAGCCTTGGCCCCGGCGCCCAACAGCGACTGCAAGCTGCAGTCGCGACGACCAAGCAGCTCAGTTGGTCGCGTCCCGTTGCGGTCATTGCTAGACTCTAGCGGTGCGCCAGTGCCATCAGTCTGATCGATTGCCTCAACAATATTTTGCCAAAGCTTTTCAAACATGTCGAGATTGCCCTCGAAAATTCTCCGTATGTCCAGCCATTGGTCTCGGATCTGCAACGCCTCGGCCCGCTGTCGTGCAGGTACTTGCGAGTTTGCGTTGGCCGACGCAGTGCAATTCCATCGCTGGTAGGGCCTCGATAGCATCACACCGCCTTTGCAGCCAGGACAGACCTATCGAGTTTTTGCGCAGCGCAGAAGGGAAGGAGAACGCGATAACGAGCCGCCAGCAGCTCGTCTAGCCTGAATTTTGCATAAAAAAGGGCAAGAATGCCGTAAGTGATTGATAAAATGTGAGTTATCGAGAAACACAATTTACAACACGAACACCACCTTGCCCGATATGAATTCTACCC
>NZ_JAFCWM010000100.1:0-865 GCF_049897565.1 Massilia sp. TWR1-2-2 | reverse complement strand
TCTGCGTAGCGACCGGACGCGGCGCGATCGTCGTGTTCAGGCGCAGCATCTCGGAGGCGACCACGTTCTTAGGCTGGTTGACGCCCTCGATACCCTTCAGGAACACGGTGACGAGGTCGGTACGCGGGAAGTTCGTCGGCGCCGGTGCCGATGGGAACAGCGTCTGCACCACAGCCGGCAGTACCGGATTGGTAACGTAGTCGATAAACTGGCCGTCATCCTTCGGCTTGGACGCGTTGAACTTGTCCTTGTCGTCCAGGCCAATGATCACTTCGTTTACCAGCGGCATGCCGACGCGCGACACCTGCGACCAGGCGCCGCCTTCCTTGGTGGCGTTGTTGATGCCGGTTTTCGGCGCTGGATTGAGCAGGCGGCCCTGGCGCAGGCTGGCGGTGGCGTAGCCGCCAATGACCGGCTCGGTGCCGTTGGTCAGGCAGGCGATCGGCACTTCGATGGCGATCGAGCTGACGTTCTTGCCTTCGAGGTCGTTCTTGTTGCCGCCGACTTCAGGTCCGAGCGGGTTCAGGTTGAACAGGTCGAAGATCTTGCCGACAGCGATATAGAACGGCTCCTTGCGCTGGCCGACAAACACGCGGCCGTTGCCGCAGGTGCCCATGTTGATGTCGTACATGTGCAGGTTGGCGTAGGTCTCGTAGGCGGTGGCACTGCCGAAGGTCTTGTCGCCGATGTTGTCGACCGGCTTGTCGAATTCGGTGGCGCCGCCGGTGACAGCGGCCAGCCGGGTGCGCGTGCCGGAGCGGCGGTCGCCCTTGACCATGTCGATGGTGTAGGTTTCACGCACGTTCAGCGACGCCGGGTTGACGCCGGAGATGGTGCTCGAATTGATCAGCGGAATGCGTACCGA
>NZ_JAFCWM010000099.1:0-865 GCF_049897565.1 Massilia sp. TWR1-2-2 | reverse complement strand
CCGGCCGGCGTAGAGTGCAACGATGCTTTTTGCGCTCAGATCTGCGAGCGTCGGCGAGACAGCAAGCAGCCACGGCTCAACCTGGGCCGATCGGTTTTTCTTGCTTTTGGCGCTGCGCGAACTTTCGCCAAATGCGGTCTTGTGATGCCGTTCCTTCGAACGCCTTTTGATTATCGCCAAGCGGCATCGTGTTCGGTTCGATTCTGTGTACATGAACCAACCGAGGCATCGAGGACGGGCAGTGGCACCTGAGTACAACGTCTTGCATCCGACCCACTCATTGGCGCCCTGTGCACAAATGTTATCGCGATTACGAATACGACCTACCCATTCGTACTCCAGCTCGCTCGCCAATTTAAACCAGGTCGCACGAAACCCCGCATCCGTTACCAGCACCGGCTTGCAATGCGGAGGCAGCACAGAACGCAGATGCGTGAGAAATTGGCGGTGTACTTCCAGCTTTCCATAGTCTTTGCCGGTGTGTACTTCCTCGTAGACGGTGAAGGAACGGCCCTTGACGATCGCCGCAGCACGCAACAAATGCCCGCTGCCATCAGCAAGCAGATCAGACCAGTCGATGATGATGCCGATGCGCCCTTGGCAAGCAAGAACACGTTCGTTCATTGCCTGATAGACCTGACGTCGCTCATTGTTCAGATGCGGGTTACTCAACAGCCGATCGCAGCACTTGATTCGATGGCGCAGCGCTGTCTTGCTCTCGATCGCGCGGCTCATTTTGAGTAGGCCAAGACCGCCCTGTCGGCCTGCCTCTGCAAGCTTTGCTACGCAATGCCGGCGCTTGGCATGCATTGTCGGGCAATTTCTGTCTAACAGTTCTTGTATGATTCTCTTTGCATGCATGGTT
>NZ_JAFCWM010000098.1:0-944 GCF_049897565.1 Massilia sp. TWR1-2-2 | reverse complement strand
CTAGCCTGAATTTTGCATAAAAAAGGGCAAGAATGCCGTAAGTGATTGATAAAATGTGAGTTATCGAGAAACACAATTTACAACACGAACACCACCTTGCCCGATATGAATTCTACCCCAGAGCAGCTCCGTTTTGCATCCATTCCAGCCCATAGCGTCCGTGCCGATTTCGCCGGCGGCGGCTTGTCGTCCGATCTCGGCCCGGTTCTGCTGCGTGGAGTCGACCTCCAGATCGGCTTGACCAAACGCCTTGCTGCGGCCTTGCCTGACCGCCGCCATCAGAGTTACGTCAACCATTCGTATCACGATATCTTGACGCAGCGGATCTACCAGATTGGCTGCGGCTACGAGGACGGGAACGACTCGAACAGCCTGCGCCACGACCCGATGTTCAAGCTTGGCGCAGCCCGCTTGCCGTTCGACGATGATGCTGCGCTGGCATCGGGGGCGACGATCTCGCGCTTCGAGCACGCGGCGCGGCGCCAGGATATCTACCGTTTCAGCGAGGCCCTCGTCGAACAGTTTATCGCCAGCTTTGCTAGCCAGCCAAAGAGCTTGATTCTCGACCTGGATCACTCCGAGGATGCGTGCTACGGCCAGCAGCCACTGGCGTTCTATAACCACCACTATGGGTCGACGTGTTACCTGCCGCTGATGATCTTCGACGGCCAGTCGGGCGGCTTGATCGCGGCCGTTCTGCGGCCCGGCAAGCGCCCATTTGGCGAGGAGAACGCGATGATCATGCGGCGCGTTCTAAAACTGATTCGCCGCCATTTCCCCGACACCCACATTCTTGTTCGGGGTGACGGCCATTTCAGCGGACCCGAATTGATGGGCCTGATCGACAGCATGCCGAACACCGACTTCATCTTCGGTTTCTCCTGCAACACCAAGCTGCACGCGATGGCTGAGCCAACCAAGCTTCGTGCGTGCGATCGTTGGGT
>NZ_JAFCWM010000097.1:0-953 GCF_049897565.1 Massilia sp. TWR1-2-2 | reverse complement strand
CAGTGGCGCTGGCTCGGTGAAGCGTTCGAGCACGGGTTCATGATGCTGCGATCGTTTCATCGCGATCAGAGGGACGATGCCAGCCTGTTCGCACGCATCGACATTGGCGGCGCTGAAGTAACCGGTGTCGGCGAGTAAATGCGTTGGTTGGCCCAGCTGTTCCTGCTGGCGCTCCAGCGCTTCCAGCATCGGTTTGACTTGTTGACTGTCGTTACCTGCCTGCGTTACGAAACTTGCAACGATGAGCATGCTGTCGGTGTCAACCGCCGCCTGTGCGTTATAGCATTGGTCAAAGCCAGCGCCGGTTTTCATAATGCGTGACTGCTCATCGGTCAGGTTGATCTGATCTTTGTCTTGCGGGCCGCTGGTCGGCCGCTCCGGATCCTTGCCGCCGGGCTTCTTGCCAGTGTCGCGCTTGGCTTGGCGCTTGGCCAGCTTCGATTCGTATTCCGCCTGGGCTTGCGCATCACGCTCTTGCACGCGCTCCTCAATCTTACGTTTGGCTTCGTCGAGTGCGGCAAGGCGCGTCTCGCGGCGCGCGATCTCCTGCGGCACATCCATCCCGTCAGGGACCTTCTTGCGGTCCTCGGATTCGGCCAGCGCCATCAGTTGTTGAATTTCCTGCTTCAACTGCTGTTCAATTTTTTTGATATGGCCCCACGACAGCGCGCTATGCTTGCTCGCATTGGCCTTGAACTTGCTACCGTCCACGCTGATCTTGCCCATTTTGAGCATGCCCATTTCGCGCGCCAGCATCAGCACCTGCACAAACAACTGCTCGAGCTGCGCGCCGAACCGGCGCCGGAAGTTGGCCAGCGTATCGTGGTCGGGATGGGTGTTGGCCGCGATGTAGCGAAATGCCACCGAATCATACGTCGCGCGCTCGATCTTGCGGCTCGAAGGGATTCCCGTCGAGTAACCGTAAATTAGCAAACCCAACAGCACTGCCGGGT
>NZ_JAFCWM010000096.1:0-1092 GCF_049897565.1 Massilia sp. TWR1-2-2 | reverse complement strand
TGTCAAGACCCGCTTGGTTATAGACGCGTTTTAGAAATAGTTCCGGCTTTTTTTGCTGCCAATCCTTGAGAGCTTGAATCGGCGTTAAATGCTTCAAGGCGCGTTGCGGAATGCAGTTATTGTAAATCTTCAGATAGCTTCGCAGAGTCGATTCCAGCTCCGCTGCGGAGGCGAACCGGGTCTGCTGGACGATCTCCGATATGCGGCCATTGAAGCGTTCAACCATGCCATTGGTTTGGGGGTGGCGCGGCGGAATCAGGCGGTGCTCGATGTCGAATTGTTTGCAGAGACGGTCAAACACATGCTTGCCTGTCGGTACCCGGTTGCCGTCGAGATCCTTCTTCTTGCTAGTGAAACGGTCAGTGAATTGGCTGCCGTTGTCGGTCAGCAGCTTGATGATCTTGACCGGGCAGGCACTCTTCACCTTGCTCAAGAAGTCGACGCTGCTGCCCTCGGTCTGATCGGAATAGATCTCCATGAAGACCCAGCGGGTTGCCCTGTCGATGGCGACGAACAAATATCGGCGCGTTGTTTCGTCCGGCATCTGCGGCAAGTACTTGATGTCGATATGAATGAACCCAGGCTCATAGTCCTTGAACGTCTTCTTCCGGGCGGGCTCGTCGGTCTCATTGGCGATCAGGTCGGTCAGCTTGGAGACGCCATGGCGGCGCAGACAACGACCCAAGCCGGCGCGCGATACGTCAGGATTGATGAACTCCCGCGTGATGGCAAGCAGGTCGTCGGTAGGTAGTAGCAGCGTCGTGCGCAACTCCACTACAATCGCCTCCTGGACCGGCGTGAGCGTCGTGCGCAAGGTATCAGGGCGATGGGACAGGTCCTCAGCGCTGTCACGTTCCTTCCACTTGCGGATGGTCTGCCGGCTCACGTTATAGCGTCGCGCCAGTTCGGCTTGGCACAGATCGGATTCCCGGATTTCCTTGCGGATCAGGTGCGTTGTTCTGGCTAGGCTGTGCAAGGCTTGTGTCATGTTCTCGGACGCGATTCGTTGGAAGGAAGAAGTGTACTCAAAACGTGCCTGGCTTTGAAAAGGGGCCAACTACGAATGGGTACATAATCACACGAATCTAAACA
>NZ_JAFCWM010000095.1:0-1093 GCF_049897565.1 Massilia sp. TWR1-2-2 | reverse complement strand
CAGCGATACACTCGAAAAGCTGCCCACCTGCCCGAACAGCAAGATCGACTCCTTGCTACCGTTTGCACAGTCTACCCAGTCCTAAACCGCATTCATAGGTGGGTGGGCCGGACGCTTACGCTGTATGACGGTGAACGCTGGGTGCATGAGCCGTTGAGGCTGACCGTGGTCATCGACGCACCGCAGGCGGCTATCGAAGCAGTCATTCGTAAGCATGCCGTCGTCAAGCAATTGCTGGAGAATAGCTGGCTTCACCTCTGGCGTTTCGAGCAGGCTGGCTTTGTGCGCTATGTGCACGGGGATTGGGCTGCTGTCGCTCTGGAGGGTTCTTGATGTCTCGGCAGTCTGACTATTTTGGCCGTAAAGTAGCCCTGCTGACCCAGCATGGCAAGGAACGCGTGATTGCACCAATTCTGGAACCAGGCGTGGGATGTTGTTGGCAACCAAAGCACGCGCCAACACCTGTCGGCTGTGACGATCCAGAAGCGGTCGGGAGCCTGCACAACGGTTTTTGGCTCCGCACTGCGGGTTAGCATGAGCCCATTACAGACGATGACCGAACGGGAGCGCCGGTTCTTGGAAGCCTATCGCAAAGCCGACATCAGGGCGCAGTGCTTCATTATCGCTGTGGCGGAGGGCGAGGCAGAGGATTGGCCGCAATTTCCACCGCCAAGGCATACATGTGACCCTTGTGCCCAACTGCGAGCCAAACAAGCGGCCGCAGATCAGGCAGGCCGGAATCAACGACAACGAGGGGCACACGTTCCCGTAAATCGTTCTCTTTGCAGGCCGTCACGACGAGGCCGCAAATAGAGCTTTTCCGAAAGCGTTTTTCGCGTTCAAAACATCGCTATCCTCCCGTTAGGTGATGACTTGGGAGCCCCCTCCAACCCATCACCTAACACATCGACGCACGAAGACGACGCATTTAACATTTTGGCCTTTCGCTACCCGCATTTCGCGGGCCGGTGGCCAACCAATCCACCCAAGTTATCATTTAATGTGCAGTTAGATGGTTTATTTTCAACGTAGACACAAAAACACTTGACATCAATTTAGAAGCGCGGCCTGCAGTGTGAATTTTTGATTCTAC
>NZ_JAFCWM010000094.1:0-1093 GCF_049897565.1 Massilia sp. TWR1-2-2 | reverse complement strand
AACCAAGTTCTAGCCGCTTTTCAGGGCGATTTCCGCGCGTTTTCATGCCTTTCGGCGCTCAGTGGGCGGACTCCGCCCTATACGGTCGACAAACGCCAACCGAAAATCGTCGCCATGCGCGTCAGGTTGTAGGCCGCGAAAGTGAAAATCGTTTGCGCTCTAACCTTCGCCAAACCGACAAAGCGCGCCTTGCGCAGACCACCGATTGTCTTGCTCCAACCGAATATCTCTTCGACCAGCTTGCGTTTTTTCAGACTCACCTCGTAGCCCTTGTGGCGCGTCGTTCGGGCATCGATGGCACTGTGTTTCTTCTGCGCGACGTGCGGCGTAATCTTCAGTTCGCGCAGCTCCTTGACGAACTCTGCGGCGTCATAGCCTTTGTCGGCACCCAGCGTCGAACCGGCTTTCGTCATGCTCCGTTTTGCCATCGTCAGCGCCGCGTCACGCTCGGCCGTGCCGGTCGCCAGCGTCGTTTCTGCATCGACCACCAAACCGTTGCGGTTCTCCATCAGCGCATGGCTCAAGTAGCTCATGCGGGACTTGTCGCCTTCGCTTTTCTTATACAAACGGGCGTCCGGATCGGTCGTCGATTGATGCGTTTCGTTGGAGCGTTTTTCCCCCTTGAAATCAACTGTGGCGTTGCGTCCACCATCCTCGGGCGGCTTGCCGCTGCCATCCTTTTTTACGAAACTTTTCATCGATGCCCATGCTTCGATCTGGGTGCCATCGACCGTGAAATGTTCGTCCGAAATGAGCTCCTGCCATTCTGCGATAAGCAACACCTGGGCGAAGAAACGCTGCGCCATGCTTTCGCCGAACAGGCGGTCGCGGTTGGCGCTGAAGGTCGAGTGGTTCCATACAGCCTCGTCGATATTCATGCCGACAAACCAGCGATAGAGCAGGTTGTATTCGATGTGCTGGACGAGTTGGCGCTCGGAGCGGATCGTGAACAAAGTCTGGATCAGGCTCGCTCTGAGCAAGCGTTCGGGCGCAATCGACGGCCTGCCGCGGCGCGAGTACAGAGGTTCAAACTCGGCACTCATGCTCTGCAAAATCCCATCGACCAGAACGCGCAATTTGCGCAGCGGATGCT
>NZ_JAFCWM010000093.1:0-1109 GCF_049897565.1 Massilia sp. TWR1-2-2 | reverse complement strand
GTAAGCGTCCAGTCCACCCACCTTCCATTGCCAATTCCACCTAGCCATACTCCGGTTTTGAAAAGGAGATAGGAATGGCAAATATCGAACGCGAAGCGCTGTGGAAAGAACGCGTCGCACAATGGCGTGTTAGCGGTCAGTCGCAGCGTGCGTTTGCAGTGAATCAGGGCTATGCCCAGCGTCAGCTCAATTATTGGGCGCGACGATTGACCGTGGTCGACGCGGCGCCGGCATTTTTGCCTTTGTCGATTCAATCTGCCGCGACCGTTGCGCCAGCGATCAGTTTGCGTAGTCCCAGCGGCTGGACCGTGACGTTGCCGGCAGCCTTGCCGACGAACTGGGTCGTCGAACTGCTGCGTGCCCTGGCATGAAGCTGCAGGCAGCGTCGTTCTGGCTGGCCACCCAGGCTGTGGACATGCGCACCGGCATCGATGGGCTTTCGCTGCATGTGCAGGAGGCCCTGGGCCGCGCACCCTGCGACGGCACGGCATACGTGTTCAGCAACCGTCGAAGGACCCGCTTGAAGCTGGTCTGCTGGGATGGCAATGGCGTTTGGATGTGCCTGCGTCGTCTGCACCGCGGTCAGTTCGTTTGGCCGCAGGCACACGAAACAAGCTGGCAGTTAACCGACGAGCAATGGCAATGGCTGATCGCCGGCGTCGACTGGCAGCGCTTGGTCGCGCCGGCCCCGGCGCAATGGCAGCTGTAGCGCCGCGCATGTAAACTGTTGTGCTTGTAAACAGCGGCCGTGCCCGGTAAACTACGGGAATGGATTTGCTTACCGAACTAACCCGCGCCAACCACGATCCCGCCGTGATCGCGAAGGTGCGCGCGCTGATGGAGCAAAGCGCCAGAGCAGAACAGGTGCTGGCGAAAAACAGTGCGACGCTGGCGGAGAAGGACTTCAAGATTGCTGCGTTGACGCTTGAACTAGCGTACTACCGTCGCATCAAGTTCGGCCAGAAAAGCGAGTCCTTCAGCGGTGAGCAGCGTGAGCTGTTTGAAGAAACGGTCAACACCGACCTGTCCGCGATCGAGGCCGAGCTGGTGCCACCTGCTGACATCGCTGACGGCGAAGCCGGCAAGCGCAAACGCAGCCGTGCCGGGCG
>NZ_JAFCWM010000092.1:0-1223 GCF_049897565.1 Massilia sp. TWR1-2-2 | reverse complement strand
CTAGGGAAGCGCTGAACAATTGATGATTTCTGTGCAAACGATGCGCTTAACAGGGCCGCGTTATTTGGGTACCTAAATTTTCATTTTCACGCATTCAGACCGGCGATTTCGGCCATTTTTGATGCATTTTCCCCGTGCTTCCGTCCTCAGGACGGAGCTTGGGTTTCAGAGACCCTAAATCGCCGGCCGGCCAGCACCAGATTCGCGAATCCGAACAATGTAAACAGTTGCGCGGTGTTCTTCGCCAAGCCGCGGTAGCGTGCTTTGCGATGACGGAAGAGGTTCTTCACCACATGGAACGGATGCTCCACTTTCGCCCGAACGCTGGCTTTCAAGTGCTCCAGCTTTTCTGTCATGCGGCCGAGTTTGTTGTTCGGCAGCGCCTTGCGTTTGGTGCGCTTCATCGCGACGTGCCAGGTCACGTTTTTGCCAAGATTTTCTTCACGTTTTTCGACACCCTGGTAGCCTGCGTCACCCATTGCCGCAACTTCATCGCCGTGCAGCAGCGCGTGTGCCTGCGTTACGTCCGACACGTTGCCGGCCGTGCCGATCAGCGTGTGCACGAGGCCCGACGCCGCGTCTACGCCGATATGGGCTTTCAGCCCGAAGTGCCAGTCGTTTCCCTTCTTCGACTGGTGCATTTCCGGGTCGCGTTTGCCGTCTTTGTTTTTAGTCGATGGCGATGCCGCGATCAACGTGGCATCGACGATGGTCCCTTCGCGCATCATCAAACCCTGCGCTGCCAGATGTCCGTTGATGGTGTCGAAGATTTTGCGTGTCAGCTCGTGCGTCTCGAGCAGTCGGCGAAATTTCAACAGCGTCGTCGCATCCGGCGCCGACTCCCGATTGAGGTCGATACCGACGAAGCCACGAATCGCCTGGCTGTCGTAAATCGCATCCTCGATGCCTTCGTCAGACAGGCCAAAGCACTGTTGGGCAACGTACATGCGCAGCATGCGCGCCAGCCCGATCGGTGGCCGACCAGCGCCTTCGACCTTCGGGTAGAACGGTGCGATCTGTTCGTGCAACTGCGACCAGGGCGTGATGCTGTCGATCTTTGCGAGAAAGCGGTCGCGCCGTGTCAGCTTCTTTTTGGCGGCGTATTCAAGGTCGGAAAAACTCTTCTGCATGATCAACTGGACGGTAGTGTGCGTGCCGTTATTGTCTCAGGTCTTGCTAGCAGACGGAACCAGTGCCCGAAGAATAAATCAGTGCTTCCCTAG
>NZ_JAFCWM010000091.1:0-1266 GCF_049897565.1 Massilia sp. TWR1-2-2 | reverse complement strand
CTGGAAGGACCTATCGACATCGTGAAAATCTCTCGAAACCGCGGAAGCAAGACCAAAAACCGCACAAGGCAATGAGTCAGAAAAATTGTTGAAATCGGCTAACTTGGGTGGATTGGGTGTCACCCCCACGGGCTGCCTTCAAGGCAGATAGTGTCTACTCCGTCCCTAAATTTTCCGGGCGCGCCTGATCGGGATCGCCGGGGCGTTGTGTGAACGCGCGATCCGAATCAGTTTTATTACAGAGTAAGTCTTGGACTGCTTGCCGCTGCTCGTTAGGTGTCGGCAAGCAAACGCCATTTTGTGTCTCACGCGCCCGTCTCTTATGGCATTCCATAAGCTTGCAGGTACCGAGCTAGTTTGAGCTTGGCTGTGTAGCGCTTGCCGCACGAAGTCGGCAACGAATTGCCGGTGGTGACCAGTGGACGCAAACGTGCTTGGTTTCGAACGGCGACCAGCTATGGATGGGTACATGATTGCGCGAGTTCGATCACCTACGACGACCACCTAACGTAAGCGTCCGGCCCACCCACCTATGAATGCGGTTTAGGACTGGGTAGACTGTGCAAACGGTAGCAAGGAGTCGATCTTGCTGTTCGGGCAGCTGGGCAGTTTTTCGAGTGTTTCGCTGAGCCAGCGTAATGGTTCGAGTCCGTTGAGCTTGGCGGTGGCGAGCAGGGTCTGGATCGCGGCGGCACGCCTCCCGGCCCGTTCGGAGCCGGCAAACAGCCAGTTCTTTTTGCCGACAGCAATTGGACGGATCGTGTTCTCGACCGGGTTGTTATCGATCGGCAGCGTTCCGGAATCGGCGTAGCGCAGCAGCGCCGGCCAGCGCTTGAGTGCGTAGTCGATCGCCCTGGCGGTGCCGCTGCCGACGGCCACGGTCCTGCGCGCGGCAAGCAGCCAGGCGTGCCAATCGGACAGCAGCGGCTTGGCCTGGTCCTGGCGCAGCTGGAAGCGCTCCGTCGGCGCCAGTTCGCGCCCTTGCTGCTCCACGGCGTACAACTGGCCGATACGGCGCAGTGCCTCCGCGGCAATCGGACTACCGTTGGCAGCATGCAGGTCGAAGAACTTGCGGCATACGTGGGCCATGCACGCCAGCTCGGTGATGCCGGCAGCGAACATGGCTTTGTAGCCAGCGTAATCGTCGACCATCAGCTGGCCTTGCCAGCCCGACAGGAAGGCGCGCGCATGCGCGCCGGCACGGCCGGTTTGATAGTCGAACACGACGATGCGCGGCCCCTCGTCCAGGTCATTGGATCGGTAGGC
>NZ_JAFCWM010000090.1:0-1295 GCF_049897565.1 Massilia sp. TWR1-2-2 | reverse complement strand
CGCCCTGAAAAGCGGCTAGAACTTGGTTCTCAGGAGGCATGCGGGTTTGGATCGATAAATTTCGACTGATCATCGATAAAACCCGAAGGTATTCATGCCTTTTTCAACGCCCTGCTAGACCCCGCCCACTCTTCCAATTCGAAATGAGCGCGCCCGAAGTGGCGCGACTGGAAACGGAAATCGCCAAATTGAAACTCGGGGACTCGATCGAGAAAGTGAAGAAGGTCCTCGGGAAGCCATCAGCTGAAGGAAACTACTTCCGGAAGGGTATTTGGAGCAGCACGTTAGTGATGAAATACCTTAAATACAATCTAAAAGTGGTCAAGACAGACGGCAAAAATATTCATGACCACGTCATCGCCCTATTTTTTGACGCCAGCGGATCACTGATTGGCGCCGAAAGATGGGGGTATTCGAAGTCAAAGGTGGATCGGACAAGTTTTCAAATAGTAGAAAAAATCTTATGAGCTCAGGTGCAAAATAAAATTTTTTAAATATCTACTGATTGCGCTTCAGCTCTTCCTTGTGACCGCGACGTGGGTCAGTGCTCAAGAATCACTTAAGCAAAGCGATTCCGCGTCAGGCTACGTTCCTAAGGAAGGGTTTATCCCAGACCGCAGGACCGCTATTGCCGTTGCTATTGCGGTCTTGGTTCCCATCTACGGCGAAGACGAAGTCCGCGGAAACCGTCCATTTGTCGCTACGTTAAAAGGTGGGAAGTGGACCGTAACCGGATCGCTCCCAAAAAACATGGTCGGTGGCGTGCATGAGGTCCAACTTTCAAAGTCCAACGGGAAGATTTTGAAAATCAGCGCTGGCAAGTAGGCTCGCACTTCCGGGGAGCGATGTCCGGAATATCGAGGCAATTCTGGCGCGGGCCATCTGGAGGCGCACCTCTGGCAGCCCTAACGTCGCCCCATAAGTTCACGACGATTGTCTATATATGAAAACTACCTTTCGTAGAGCCGTTATCCTCGTCGGCGGAGTTATTTGGATCGCCATTTTTGCTAGGATGCTAAGAACGTATGCTACCGAGATTCCTGTCGCTGCGCGAGTCGAAAGTTTGGTCGTTTCAGTGACGCGCGATGCTCGCACCGAGCAGGAATCGTTTTTGTCGCTTATGTCGATGGGGGACGTGGCCGCGCCTTTTATTGTCGGACACTTAGGTGATATGCGCCCCAATCCACCCAAGTTAGCATTTAATGTGCAGTTAGATGGTTTATTTTCAACGTAGACACAAAAACACTTGACATCAATTTAGAAGCGCGGCCTGCAGTGTGAATTTTTGATTCTAC
>NZ_JAFCWM010000089.1:0-1297 GCF_049897565.1 Massilia sp. TWR1-2-2 | reverse complement strand
CGCATGGCGACGATTTTCGGTTGGCGTTTGTCGACCGTATAGGGCGGAGTCCGCCCACTGAGCGCCGAAAGGCATGAAAACGCGCGGAAATCGCCCTGAAAAGCGGCTAGAACTTGGTTTTCAGGAGGCATGCGGGTTTGGATCGATAAATTTCGACTGATCATCGATAAAACCCGAAGGTATTCATGCCTTTTTCAACGCCCTGCTAGGTAGTGCCGCCCGTGGCCGCCTCAGGCCGTTCAGTGCGATTCGTAGCGGCTACGCTGTCAGTGATTTATTTTTTTGTACGAGAAAGCTAAGTTACAGACAAACGCATATTCCAAATTGGACAAAAAAACCTCGTGGTCGTGTGTGACTTCGAAAGCTGTCTAAATATTAATTAATTGCTTGCTCATCATCTCCGGGTCTCGGGGCGAAGCCCTGAGTCGGCTGCGAAGGGCGCGTAGCGACCAAACAGACGAAGCCCCGGATTGTGCCGACAGGCACACATCTGGCATCCTGCCCGAATTAATGGCGAAACCTACTTCGCTAAGTTGGAATGGTTTGCGACCAATTTCGCCGGACTTTAGCGCCGCTCTTGTTTCAGATGCGCGGTCGATTTGAAGTGATTTTGAAGCAGTCTTGCAGCAGTTTTGCAGCAGTTTTTGTGGGGAATCGATTGCAAATGGAACTTCAAGACTCGAGAACGCGCCGACCTGCCGCGATTGCTAGATTCACTCTCTGTAGCCGTTCGCAAAATCTACAAGCTTTTAGGTCGAAAGATCGGGTGAGGCGGCAGAGGACTTACCGCAATCGTGATAATACTGATTTTGATGAGGAGCGCCGATGGTTCTGGGCGACGATGCCGAGCAGGCCGCTCCTGCAGGCCATCGTCGCGGTTGCACTTACCGGTACGGTGTTGACGGCGGTAGGGCTTCAGGGACTCGTGTCGCTACCCTGGACGCAGACGCTCGCGATTTTCGCCTATGCGACCGTTTCTTGCCTGGTGGTGAACGACTCCATAGAAGTTGCGATGATCAAATGGCGTGTTCCTACGGCCGTAGCCTAGCGCTCTGCAGACAAGGATGTCGGGCGACGGATACTACCTGTCGCGCACAGCCCAATTCGGACGATCGCGGCCGGGACACCGCCAAACGGCTTCTAAAGTCCCAGACGCGCGGAAGCGAGCAGCGAATTACCCACTAGCCTGAATTTTGCATAAAAAAGGGCAAGAATGCCGTAAGTGATTGATAAAATGTGAGTTATCGAGAAACACAATTTACAACACGAACACCACCTTGCCCGATATGAATTCTAC
>NZ_JAFCWM010000088.1:0-1542 GCF_049897565.1 Massilia sp. TWR1-2-2 | reverse complement strand
CCCCCTGTGTCAAACTACTGTGAGACAACTTCATCCAGCTAATTAAGGAAGTTGCAATCACATGGAAACCCAGATGTCGCCAGCGGTAAAACATATTGAAGAACGCGAGAGCGCCGAGGTTGTCGCCGTTGCGCGTCGCCGTAAATTCACCGCCAGCTATAAGCGGCGCATCGTGCGCGAAGCCGATGCCTGCAGCGATCCAGGCGCCGTCGGTGCGCTGTTGCGTCGCGAGGGATTGTACAGCTCGCATTTGAGCAACTGGCGCCAGGAGGTCGAGGTGATCGAACTGGCGGCTTTGCAGAGCAAGCCACGGGGTCCCAAGCCCGACGCGGCCAAGGCAGCCGAGCGCCGCGTTCTCAGTCTGGAGCAGGAGAACGCCAAGCTGAAGAAGCAGCTTGGCCGTGCCGAACAAATCATCGATGTCCAAAAAAAACTCTGCGATCTGCTGGGCTTGCCGACGGCGGGGGATCTGCCGTGATGACCGCCGCCAGTGGCTTGGTGCTGTCGCTTGGCGCCGCTGCTGCCTGCAAAGGCATGGGCGTGTCGCGCGCCACCTTCTACCGTGCCAAGTCGCCGCGCGCTGCGCTGCACACGGTGCGCCAGCCACGTCGTTCTCCGCTCGCCCTGGGGCCGGTGGAGCGCCAGCAGGTACTTGATGTCCTGCACGCACCCGAATACGTCGACAGCGCGCCCCACACGGTGTACGCCCGTCTGCTCGACGACGGGATATACCTCGCATCGGTCTCGACCTTCTATCGCCTGCTGCGCAAGGCCGGCGGTACCCGGTCGCGGCGCGACGAACTGGTTCATCCTGCCTATGCACGGCCGGAACTGCTGGC
The DNA here is from genome assembly GCF_049897565.1 of Massilia sp. TWR1-2-2. NCBI lineage: Bacteria > Pseudomonadati > Pseudomonadota > Betaproteobacteria > Burkholderiales > Oxalobacteraceae > Massilia > Massilia sp. TWR1-2-2. The sequence goes on along the minus strand of NZ_JAFCWM010000088.1, from coordinate 703 downwards.
GACGAAACCGTGCGAAGTCTGGTCATGGGACATCACCAAGATCAAGGGACCGGCCAAGTCGGCGCATTTCCACCTATACGTCATTCTCGACATCTTTAGCCGTTGCGTGGTGGGCTGGATGATCGCGGGCTGGGAGTCGGCGGAACTGGCCGAAGCGCTCATCGCCGACTCCTGCGACAAGCACGCCATCGCGCCTGGGCAGCTGACCTTGCACGCCGACCGCGGTGCCTCCATGCGTTCGAAGCCAGTCGCCGATCTGCTGGCCGACCTGGGCGTCATCAAGAGCCACAGCCGGCCTTACGTCTCCGACGACAACCCGTACTCCGAATCGCAATTTAAGACCATGAAATACCGGCCCAACTTTCCGGACCGGTTTCAGTCGATCGAGGAGGCGCGGGCGTTCTGCCAGACGTTCTTCGCCTGGTACAACTACGAGCACCGCCACTCCGGCATCGGCTACGTGACGCCCGCCGCCATGCATGCAGGTGTGGCCGCCGCGATCTACGATCAGCGTGTGACCGTCCTGCAGAACGCCTTTACGCAGCATCCCAATCGATTCAAATACCGGCTGCCACGCCCGCCGGCATTGCCAACCGTAGCGGGCATTAACATGCCAAAACCGGAGGCCGAGAGCGGGGAGAATCCAGAGAATTAGACACTAAACTCATCAAATTCATTGTCTCAAAGTGATTGACACATTCCG
>NZ_JAFCWM010000087.1:0-1611 GCF_049897565.1 Massilia sp. TWR1-2-2 | reverse complement strand
CAAGGCTTGTGTCATGTTCTCGGACGCGATTCGTTGGAAGGAAGAAGTGTACTCAAAACGTGCCTGGCTTTGAAAAGGGGCCAACTACGAATGGGTACATAATCACACGAATCTAAACAGCTACATCCCGAGGAGACACCATGAGTGTGATTGACCCGAACGATGGGAATGAGAACGACAGCGCAGCAGCGGTAACGGCCCACGACACCGCATCTGCTTTCGAGATAGCGCGCACGAGCATGAAGTCAGGTGCCGCAAGAGCTACTCGCGCAATGGCGTCTGTGGGAACCTCACTCGGAACTGCTATCACAACTGCCTCTTCTACCACGCGGCAATTCGGCGCCTCAGCGGCGGATGCCGCAGCCGCCGCTGCGAGAACTGCCGGATCCGCCATCTCTGATATCGGTGTCCTCGCCGGCGATTTGAACGGCGACGGCAAGGTGGATATGGATGACGCGAGGATCGCCGTCAACAAGATAAAGGACGTGGCATCGGCTACAGCGGACGAGGTCGGCAAGCTGGGCAAGAGCGCCATGCAGTCGGATATGGCGAAGGATGCGGCCGCCGGCGCTCTTGTCGGGGCTGCATTGGCTACGGCAATTCGAATTCCGATCGTGAGCACATCGGCGGGTGCGTTAGCCGGTGCGGTATTGGGGGTTTATAAAAATTTGGGCGGCGGCAGGAAGAAGTAGCTTCCAGCGCGACTGATGCGAGACCTACGAGTAGTCTCTGGAAATACCGTGATGTGCGAGCCGCAGCAACCCTATTGGCCCGTCCAAAAATGATCTTATGCGACGAGACAAGCTCGCTCACGTCCAATTCCCCCCAGCGCAGCCAAGTAAACCACTTGGGCGCCAGCGGGCGGAACTCGACCGCGCCGCACGCAAGCATGCCGCTGCGACGGTAGCCGTGCCGAACTAACAGCGCCTCAACCTCTGCGAAGAATTAACCGCGCGAGCGCCTGGTGATAATGATCAGGCGCGCCGGCATCCAACGGCTCGCGCGCACTGCCAGATCTGCCCCTAGCGAGCCCAAGAAATAACCGAACAGATGTGTAGAGTTTCCGTCCCAACGGCCAATTCTATGCCCAGTAATAGACCTGTTCGCGCGGACGAACACGGCGTCCCGTAGAACGACCTTCAATCCGTCTTTACCGGCAAGATGCGCTGTTTTCAGTAGTCGCCGCCAAGGCGATTGTGCATTGCACTCGCACTCCGACGCTTTCACCCAGCATTAGGACCGAACCCCGGACATTTTTGTTTTTGTTGGTATTTTTGTTGGTACTTGTTCTGATTTACCTGCCTTCCTCATATTCAGGTGTGATTCCGGTCCCGCAATCGAACAACTAAAGAAGTCCAATAACGAACATTTCCCGCGCCTCTCGTTCTGAGTAGCGCGGGTTTTTTGTTTAGAGAGCACTATTTGGGTCCATTGCTATCCAGTCGTTTTGCGTCCATACTTTCAGCCATGGATGCACTCACCTCCGAGCATGCGGAATGTGTCAATCACTTTGAGACAATGAATTTGATGAGTTTAGTGTCTAATTCTCTGGATTCTCCCCGCTCTCGGCCTCCGGTTTTGGCATGTTAATGCCCGCTACGGTTGGCAATG
>NZ_JAFCWM010000086.1:0-1684 GCF_049897565.1 Massilia sp. TWR1-2-2 | reverse complement strand
AGCCCCTCATCCATGGGGACGAGACTACCGTTCAGGTATTGCATGAAGATGGCCGCAGCGCGCAGAGCCAGTCTTACATGTGGGTCTATCGCAGCGCCGAAACGAACGCCACGCCGGTAGTGCTGTTCGAGTACCAGGCCGGGCGTGGCCAGCAGCACCCTCAGGCATTTCTGCGCGGCTATACGGGTACGCTGATGACCGATGGCTACAGCGCCTGGCGTACGCTCAACGGCGTGCGCCATCTTGGATGCTTCGCCCACGCGCGGCGTTACTTTGATGAGGCGGCCAAGGCGCAGGGGAAGGCCGATGGGCGCGCACGTCAGGCGCTGGACTTGATCGGTCGCCTGTATCAGGTTGAGGCCCTGGCCAAGGGACGCTTGCCGGAAGGCAGTAGCCGCGCTGACTACACCTATGCATTGCGCCAGCAGCATAGTGTGCCGGTTCTGGTGGCACTCGAGACCTGGCTTGAACAACACGCTGACAAGGTGCTGCCCAAGAGTTTGCTGGGAGCAGCGATCACCTACGCGCGCAACCAATGGCCGTACTTGCGCCGTTACGCGGACGACGGCAATGCCCCCATCGATAACAATTTGATCGAACGCGATATCCGGCCATTCACTACCGGCAGAAAAAATTGGCTGTTCAGTTCTACGGTCGCCGGCGCCAACGCCAGCGCCGTGATCTACAGCATCATGCTCACCTGTCGCGCTTGCGGGGTGGAGCCGTATGCCTATCTGCGCCACGTGCTAACCGAATTGCCGAGCCGCGCCGACGGCGACGATATCCGCGATCTGCTGCCGTTTAACTACGCCACCGTCACCACGTGATAGCAGGCGTAGGCGCTGGCAAGGTGCAGCGAAATTAGCGCTTACCAACGCGTTCGCCGCCCAGATACGCGTCATCGACCCGGATATCGCCACTGAGCGGGCGATCGGCCTCGCGCTGGGCCATCACTTCCATCAGCTTGTGCTTGAGCAGCCATGCGGCCTTCCAGGAGACGCCCAGCTGTCGCATCAAGGCCAGCGCTGCGATATTCGTCTTCGACTGCGTCACCAGATAGATCGCCAAGTACCACTTCGTCAACGGCAAGCGGCCATGTTCCATCACTGTCCCGGCCCGCAGGCTGGTCTGATGCCGGCAACTGCCGCACTGCCTGTAGCGCAGTGCGCGCCGTTTGAATTCGTACGCCTTGTCATGGGCGCAGCACGGGCATATGAACCCGCATGGCCATCGCGCCTTGATAAACGCTTCCTCGCACTGCGCCTCGGTGCCGTATTCCCGCAGGAAAGCCGAGAGAGACAACCCCTTCTGAAATTGAATTCCATTGATTGCCATCATCGCTCCTTTTCGTAACTCAACCATCGTGAAAGGTTTGACTCAGCAGGGTCGCCTTAGTTCTGACGAGTGAACATAATCAGGCAAGACGATGAATGACTCGAGAGAATTTCGCTATACCCTCGACTTGGCCAGGCAGTATCTTACTCAGGATAGGTCAGGGGCCGCCAGCGAAGGGTCACTAAATGCGATGTTTGATCAGTCCTTAGGCCGACTTGAAGAGGTGGACGTGCAGGAACTGGCGTGGCAATACAACTCCATAATACGTGGGTGGGTGGACTACTATGGGGCGTTCCATCGGACAGAAATGCACAAGCTATTTCAATACCTTGATCAAAGGCTGAAGCAG
>NZ_JAFCWM010000085.1:0-1796 GCF_049897565.1 Massilia sp. TWR1-2-2 | reverse complement strand
AACCCCTTCTGAAATTGAATTCCATTGATTGCCATCATCGCTCCTTTTCGTAACTCAACCATCGTGAAAGGTTTGACTCAGCACGGTCGCCTTAGTTCTGACGAGTGAACATAATCAGGTGCTCGGAAGCGATGGCGAATGAACTTGGCATTGCGTGGCGATGATAAAAATTGGAAATAACTAGCGGGTTTCGCCCCGCTTTTTATTTACAGCCTTCATTACTGCCGTTCAAATCAGTTATCAAGCTGCCGCGTTTTGCGAACCATCAATAGCTAGCTCGACAGCAAGGCGAAAATTAGCTCGGCCGTTTTTAAAGGCGGTATTGGTTTTTTACTTTAACCAAAAGAGAGCTAATCATGAAAATTTTCCAAATGGGTGCGATTCCATTCTGGTTTGTATTCGCAGCATTCGGCACGCAAGGTGCAACCCCGACCGTTATCAAAGACGATCCGCCCCCGTTTTACTGCCCCGAAGGCGGACCAAGCGCGAGCAAAATTAAAGATTGCGTATTAATGCCGAAGTTGCCCAAGCAAACCGGCAAGCAGAAAGTCGCGGTCGGCGTCGTTGGCTTAATACCAGAGGCGGAACACGTCGTATTAGTGCGCGGCATGAATCGCAATAGCCTTTGCTATTCGGGGATCAATTGGACGGGTAAGCGCGAAACCGTTTGCAAGGGATTGCCCGGCGCTAAAGCGTTAAGCCAATTCAATATTTCCCCGGTCAATGTAAACGGGGTGCACGCCCTTGTGTTCAAGTTAAAACCGGGCGCAGTCGCAACTAAAAACGATTTGCCGGATATAGGGCAATTCAGCGCAGCATTTGCGCGGGCGGCAAGCGGATTGCAAAAGATCGCTGATAAGCGCCTGTTATCATCGACCGCGCCCAGGGCGTTAAAGCGAGCCACGCCAGGAACGCAATCTTCGGCGGTCGAAGTCCCAGGCGGGGGCGGCTGCGGCAACGACGACGAAGGCGGCGGCTTTTGTACTACCCCGTGGGACGGCGGCGGCGGCGGCTATGGCTCGCCCGACTATGACCCCGGCTATCCAGGCGACGCCGACGAACCGATCCCGGACGGCGGCGCTGCTCCAAACTGGCCGGGAGGAACCGGATCCGGCGGCGGCGACCCAATACCGACCGGGGGCGGCTGGGTATGCATTCCATCTACCCCGCCTGTATGCATTGGAGCGGCGACCCGTCCGCCGCCATCGGGCGGGATTCCCCCGATTGGCGGGATTCCACCTGTAGGCGGCCCGGTTGGGGGCGATGTGTCCGGGTGGTTTCCGCCTAGCGGACCTATCACGAATGCCCCCCGCCGATAACCTACCCGAAAACGCACGCGAGAAATGGACCGCCGCCCTTAAGCAATGCAAAAAGCAAGCCGACGACGGGGAAAAACTTTGCAACAAAATGGCGCCTAATGCCGGATGGGACGACAATAAATGGGGAATTTGCTTCAATCACGTAATTAACAAACAAATAGCTTGCGTCGCCATAGCCAACGCGGCGTATGGTAATTGGTACGGCAGATAACGGCAATATAACAAGCCGCGCACGAAGAACCGGCGCGGCTTCTATCTTTGGGAGATATCGCGATGTATCGACAGACCTATATGACGTTCGGCAGTGACCGGCAAGGCGTCGCCTTGGTTGCTGAATTTGTGATGAATGACCGACCCGGCCCCAATCCACCCAAGTTAGCCGATTTCAACAATTTTTCTGACTCATTGCCTTGTGCGGTTTTTGGTCTTGCTTCCGCGGTTTCGAGAGATTTTCACGATGTCGATAGGTCCTTCCAG
>NZ_JAFCWM010000084.1:0-1805 GCF_049897565.1 Massilia sp. TWR1-2-2 | reverse complement strand
CAAGGCTTGTGTCATGTTCTCGGACGCGATTCGTTGGAAGGAAGAAGTGTACTCAAAACGTGCCTGGCTTTGAAAAGGGGCCAACTACGAATGGGTACATAATCACACGAATCTAAACATGTACACAGATACTGGTTGCACTTCACTCGAGTCTCCGCCGGATAGCAACATCAAGCCTCATCAGGCAACCGCCACTGTTAATCCACTGTGGTCATACGCTAAAGCAGTGCCGTATTCGTCCTACACCGCCCGAAATGGTGTTGAGCCAAGCGCGGGCTACTTCCCTTTCCCGGCGACTGCGTCAACGTCATCCTGGCTGACGCTTTACCCGTCAGCCGCCCCCTTCCCTGGGACGGCGCCGAAGGTAAGCTACCCGGCGACCACGCCGTACCTCACGACATCTGACGCGAATTATTACCAATCAGCCGGCGCCGCCATGTCCCCCTCGAAGCAGCATCGCCGGGTATTGAACGTGCCGTTATTACAGTGCCCGCTCAGCACGACAGGTTCGATCAGCGCTAACGTGCTGGGGATCGGAAGGTTCTATATGACCGTGCCGGCGACTTCCACTAGCGTCAAAGTTGAATTTGCCGGATTAATGCGTGATCAAAATATTGATGGCGAAGTGGAGCTTATGCAATGAAAAAATCGGTCAATCGTCCTGAGGGGCTCCGGCAGCATGGCGTCGCTGCCGTTGAGCTGGCGATCATCATTCCCATACTGATGATGCTTGTAGCCGTGCCGTTTTTTCTCGGGCGAGTCCTTTGGCACTACTCGGTGGCCGAGAAGGCCGCTCACGACGCGGCTCGCTACTTATCGTCGGTACCTGTTACCGAAATGAAATCGCAGTCACGTATCGCGGCAGTAGTAGACGTTGCGCGCCAGATATATGAGTTGGAAGTTGCGGAACTCAACCCGGGACTGTTTCCCGCCACACCGACGTTCTTATGTGGGGGCATTACATGCGCAGGCTTGTTCGTTCCTGATACGGTCCGCGTAAACGTCCAGATGCGTGTTTTCGCTGATTTTATAACGACGGAGACGGTCTACTTTACTGATGAGGAAGGAGGTTTCGTCCTCAATGCTGACGTGACTTTGCCGTATGTAGGGAAATGAAATTCTGAGGCCAAAATGCGTCATTCAAAAAACCGCCAGGCGGGAATTACAGCAGTAGAATTTTCGCTCACCGCGATGGTATTTTTTTTATTCCTTTTCGGGATCATCGAAATGGCACGCCTCGTGTATTTGATGAACACGGTGCAAGAGGTCACGAGGAGCGCAGCTCATGCTGCCGCCAAGACAAATTTCGCTGACGCCGACGCTATGCAATACGTTCGTCAGAAAGCGATTTTCCGCACCTCCAGCGGTCCGTTAGTATTAGCTGATCAAATCACCGACGGCCACGTTCGCGTAGATTACATGGCACTTGTGCGGTCGGGCAATCTGCAAGTGTTGACTGCTGTCTCGACGCTGCCGGCAACACCGATGATCAATCGGTCGACATGCATCGCAGACCCAAATGACGCAAACTGCATCCGCTTCGTCAGAGTGCGCCTATGCGGATCTGGTGCCGGCAACGTGTGCAACCCGATACCGTACAGCCTTCTTGTGCCGATTATCCCCGTCCAACTTAGCGTGCCAGTAGCGACGACGATCGTAACGGCAGAGTCTTTCGGCTTGTAGCCCGCTAGCCTGAATGTTTCACAAACTGCCACAGCGGCCTCCGGGTTGCCGACACTGGACTTGTTTGGCTGTAATCGGAATGTCGCGGGCGATGTCGCCCCTACCCAATTGAACGGGACATC
>NZ_JAFCWM010000083.1:0-1863 GCF_049897565.1 Massilia sp. TWR1-2-2 | reverse complement strand
GCGACGCGTTCTTTCCACAGCGCTTCGCGTTCGATATTTGCCATTCCTATCTCCTTTTCAAAACCGGAGTATGGCTAGGTGGAATTGGCAATGGAAGGTGGGTGGACTGGACGCTTACTGTAGATGGGTTCGCGGGCCGCATGTGTACAAATTGTTTTTCTACTACCCTTGCGGGCCATGATGTTTTTGTACCTGAGCGTAGGCAGAGGAAGCGCCGGGCGCCAAAGCAGGACGGGAAAGGGGTGTCGTTTGTTCGCTTCAAGTTTGCCCTCCGGCCTTGTCGCGGACGCTCTTCATTACCAAAGTTTCCTCGGGGATTCCTGGGTCAGACCCTCGCTACGCATGGGGTGCCTCTTGCTCGATCAAATTCACAGCGCGCCAACCAGTCAGACCTTGTCTGTTGGTGCGCCTGATGTCTAGACAGGGGACGTCGTATCGTTTGTCCACAGAAAATTTCTTGGCCAGCCTTGGAGGCACGGAGATTTTTTCCCCGGCGGTGGAGATGAACGCTCAGTCTTTGCCCTGGCGGCGTATTAGATTGCCTGAAAGCACTTCACACAACCCCGGCCGCACACTTGCTTCTGACCGGTGCCAATCCGGCGGCGGACCTTGGGGTTCTGCACTGCCGACTTCGTCGAGAGTTGGTGGCGGCCGAAATCGGTCACGATAGACCGGAATGGGCGGTCACGATGGACCGGAATGATCGGTCACGATAGACTGGAATCGCTGGTCACGGTGGACCGGAATACCCAGCTGCGATATTGAGCCGAGAAGAAAGGGTAGCAATAGGAAATCAATTGCATTCAGAAAAATGCCGATGTGTGATCTAATCAATTTGATGATATGTTGAGTAATTAATGAGCGGAATTCAGAGTGGATTTGGTCTTCCCGTCGTTTTCCATGGATAAGGAGCGATTGTTGATGCATTCGCAGCGTGTCGGTAGCCTGAGTCAGGCTCAGCGCGAACGACTAACCTATCTTGAGTTTCGCCTGTATTTCATGGGCCAGATTGGCCGTCCGGATCTTTCCGCTCGCTTCGGTGTTGCGCCAGCCGGTGCGACCCGCGACATTGCGATGTACCGGGAACTGGCGCCGAAAAATATCGATCTTCATAATAGCAGCAAGACGTATCGAATCAGTAGCGAGTTTGTCCCGATTTTTGAGCACGCTCCCCAGCGGGTCTTGTCGGCGCTATCACTAGGTTTTGGCGATGGGGTGGATGGCGACCAGCGATCGCAACTTCCATGCGAGTTCCCAGCAATTTTGAATTGTCCCCGAATGGAGGTGCTTGCGCCAATTTGCCGAGCCATCCACGCCAAACGCCCGGTGGCGATCCGCTATCAATCTATGATCAGTGGGGCGTCGGAACGAGTCATTGTGCCCTTCGCGCTGGTTGATACAGGCCTGCGCTGGCATGTTCGCGCGTTTGATCGTAAGTCCGGGGAGTTTCGTGATTTCGTTATCACGCGCATTCAAAATCCGATCATTCTCGATGAAGAGTCTACAGCGCAGGAGCGGATGGATGCCGACATCCAGTGGGCCCGGATAGTAGAGCTGGATCTTGTTCCGCACCCACGCCTTAAACATCCTGAGATTATCGAATTGGACTATGGAATGCAGGACGGCTCAATCCGATTGCGCGTAAGGGCAGCTGTTGCTGGCTACATGCTGTTGCGTTGGTGTATTGATGCTTCGTCCGATCATAGCCTGACGGAAAAGCAATACCGCTTGTGGCTTCGAGACCACCTAGGGAAGCGCTGAACAATTGATGATTTCTGTGCAAACGATGCGCTTAACAGGGCCGCGTTATTTGGGTACCTAAATTTTCATTTTCACGCATTCAGACCGGCGATTTCGGCCATT
>NZ_JAFCWM010000082.1:0-1867 GCF_049897565.1 Massilia sp. TWR1-2-2 | reverse complement strand
CGCTGGAAGGACCTATCGACATCGTGAAAATCTCTCGAAACCGCGGAAGCAAGACCAAAAACCGCACAAGGCAATGAGTCAGAAAAATTGTTGAAATCGGCTAACTTGGGTGGATTGATTGCGCCCCCACCTGCGGCTACTGCGGCACAACTGGCCCAACCTATTCCAGGAATAAAGCACAACGCTCCGGCCGCGGCCGGCGCTAAACCTTTAGGATCTGAATATCCCAGCGGATTACCATCGACGTATGCGTAGGTATTGATTCCGCCCTCCAGCCCGATCGGATCGCTTTGGATATACCGACCAGTCTGCGGATCATAATCTCTGTAGTAGTTGTAGTGGTTATTTGTCTCACTGTCAAATATCTGACCGGGGAATCGTAGATTGTAGATTTGCGTGGTGCCTAGGCGGTTTGGGTCCTGTTCCGGCGGCAACAGGCCGAAGGGGTCAGCATTGTCCCAGCGCCAAACCATCTTGTTGTCGCTGGCTCGGGTGAGAACGCGTGGGGTCGAGATGTGGGCAGCATAAACGTAACTAACGCTTGTTGTTTGCCCTTTCGTCCCTACCACAGTCGCGCCGCGTTTCAGTATAGCGACCGGCAAATCGCCGAGGTATAAAGTTTCCTGTAAAGTTTTAGCTCCACTATCGTACTCCCCAGAAGACGGCCACTCTCGTCGTATATGTAGTTCACAGCGACATTTGCCGGACCAGCCTTTGCCAGGCGCTGGCCGAGCCCGTTATAGCGATAACCGGTAGTAATACCTCCGCGCACGACGCTGCTCATACGGTTGTCGCTGCCGTAGCTGTACTGGATCGTCCCATCAGTTGTGAGGTTACCGGTCGCGTCGTAAGAGTTCTGCTTCGCCGGTGCTGGCCCAGTCGTGCTGGCGAGCCGGTTACTGACGGCGCTGATCGTGTTGAGGTAACTGTTCGCGCCAAACGTCGCGCGGGTGCGGTTGCCGTTGGCGTCGTATTCAAAGCGCTGGCTGGTGCCGGTGCCGTCAAATGCAATCAGCCGGTCAAGACCGTCGTAGCCATAGCGCTGATCGAGCAAGGCAGCCCCTGCGGCGCCGGTGTGTTTGGTCGCCGTAATGCGTCCTGCGGCGTCGTAGCTCAGCGTGCGCACTGTGCCGTTGTTGGCGGGATGGCCCAACGGATAGCTGACGATCCGGCCGTCGAGATCGAATTTGCGCTCGTAGATGTTCGGGCTGGCGGTGCTGCTGTTGCCCCAAGTCCAGCCACGTACCGCACCGAAGGGCAGATAGCGGATGTCGCCCAGGATCGTAACCGGGCTGGCGCCTGGCGCGATCAGCACCAGGCTCTTCACGCGGCCATCGGTGCCATACGTGTACTCGATCCGATTGCCGCTGGGGTAGGTCATCGACGTGACATGTCCGACGCTGCTGCCGCTGCTGCCGTACGTATAAGCTGTCGTAAAACTCTTCGCCGTAGCGCCGCTGCCGACTATCTGAACCTTTTTCAGCAGCCTGCCAAACCCGTCGTAGCCGTAGCTGGTCTGACCCGATGCGTCGCTCATCTTGGTCAAGCGTCCGGTCGCGCCGGTGCCATCCTTGCCATATTCAAAAACGCTTGTGCCTAGCTGGGTCAGGCGCGCTACAGCATCGAATTTATACGTCGTCTTGCGCGCGGCGGCGTCGGTGGTAATGAGCGGACTACCAGCGCCATCGTAGCTGGTAGTCGTCGTTCCCGTGTCCGGACTGACGATGCCGGTTTGCTGGCCGAGCCCGTCCACGTTGTAGCGCGTGATCAGCTTGCGCGGATCGGTCACCGAAAGCAGCGCGTCCTGATGCGAATACCCGTAGCCGAGCACCGGCGCCGCGGCGCCCGGCGTCGGTGGCGGCAGTGT
>NZ_JAFCWM010000081.1:0-1877 GCF_049897565.1 Massilia sp. TWR1-2-2 | reverse complement strand
TTGCCAACCGTAGCGGGCATTAACATGCCAAAACCGGAGGCCGAGAGCGGGGAGAATCCAGAGAATTAGACACTAAACTCATCAAATTCATTGTCTCAAAGTGATTGACACATTCCGCAGTGGAAGTCAATTTGCGGTCAGCCTACCACTACACTTCCCTGCCTTAGAATAAGATTCAGCTATTCCGAGCGCGCTTCGGCGTCGGGCGCGGCGTGACCTCGTACAACCTGCTATCGAACCAGTTTTTTAGGACTGAACGGCATCACCGTGCCGGGCACGCTTCGCGACAGCCTGATTCTACTGGCCGTCTTCCTGGGGCAGTAAACCGACCTTCAGCCGACTCAGATCATGACTGACACAGGCGCCTACAGCGAGGTGGTTTTCGTGTTTTCGGGCTTTCCCGCCTGCTCGGCTACCGATTCAGCCGTAAGCGTCCGGCCCACCCACCTATGAATGCGGTTTAGGACTGGGTAGACTGTGCAAACGGTAGCAATGAGTCGATCTTGCTGTTCGGGCAGGTGGGCAGCTTTTCGAGTGTATCGCTGAGCCAGCGTAATGGCTCGAGTCCGTTGAGCTTGGCGGTGGCGAGCAGGGTCTGGATCGCGGCGGCGCGTCGCCCGGCCCGTTCAGAGCCAGCGAACAGCCAGTTCTTTTTCCCGACGGCGATAGGACGGATGGTGTTTTCGACCGGATTATTATCGATCGGCAGCGTGCCCGAATCGACGTAGCGCAGCAGCGCCGGCCAGCGCTTGAGGGCATAGTCGATCGCCCTGGCGGTGCCGCTGCCGACGGCCACGGTCCTGCGCGCGGCAAGCAGCCAGGCGTGCCAATCGGCCATTAGTGGCTTGGCCTGGTCCTGGCGCAATTGGAAGCGTTCTGTCGGCGCCACTTCGCGCCCTTGCTGCTCGACGGCGTACAACTAGCCGATACGGCGCAGGGCCTCTGCGGCAATCGGACTACCGTTGGCAGCATGCAGGTCGAAGAATTTGCGGCGTACGTGGGCCATGCACGCCAGCTCGGTGATGCCGGCGGCGAACATGGCTTTGTAGCCAGCGTAATCGTCGACCATCAGCTGGCCCTGCCAGCCCGACAGGAAGGCGGGCGCATGCGCGCCGGCACGGCCGGTTTGATAGTCGAACACGACGATGCGCGGCCCCTCGTCCAGGTCATTGGATCGGTAGGCCCATAAATACGCATGCCGGGTTTTTCCTTCGCCGGGGTCCAGTTGCCGCACCGGCGTTTCGTCGGCATGCAGACACGGTCGCTCCTTGAGCAGTTCGGCCAGGCGTTCACTCAAGGGTTGCAGCGCGACGCCGATCTTGCCGATCCACTCGGCCAGCGTGGAGCGCGCCAGTGGCACGCCTTGGCGCGCGCCGATCTGCTCGATGCGGTACAGCGGCAGGTGATCGGTGTATTTGCTCACCGCCACCCAGGCCAGCAAGCCAGGTGCTGCCATGCCGCCATCGATGATCGCCGGCGGCACCGCTGCTGCAATGACCGTCTCGCAGGCGCGGCAAGCGTACTGCGGACGAATGTGGCGATGCACGAAAAAGCGCGCCGGCTCAACGTCGAGCTGTTCGCTGATGCCTTCACCGATCTTGACCAGGCCTTGGCCGCATGCCGCGCTTTGGCACGACTCCGGCTCATGGCGGTGCTCGACGCGCGGCAGTTCGGCCGGCAGCGGCTGGCGTCCGGCACGGCTGCGTTTGCGCTTGCCCGCTTCGCCATCACCGGTATCAGGTGGCGCCAGCTCTGCGCGGATGGCGGCCAAGTCGGAGTCGATTGTTTCTTCGAACAGTTCGCGCTGCTCGCCGCTGAAGGATTCGCTCTTCTTGCCGTAGTTGATGCGGCGGTAGTACGCCAACTCCAACGTCAAT
>NZ_JAFCWM010000080.1:0-1932 GCF_049897565.1 Massilia sp. TWR1-2-2 | reverse complement strand
CCCGAGTTCGACAGTTGAGCGCGTAAGTTATTGATTCATATAGAGGCGATGTTAAAAAATGCCACTACAGGAGGGTCAATTGGGTCTCAAGGGTGGGTTTCTTGATCGTCAGGGCGGTGAGAATGTCGGTCTGTTCCTTGTCGAGTTTTGAGATACCGGTGGCGGATTCGGTGCCGTTCAGCGTGACGCGGTGATGCTGAATTCTGCGTAGTTTCGCGAGCGCGCGCTCGGGCGAGAGCGCGGTGTCGCTGGCGCGCAAGCGGGTGCGCATGATGCGATGCAGGATCAGGGCCATGAAGCAGATCGCGGCATGGGCGCGGATGCGCTCAGGCAGTCGATGATAGATCGGGCCGATCTCGATTTCGGATTTGAGTACGCGGAAACCGCGCTCGATATCGGCTAACGATTTATACCGTTTAACCACTTCTACGGGTGTCAGGTCGGTGGCATTGGTGACCAGCAGAAGCTTGCCATCCATCAGACGCGCATGCGTCAACGCGCGCTCATCGATTGAGTACGTGAACAGTTCGCTCTTGAGATCAACGCGGACGATACGTGCCAGGTGGGCCTCACACACTTCATGATAGAAACGTGCGCGCGCGCCGCCGTCGGACAGCTTGCGGCCACGCTTGCTCTTGCCCATCTCCTGCCCGTCCAGTTTGACCGCCCACTGAGCGGCCTTCTGCTCGAGCGACTCGATGACGAGATCGCGTTTGGCGCCGGCGGTCTTGGCCACGTCCGGGTCATGCGCGATGATCAGGCGCAGTTTGTCCCACTTTGTCTCACCCAAGACCTCTTGCTTTGCATCGGCGCATTGCTCAGCATGGAACGGCGCCAGCAGGTCCACGAAATCGCCGTAGCGGCGCCCTGGCACTGCCAGAATGAATTCAAGCGTACCACCGCCTGGCAAGGTGATCGCCTGCAGGTCCGCCAGGTTGTCGGTCGAGAGCAGGCCGCGATCGGCCACGGCGATGACACGCTTGACCGGGAAGCGTCGCACGATCTTTTCGATGATCGGTTTGATGGTCGTCACTTCGGCGGTATTGCCGTCAAATACTTCGTGATACAGAGGCAATCCATCCGCTGTCTGCACCACCCCGAGCATGACCTGGCGCGCGATCAGGCCCTCCTTCGACATGCCGAATTTGCGCACGTCCTCGTCTTGTTGCGACATCCCTTCAGCGCGGATCGTCGTCATGTCGTAGAACACCACCGCCAGATCCTGATCGACCATCGGACGCAGTAAGCTGGCCAGCACCTGATCGACTTCCTCCTGATGTTCGACCATCGCGTCCATCGCCCGCAGCAGTTGATGGTGCTCGATTTTTTCGGCCATGATACCGGGCAAGGTGACGGTTTCGACCCAGCGCAGCACGCCCAGTTTCGAGTCGGGATCACACAGTCGGTTCAGCACCATCAACCGGATCAGCGCTTCGATATCGATGGTGTGTCGGGTGCGCCGAAATACCTGCCGCAGACGATCGAAGCCGAGCGAATTCCACAATTCGGTCAGCGCCCAGACATCACCATAATCGCGCGCCGACTCGAACGTGAGCGACGGGGCGGGAGGCATCTCCGGGCGCGTTTTTCCGGTCACGCGCAGCAAGCCGGAAATCACCGACTCAAGCTCCGTATTGAGCTGATCGAGTCGGCCCAAGGTCGCGACGGTACGCTGCTTCGGGCGGCCATTGTCGTCGCGATACGCTTCGACCAGCTGAACGTAGCGGCGTGGTCCGGAGGTGGTAACTTTGATGAACATGCCGTTACTCTATTTGCGTGGAAATAGAATGTCAACAACTAACGAAATTTATAAAACATGCCATTACACAAAATTTTCAAAATCGACGGAGAAATGCATGTAAGTGTTTGATTTATATGGTGCGCCGTTCAGCAAAACCGTCGAAATTGGCCGCGAACTGTCGAACTCGGGTG
>NZ_JAFCWM010000079.1:0-2018 GCF_049897565.1 Massilia sp. TWR1-2-2 | reverse complement strand
CGCTGGAAGGACCTATCGACATCGTGAAAATCTCTCGAAACCGCGGAAGCAAGACCAAAAACCGCACAAGGCAATGAGTCAGAAAAATTGTTGAAATCGGCTAACTTGGGTGGATTGGTATGGATCCCGCCTGGGCCGATCACCAACTGGAACGCGCCGATCTTTCCGCAAAGCTGGTGCAATAATGTGCATGTACTATGCTCGCGCGGGCAGGAACCGAGTGATATAAACAGCGCACCGCCTGTGCCTGACGACTACGTTGGAGTACAAGGCGAGCAATCCGGCACCAGCGCGAGCGGAAACCGACATACTAGCGGCCCGCTTGCGCCTGAGAACGGCGGTACAGGTGATGCTCAAAAAGATTTCGACAAACTCACAGGCGGCACTGGTAAGAGGTTCCCCGAGGGAGATAGTCGGGCTAATAAGCCGGGGTACTGATCGTCGAGAACGGCATCTGGATTCGTCCGGGATCGAAAAACCCCGACGATGGACCGCGCATTGAGATTCCCGGCAAGGGCAACAAACTTCCGGAAACGCTTCACTATTAATTTATAGGATCATTGTGATATGAAAGCCTCTTTTCTGTTCGCGTTCCACGGTTTGAACTCACTTTCGAATATTCTGAAGGTTGGACTTAGGGGATATTCGTCAGACTATTAGCGAGTCGGCGGAACGACAACTGTGCATTTGTTTTTGACTACGGGCGAGATAATAAAGATCTACTCAAAGATGAACGACATCGACCGTTGGAACGAAATAGGCTCCCTTGTTTTTGAAATGGTGCAGGAATCTCCATTCTCAAAAATGATTGCCCTAGGACACACATGGAAGAGTCTTGCCTCTCTCGAAAAGCTCGTGTTTGAGCGGGATGACTTCTTAGCTGAAAGCGGGATTCGTCTGCGCACTGAATCCGACGAGACACTGTTAATCGTCACGAGTGCGAATGTACAAACCTTAGCGGTGCACGCCCCTTTCTCGAGTGGTGAGTTTTTACCGGAGAACGACCTGGCGGCTTACCGCTACATCCCACTTTTGTAAGGCGGGACCGCAAGGCAAGATCGACGACAAATATCGGGAAGAAATGAATATCGTAGCCCGCCCTCTGAATGCGTTGAAGGCAGTCGACTATCTGGCGAGGGTGCTAGAGCATGTAGCAGTGCTCGATTCGGACACGGCACATTACCATCGAACCGGTTCGATGGTTGGCCTTGCGCCACTCGCGGCATCGGCAGAGCGAATGCACGACTTCGTGCATGCTGGACTGCTTCCAAGGCAAGCTCCAACGTCCGTGGCTACGCTAAGAGTAGAGCCAGTTTTCCAGTTCTGCTCCAAATCTGGCCAGCGAGTTGTGCCAGCTTCACGATTTGGACTGTCTGATTCGCGATCCTTCAAAAACTATCGAGCAGGCAAGTGCGCAGGATGGAGATGCACTCCTGATCGACAATGCTTCGTTTTACCGGGACCGCCACTGTCTTCAATCTGAGGCCGATTGCGAGCGCGCCATCCGCAGGAATACTTACGTGGCATTTCCTGCTGCTCGTTGGCGTCGATCCGATTGAGGTGCAGCACACCTGCAGTTCAATCGTTCAACAGGCCGAATGCATTGTTGTTGGCGCATACGATGGCTTGGTGATGCTACCGAATGAAAGCCACGCTTACCGCGCGCGCGAGTCGATCATGCACATGCTAAACGAGACCAACAAATTGCTCGAAAAGTACATCAAAAAAGCGAAACCTTAAGCGTTTTTTGGGGTCTGACCATAGGTCAGACCCGCTATCAATTTAAACCTGCGAAAAAAGAAAACGTCATCCTCGCGAAGCGGGGATGGCGCTAATTTGTATGACTGGTAGGCTAGGTTGGCGATTTCTGCGGCAATCGACGGCTGGCCGTGCGGGACGCAATCCACCCAAGTTATCATTTAATGTGCAGTTAGATGGTTTATTTTCAACGTAGACACAAAAACACTTGACATCAATTTAGAAGCGCGGCCTGCAGTGTGAATTTTTGATTCTACTGC
>NZ_JAFCWM010000078.1:0-2489 GCF_049897565.1 Massilia sp. TWR1-2-2 | reverse complement strand
CCGTGCTGGGTGACGTCGGTCTTGCGCATAGTTTCGAAGGGGAAAGTTGTTCTCATTACACAACGTATACCCCCGCCGTCCCGTTGACAGGGCGGCGGGATTTTTCAACAGCCTGTTAGCGGCTTCCTCCGCAGTGAAACGAACACATGATCATCCGCCGGAGCATAGGGCCGCCGCTGTTTGAGATAGCGTTCTAGCCCAGCCCGTGCAGTTTCATGGATCGGAACAAGGCGGCTCTTGCGGAATTTGGTATTGCGAATTACCAGTCCATCGACCGTGATGTCCTGATAGCGCAAATGAATGGCTTCAGAAGTACGCAGCCCGGTGCACGCCAACAGAGAGAACAAGGCGCCGTAAGTATGTTGACGCATCGAATGGCAACCCAGATGGAATGCCGCCTGGACGAGCTGCTGAATTTCCACCGAGGACATGATGTAGGGGGCCGGCCGTGGCCCTTTCTCGCTACCAAAGATGGCTACTGGCATTTCGTGCCGAAGATCTTCGAGCCGGGCGAAACGTGTGAAACGAATGACATGGCCAATCCGACGTGCGCGCTGATGAACTGTCCGAGCAAGTGTCGCCCATTCGACGGCCGTTTCCCTGCAAACGTGGTCCAAGCCTCTCGTATCGGTGTAGGCGGCGAATCCGAGGAGGCAGCTTCCCTCCGATTTGAGCTCAAATCCGCACGCGCGGCGCATGGTCAAATATGATTCCACAAGATCGACCATCATGCCTGCACCTGCGGCCATGGTTGGGCAATCTGTTGCAATGTGGGACGATCGACCTTGGCGTAGATTTGCGTGGTCGTAATGGTCCGGTGTCCAAGAACGACAGCAATCTCCTGCAGCGATATACCTTCGCGCAGCATTGAGGTGGCGACCGAATGGCGCAGCACATGAGCGGCACCGCCGCTCGGACAGTGAACGCCAGCCCGGCGCATCGCTCGGGCAACGATCACTGAAATCGCGCAGTGGTTTGCAAAAGCAAGGAATGGTGCCCGACAGCCGACAAATAGTGCAGCGGTATCGGTTGGCGGCCGTCCTTCCTGCAAGTAGCTGATGATTGCCTGGCCGACCTCCTGTGTCAGAGGAAATCTCGTCTGCCGCCTGCTTTTGCCGGTGATCGAAATCCAAGCTCCTTTCCAGTCGATGTCTTCCAGTTGTATCTGAACGATGTCGCCCGCTCGAAATCCCATTCGAGCAAGCAAGAGCAGAATCGCACGATCCCGTCGACCGACCGGCGAACTGAGATCACATGAAGCGATGATTCGCTCGACGTCCGCCGATGGCAGGTACCGTGGCAACGAAGAAAGTCGCCATTGAGCTACGACGGGAATAGCGTCATCCAAATTGACATCGCACTTACCTTCAGCGATCAGAAAACGAAGAAACATGCGCAGCGCCGTCGTACAATTCTTGGTCGCCGCCAGTCCCTGGAGACGACTCGTATCCAATACAAACTGACGCAAATTTCTGGCATTGAGCCGCTGGAGATCATCTTCGATATGCTTTAGCAAATTTCTGATCGAAATACTGTATGTACACATAGTCGTGTTCTGTTTGCAACATGCTGGCACTGTATGAGTTTCTGGCGACGGCTGCGGCTGCTGGTTCCTGGAGCGTTTGGCACAAGAGCTGGATGTTCGACCGGCAATACGAAGAGGCTGAACGCCGATACGACTGGGTCGGGGTTGACTCGCCCGCGAGGAGTGGCGCCTGAAAGAGGGCGCTCGGACGTCGCAAACTTCGCGAGAAGCGGGATGTCATCCTGTCGACCTTAAAGCGGGGTCGAGCCTTACATTCATTGGCGTTCGAAGCGTTCGACCAGGGCAGCTACGCAATGCGAACTGGCGTCGTTCCTAAGGACGGAAATTACGACATCGATGTGGGGCTAATTTTTGATTGTCCACGCGAACGCTTTCCGGACCCGGTTGCCTTGAAACGCTTAGTCCGCGATGTGTTGAATGCCCACAACCGAGTCGTCAAAATTCGCCGTGCGTGCGTCACAGTCGAGTACTGGAAGAAGGGCGTCCCGGACTATCACGTTGACTTGTCCTCTCCTACACAGCGCCCCGCGGCACCTTCCAAGTGACGATACTTTCTCGCGTCACTGAACGGTCCGAGCACTAAGCGGGGGCCGACAGGATTTCAAAGCAAGTGGGCCCAGCAATCAGAAAGTACATCGGCGCTGAACTCAACAGAGAATTCCGTAGCGGCCCTCGCTATAACCTCGAAATAATATTGAGTGCTACACATTCTGAGCAACACCGACAGAGGGCACGCATCAATCCACCCAAGTTAGCATTTAATGTGCAGTTAGATGGTTTATTTTCAACGTAGACACAAAAACACTTGACATCATTTTAGAAGTGCGGCCTGCAGTGTGAATTTTTGATTCTACTGCTCGCCATGTCCGTTCTGACCACCTTGTTTCAAGACTTCGCCGCCCGACTATGCTCGACAGAATTTCTCCACGACGCCCGCCATTCC
>NZ_JAFCWM010000077.1:0-3084 GCF_049897565.1 Massilia sp. TWR1-2-2 | reverse complement strand
GTAGAATTCATATCGGGCAAGGTGGTGTTCGTGTTGTAAATTGTGTTTCTCGATAACTCACATTTTATCAATCACTTACGGCATTCTTGCCCTTTTTTATGCAAAATTCAGGCTAGAAGACCCGCTGGCTGTGCCACAGCCCGTGCTGCGAACGCTGGCCAAGCAGTTGCGCATAGAGGAGCAGGACAAGGCAGACGCCTACAGCGCCGGCGAGCAGCGCTGGCAGCATGCGACGGAAATTCGCGCATCCTATGGATATGTCGATTTCACAGAACCCCTGATCGCCTTCCGTCTGACCCGGTGGCTGTACGCCCTATGCTGGACCGGCACCGATCGGCCGAGCGTACTGTTCGAGCGCGCCACCACCTGGCTCGTGACCCACAAGGTGCTTCTGCCTGGCTGCACGACACTCGAACGGTACGTTGCGCGCCTGCGCAGCCGAGTCGAGGAGCGATTATGGCGCTCGCTTGGAAGTGGGATCAGCCTGGACCAGCAAACGCGCCTGGAAGGCCTCCTGGTCTCTTCTGGCGGCACCCGGAATTCGCCGCTTGATCGCTTGCGTACCGGGCCGGTGGTGGCCAGCAGTCGGTCGATGAGCCTGGCGCTGATGCGACTGCAAGCCGTCCGTGAACTTGGCATCCGGTTGCCGGCCGCCACGCGCATCCCGGCCACGCGGGTCGCGGCCCTAGCCCGGTTCGCCGGCGCCGCCAAGGCCAGCGCGATCCTGCGCCTGCCGGTGCTGCGCCGCCTGGCAACCCTGGTCGCGTTCGTGCACTGCCTCGAAGCATCGGCACAGGATGACGCCCTGGAAGTGCTCGAAGTCATCCTGCGAGAGCTTTTCGGTGACGCCGTGAAGGCCGACAAAAAATCGCGCCTCCGCTCACTCAAAGATTTGGACGAGGCGGCGGCCACCCTCGCCAGCGCCTGCCAAATGCTGCTGGACGATACCGTGCCCGATGCCGAACTACGCAAACAATTGTTCGCCCGGATTTCGCCGGACGCGCTCGCGCTAGCCCTTGCCGGCGTCAACAAGTTGATTCGGCCGACCGACAATGTGTACTACCAGGAGCTGGATGCCAAGTACAAGACCGTGCGCCGCTTCCTGCCTGCGCTGGCCGAACACATCCACTTTGGCTCGAATGCCGCCGGTGAACCGTTTATCGCAGCCTTCGCCTGGCTTCGCGCCAACATGATGGTGAAGAGACCCGACAACGACGCGCCACGTGAAATCATCACCAAGCCATGGCAGCGCCATGTTCTGCGCGAGGATGACGCCATCGATTTCCACGCCTACACCTTCTGTGTTTTGTCCGAACTGCGTATTGCGCTGCGGCGGCGCGACGTGTTCGTGGCCCCGAGCTGGCGGTACGCCGATCCGCGCGCCGGTCTGCTCGATAGCGCTGAATGGGAAACCACGCGCCCGATCATTTGCCGCACATTGGGCCTGTCGCCGACACCGGGGCCGACATTGACGGCCCTTGCCGATGAACTGGACCGCACCTACCAGGCGGTCGCCGCCAGGTTGCCCGACAATCCGTCCGTGCGGTTTGAGAAGGTTGGCGACAAACAAGAACTGGTACTCAGTCCTCTGGATAAAATGGATGAGCCGGAGTCGTTGATCGCGCTGCGCGCCAAAGTCACAGGCAGGCTACCGCGCGTCGATTTGCCGGAACTGATTCTGGAGATTGCCGCCCGCACCCGCTTTACGGATGCATTCACCCACATATCAGAGCGCACCGCGCGCGCTTCCGATCTGCATGTGAGCATCTGCGCGGTGCTGATGGCCGAGGCGTGCAACACGGGACCGGAGCCGCTAATTCGCGGCGACGTACCGGCGCTCAAGCGCGACAGGTTGTCCCGGGTGGACCAGAACTACCTGCGCGACGACACCATCACGGCGGCGAACACCCTGCTGGTCGCCGCGCAAGGCCGTTCGGCGCTGGCCAACGTTTGGGGCGGCGGCGAGGTCGCGTCGGCCGACGGCATGCGGTTCGTGGTGCCGGTGCGGTCAGTGCATTCCGGGCCGAACCCGAAATACTTCGGCGTCGGGCGCGGTGTCACCTGGTACAACCTGATATCAAACCAGTTTTCCGGGCTGAACGATATCACGGTGCCGGGTACGCTGCGCGACAGCCTGGTTCTGCTGGCCGTCGTCCTGGAGCAGCAAACCGACCTACAGCCGACGCAGATCATGACGGACACGGGTGCCTACAGCGATGTGGTTTTCGGGTTGTTCCGCCTGCTTGGATACCGATTCAGTCCGCGCCTGGCCGACGTCGGCGGAACTCGTTTCTGGCGGATCGATGCGAAAGCCGACTACGGGTTGCTCAATTCTGTATCCGGACACAATATCAGCCTGCAAAAGATCGAGCCGCATTGGGATGACATGCTGCGACTGGCCGGCTCGCTCAAGCTTGGCCGGGTCCCGGCTGCCGGCATCATGCGCACGCTTCAGGTGGGCGAGCGCACGACCCGGCTAGCCCAAGCCATCGCCGAGTTTGGCCGGATCGACAAAACCTTGCACACGCTAACCTACATCGATGACGAAGCCAAGCGTCGGGGCACGCTGACCCAACTCAACCGTGGCGAGGGGCGGCATAGCGTCGCCCGCGCCGTATTCCACGGCAAGCGCGGCGAGCTGCGGCAGCATTACCGCGAGGGCCAGGAAGACCAGCTCGGCGCGCTCGGTTTGGTGCTCAACATGATCGTGCCGTGGAACACGAGTTACATGGAGGCCGCATTGAACCAGCTGCGGGCGGACGGCTTCGAGGTGCGGGATGAGGATGTGGCTAGGCTGTCGCCGTTGGTGCATGAGCACATCAACATGCTGGGCCGGTATTCGTTCTCGGTGCCGGACTCGGTAGCTAAAGGAGAGCTGCGGCCGCTGCGCAACCCCGCGAGCGATGAATAGGCTGGTGGACCTGGTCCTTAACCCGGTTTTCCGTTCCACTGCACCTCAAACCCCAGCATCCGCTGCGCAAATTGCGCGTTCTGGTCGATGGGATTTTGCAGAGCATGAGTGCCGAGTTTGAACCTCTGTACTCGCGCCGCGGCAGGCCGTCGATTGCGCCCGAACGCTTGCTC
>NZ_JAFCWM010000076.1:0-3177 GCF_049897565.1 Massilia sp. TWR1-2-2 | reverse complement strand
CAATCCACCCAACTTAAGGCGTTCAACAATTTTTCTGGGTAATAGATTTATGCGGTTTTCGGCCTTGTTTGCGCGGTTTGGATACATTTTCCCTATGGCGATACGTCCGTCCGGAGATCAGGTCCAACAGGGTGCGTAGCATCTTGCCGACGTTTCTACTGACTTTCCCTCCGAGTAGAAGGATAGGCAGCAGCGGCTTGAGCGCGGTGTGGGCGTAGGCATGATTGATACGCTCGCTATCGGGCAATGCGGCATCGGCATGAGCGGTACAAGCGGTCAACGCCTGCAGGTTGTCGCAGACGATCTTGGCCGCGACGTCCTGGACCACCGCCTGCTGCGACAAGCCGGTGACGTGTTCCAGATTGAGACGGTGCTTGAGCCGTTTGAACGCCTCCTCAATGCTCCAGCGCTGATGGTAGAGTTCGCCGAAGCTGCTCGCCGGATAGAGCTTCTCATCGAACAGATTGGTCATCAGGACGCGCTGCTCGCCGCTCGGGGCGACGTGGCGGACCAGGCGCACGCGCTGCGGCTTGCGCGGGCACTCGTAGTCGAGCGCGTCCTGTTTGTCCGGCGCGCGCAGCATGACGATCCGCTCGCTCTCGCCCGACAGCACGAACTCGCGCACGCAGCCGAAGCCAGCTTGGGACTGGTCGACGCGCATGCAAAATTTGATGGCGCGATGGTTCAACAAGGCCACCAGCCAACGGCAGGGATAGCCGCGGTCGAGTAGCAGCAGGTCAGTCGGGGACAAGCGGTCGAGATGTTCGACCAGGAACTGCCGTTCGCCGCGTTCGCCGGCGCTGTGCAGGGAGGCGGCGAGCATCAGGTCCGGACCGGGCAGGAACAAGCCGAACAGGATCTGATCGGCAAGAGCGGCGCGTTTGACATGGCTAGCGCGCAGTCCGAAGCGCACGGTCGAGGCGTCGGCTGCGACCAAACGCAGGCCGCACCAGCGCGGCACGAAACCGTCCCGCTCTGCACGCGCAATGAGCCAATCGTTGAGCCGTGGAATGGCGGTCAGGGATAGCTTGGCGCGTGCTTTGGCGAAGGCTTGCTCGGACACCTTGTGTATCAGTTGGGCCTGCTGAGCCAGATGGGCGAAGAAGGTGTCCAGTTCGGACTGGATGCTCATGCGCATGCCGGTCAACATGACGGCGACCAAGGCCGGTAGCGGCAGCTTTCGGCAGCGCGAGAACGCGGTCGGATGATCGGGATGACGGGCATCGTTGCTGAATTCGGAGGAGCATAGACGGGCAGAAAAATCTTGAAACAACATGGAAAGAACGGACATGGCGAGCAGTGAGTGTCAAAAATTCCCACTGGCGGCCGCGCTTTTACATTGATGTCAAGTGTTTTTATTGAATCATTGAATATAAATCATTTAATTGCACAATCCGTCATTGGGTGGATTGCCCCCCGCTGCGCTGAGCGTGCGGCTCAACTTTACGCAAACGCGATGCCCTTTCGCTCCACACTTTTGTTAGCGAGGAATTGTTTCTTGTCGAGAAATTTTACACAATATGACGACGAAATTTACTTGCTATCATAAGTCATTGTTAATTATCACAAAAAATCATAGGCACGAATCATGCTAGATAGGTTGTCAAGATTAACTTCATGAGTTGTGAAGCTTCGATTTCTTCAGGCGACACTTATGAGAATTGACTCAAACTACCCAACGCGCACCTCCGGCGCTCGAGCGCTCAAATCGATGGCGACCCTGGCGTTGCGCGCGACGATCATTCTTGGCGTCTCGTCGGCATCGGCGACACCAATACTCGCCCCTGATCTAGCCAGTTTCGCTGTGCTCGGCGCCAGCGGAGTCACCAACGTCCCGACCAGCACCATCGGAGGAAATCTCGGGTCTGCCCCGAATGCCTCAGTCGGTGGCGGCTACGTTTTCAGTTCTGGATCATTGCAGGCCAATACCTCCACGGCGCAGCAGGCACAACTTGATCTCGATGCAGCGATCATCGCGCTTTCCGCCTTTGGTGTCGGAACGACGATACTAGGTGGCGACCTCGACGCATGGCAAGCCCTCCATGGCGGCGTCATCGCTCCCGGCACCTACACCTTGGGTGCAGCGCCGGTAAACCTGATGGGCAACCTCTTTCTCGACGGCGGCGGCAACAGCAATGCTGTATGGGTCTTTCAGTTTGAAAGCACTCTGATCACCTCCAGCACGTCAAATGTATTTGTAAACAACGTCGGCAGCGGCAACAACGTTGGCCTGTACTGGAATGTGCGCAGCGCGGCGACGCTCAATGGCGCCACGTTTGAGGGAAATGTCCTCGCGCATGACCTCATTAGCAGCGATGGCAATCTGAAGATGGCTTGTGGACGCTTATTGTCGGCCACGAGTCAGGTAACGTTGAACCAGGACAGTGTTTCGATCACGGGCTGTAGCGGGAGCAGCGGCGGCTTCGACCAAGGGGTCGACATCGGATCGGGAGGCATCGGCGGCTCCGACGTACCAGAGCCAGCCACGCTGGGATTGCTCGGACTGGGCCTGTTGGGTCTGGCAGCGTCGCGCCGGAAGTCGCGCATGAAATAAGCCAAAAATTCCACCCAAAGGCACCCGCAAAAAAGGTGGGGCAACTTTGGGGGCAACTGAGATAGCCAATACGACGCAAACGCACTTTTCCTGCGAGTTTCGACGGTTTGTTCGATAGCTGTCCCCGCAACCAAATAGCCAAGCCGCTGACCTCGAAAGGGATCAGCGGCTTTTTGGTGTCTGGTGCACGTTCCTTGTCAGGGCGTTGATGGTATTGGACGCGCGACCCAGTTGGACGAGGTTTGCTTTGGCGAAGGCTTGCTCGGACACCTTGTGCATCAGTTGGGCCTGCTGAGCCAGATGGGCGAAGAAGGTGTCCAGTTCGGACTGGATGCTCATGCGCATGCCGGTCAACATGACGGCGACCAAGGCCGGTAGCGGCAGCTTTCGGCAGCGCGAGAACGCGGTCCGGATGATCGGGATGACGGGCATCGTTGCTGAATTCGGAGGAGCATAGACGGGCAGAAAAATCTTGAAACAACATGGAAAGAACGGACATGGCGAGCAGTGAGTGTCAAAAATCCACACTGGCGGCCGCGCTTTTACATTGATATCAAGTGTTTTTATTAAATCATTGAATATAAATCATTTAATTGCGCAATCCGTTAAGTTGGGTGGATTGG
>NZ_JAFCWM010000075.1:0-3454 GCF_049897565.1 Massilia sp. TWR1-2-2 | reverse complement strand
CGCGTACAGCAAGGACGGCCTGCCGACCGACATCAAACAACCGGATGGGCAGCTGATCACCCTGGAATACGGTGAGCGTCGGCGCGTGGCAGTGCGCACGGTGCAAGACGGCCAGGGCGCAATTCAACGCACGCACTATTTTTATGACGACGCAGGCCAACTGATCCGCACGACCGCGCCCGACGGGTCCGTCATCGAATACGGTTACGACGCGGCGCACCGCCTCACCGATCTGCGCGATGGCGCGGGCAACACGGCGCACTTCACGCTCGACAACATGGACAACGTGGTGAAGCAGGAAGTGCGCGGCGCGGGCGGCGAGCTGGTGTTGACGGCAAAGCGCAGCTATGACGCGCTCAATCGGCTGCAGAAGGAGCAGCGCGACGACCTGGATACAGGCATGAGTTATGCCTACGACCGAAGCGGCAACCTGACCGCGGCCATCGATCCGCTAGGGCGCAAGACGACCCAGGTGTTCGACAGCTTCGACCGGGTGGTGGCGCAAACACTGCCGCCACCGACGCCGGGCGCCGCGGCGCCGGTGCTCGGCTACGGGTATTCGCATCAGGACGCGCTGCTTTCGGTGACCGATCCGCGCAAGCTGATCACGCGCTACAACGTGGAAGGGCTCGGCCAGCAAACCGGCATCGTCAGTCCGGACACGGGAACGACGACTACCAGCTACGATGGCGCTGGCAATCCTCTCAGCAGCACTGACGCCGCCGCGCGCAAGACGACGTATAAATTCGATGCTGCAGGGCGTCTGACCCAGCTAGGGACAAGCGTATTTGAATATGGCAAGGACGGCACCGGCGCGACCGGACGCTTGATCAAAATGAGCGACGCATCGGGTCAGACCAGCTACGACTACGACGGGTTTGGCAGGCTGCTGAAAAAGGTTCAGATAGTCGGCAGCGGCGCTACGGCGAAGAGTTTTACGACAGCTTATACGTACGGCAGCAGCGGCACCAGCGTCGGACATGTCACGTCGATGACCTACCCCAGCGGCAATCGGATCAAGTACACGTATGGCACCGATGGCCGCGTGAAGAGCCTGGTGCTGATCGCGCCAGGCGCCAGCCCGGTTACGATTCTGGGCGACATCCGCTATCTGCCCTTCGGTGCAGTACGTGGCTGGACTTGGGGCAACAGCAGCACCGCCATCCCGAACATCTACGAGCGCAAATTCGATCTCGACGGCCGGATCGTCAGCTATCCGTTGGGCCATCCCGCCAATAACGGCACAGTGCGCACGCTGAGCTACGACGCCGCAGGACGCATTACGGCGACCAAACACACCGGCACCGCAGGGGCTGCCCTGCTCGATCAGCGCTATGGCTACGACGGTCTTGACCGGCTGATTGCATTTGACGGCGCTAACAGGAGCCAGCGGTTCCAGTATGACGCCAATGGAAATCGCATTCGAGCAACGTTCGGCGCGAACACATATATCAACGCGATCAGCGCCACAAGCAATCGCCTTACCAGCACAACGGGCCCGGGCCCGTTCAAGCAAAACTCCTATGACGCTACCGGCAACTTGCAAAGCGATGGGGCGATTCAATACAACTACGGAACTGACGGCCGCTTAAGCTGGGTAGGTCGCGGCGCGGTCTCGACGGGTTATCGCTACAATGCGCTTGGTCAACGCGTTTTGAAGACAGGTGCCGCGGGCGGCGCAGTGCTTTACGTGTACGGCGAACGAGGCCAGCTTCTTGGGGAGTACGATAACGCAGGCAACGCAGTGCAGGAAACTGTTTACCTCGGCGAACTGCCAGCGACGGTGTTGAAGCCAAATACAGAGACCCCAAGCACAAAGGGACCGTTGAACTTCGCGATTTACCACGCGTTCTCTGACCACCTAAACACGTCACGCGTGTTGACGCGTGCGAGCGACAACAAGATGGTTTGGCGCTGGAATGACGCGGATCCGTTTGGGCTCGATCAACCTGACGAGAACCCAAGCCGGATGGGCTTGTTCGCTTACAATCCTCGTTTTCCGGGACAACTATTCGACAAGGAGACGAACAACCACTACAACCGCTTTAGGGATTACGATCCGCAGACAGGCCGGTATGTGCAGAGCGATCCCATCGGACTTGACGGTGGCATTAGTACGTACACATACGCGGAAGGGAATCCGGTTATGTTTACCGATCCCGAGGGCTTAGAAACGTTGCTCTGTGCTCGCGAACTCGGCGGTACAGTGCCGACAGCGCCATCGGGCAATCCGCTACGTCACGAGTATCTAGTTGTCAATGGAAAGGTATTCAGCTTCATGCCGGGCGACAGCATGTTGTGGAGCCAAGGCCGCATTGATAACAATGAATCGATTAACGGCAGGTGCGAGTCTGTCTCGAAGGATTCCAAGTTTGATAGCGCTGTCGAGAAGGCGATCGCCGAGGTAGGCGCGCCAAAGTACAGCATAGCGGCATATCCTGGCACGACGGCTCATCTATTCGGTGCAAGGAATTGCCAGTCATGGGCTGCTACGGTTCTGCGACGTGCGAGGAAAACGAAATGAACTTTCTATGGATTCTGCTGTTCGGAAGCGTCACCCGCCTCACTGAGGTGCCCGTAAATTTGATCGCAGGCCCGAATGAAATCGCGCTGAAAAAACCGATTTCCACAGTTACGTCAGGAGCGTCGCTCGAAATTGATGTTTCGGCAATGGTTCCTAAAGCGGACTTAACTATAGAATTATCACGAAAATGGGTCGAAAGGAACTTCAAGACAGGATGTGTGCAAGCGCAGCTGCAAACACGCGGAACTGTCACTACACGCCTTGAATTTAACGGGCAGTCTTCATTTGCACCCGAAAAGGTTTACTTAATCTTGTCTAGTCGCGATGCCGCTCCGGTTGGCGCCGAACTCAATTCGCTGGTACTGACCACCTGCACCCCCCTCAACAATGTAGTCATCTACTGGAGGAACTACCACCTGTAATACGACACCGGCAGCTACCCCAGCGATGGCAGGGGGCGCATCGTCAGCGAAAGCCAGCCGGCCGGCGCCGGGTGCGATGCCGGCGCCAGCGTGTTCGAATACACCAGCAGCGGCGACCTCGTCAGCCGTACTGACTTTAATGGCCAGAAAACCTGCGTTGCCACCGACGTGGTGCGCGGCCTGGAAACACGTCGGATTGAAGGCCTGGCCGCAGGCGCAAGCTGCCCGGTGGGGGCCAACCCCGTCATCAGCAAAATGGCCCGCATGGCCAGTACCCAATGGCATCCCGAGTGGCCGCTGAAAAGCGCCGTCGCCGAAGCAAACCGGATCACGACCTACACCTTCCACGGCCAACGCGGCGCCGACGGACAAGTAGCCAATTGCGCCCTGGCTGCAACCCTGCCAAACGGCAAGCCGCTCGCGCTCGTCTGCCGTAAAACGGTTCAGTCGACCACCGACGACAATGGTTCGCTGGGCTTTGCGGCAGCAAAAACCGGCACGGCACGGG
>NZ_JAFCWM010000074.1:0-3691 GCF_049897565.1 Massilia sp. TWR1-2-2 | reverse complement strand
TCGGCGCTCTCGCGTTCTTCAATATGTTTTACCGCTGGCGACATCTGGGTTTCCATGTGATTGCAACTTCCTTAATTAGCTGGATGAAGTTGTCTCACAGTAGTTTGACACAGGGGGCTTACCGGGGTGCTCATGGAGCCTCCGACAAAAGCTGCTCTTGAATGTCAGCCGTCTTGGCCGTGCTGGCTGCAATCAGCGCCAATGCTGCCGCCAACTGCTCACGCATCAATTTCATCTCGGCCTCCAATTTGCTGGTGTCTGTTGTCGTAGGGGTGGAGACGTACGCGCGGGAAGCGACCGGCGCTGCCTGGTCGGCGCTAAACTGAGGGGCGATCTCTGGCGCAGTGCGCTCTTGCATCGCTCGCCAAAAGACCGGGATCGAAGCGGCCAATTGATCCTGAGCGATGGATGCCGCACCGAGTTTTGCCCGCACTGCCGCGAAGTCGCGCGAGTGTGAAAAATCGCCGGCATCGCGCGCCTTGGCTGCCTCCAGATATGCAGTTGCGGCAGAAGTGTCGCCAGGCGCAGCCGATGCAAACTGACTCTTTGCGGCCTGATAGCGAGCTTCAGCATCGAGCGGGGAAAGGTTGCCGAGCAAGAGTGAATCGTTGAATCCGCGCAGCGCCTTTGCCGCATCGGTTGCGCGATTCATCGTGTCCACCAGTGCATTGCCGAACGACTGAGCACATTGCCTGTACCTTAAACGCTCCCCCCGACAATGTTCGCAAAGAGATTGTTTGCCTGCCGAGTTTTCCCTGTCCGATCCGGCTTCCGGTTCACGGTAAGGCCCAGGCCCTTTACAAGGCGCGCGAGGTCATACGATGGGCGGCGAGCCATCAGGTGAAAACGAACCGGTAGTAGATGCCAAGGTAGCGTGGAGCAAGCCGAATTCGGCTATGGCTGCAGGAAAAAGTGAAAAAGTGCGGAGAGCTACTCCGTCCGTGCCGGCGCGCTGAAGCCGCCACAGGCGAAAGCGAGACCTTCGACGTGGCGGTGGTAGGTTTTAACATTAAGAAAAATTATTTCTTCGCTTTCAGGGCAGCCATTGCTGACTTCTCTTTCGCCTCAGCATCTTTTTTGCATGCCGACTTCTCAGCGCCTTTCATTTTGCTGCAAGCGGCCTTGGCCATCTTCTCGTCGGCCTCGATTTGCTTCTTTGCAGCCTTCATCTCGGCAGACGTCATTTTCATCGGCGCAGCGGTTGTTGCCGCAGGCATGGTGGTATTTCCCGCAGGCATAGCCATGGTATTGCTAGGGGTGGCTGTCGTTTTTGCAGGTGCCGTTGACGTGCTCTGAGCCGCGAACGCCGCGCCAGAAACTGCAAACACGGCAATACTTGCATATTGGAAAATCGATTTCATTTTAGTGCCCCTTGATTTTGATTTGTCGAGCGAATGCTCTTTTGTGTAACGGAATGCAGATCGCCTTGGTTGACACGAATTCTTCTGCGTGTCCTGGATCTGCTAGCGCCGGGCGCCACTGTGTGAGGTCCGCATTAGTCCCGAGAAGCGCGCAAGCGCACAAAGGCCAGCAGAGATCGCCACGAAGCAAAAATCGTCCGTACAGCCGCGCCTGGTGCTGATCGCGGTTTGGGCGGAACTGGTGTGCGGTGAATACGCTCCGCACTCCAACACGCTGCTGCGGTGGGTCCACGATGGCAGGATACAGCCGCGAGCACGTAAGATCGCCAGAACTTAGTGGGTCGCGCCGAACGCGGAATCCATAGGTGATTGAGTCATCTGCCGGCTGAGCAAAAAAATCCGGAGAACCCGTGTTTTTCTTGATCGTGTCATACGCAGGAAAAGACCAGGCACGCGAGCTGGGCGCGAGGTGGGATGTTGAAAGCAAAAAGTGTATGTGCCGCCCGGGATGTTGACGTCGTCGTTTGAATGCTGGCTACCCACTCATCGCCCGGCAAAGATGGTGCTCCGAGAGGGCGGCCGAAGGCGGTAATTGACATCGTTACCGGAAAGACAACGAAGCGAAATGGTAGTGCTGGCGCGGAGGGCGCAGCAGATCGGCCGTCAACCGAAATAAGTGGGGACACGGCGTCCGATGATCGGCTGCACCCGCCCAAAGCGGCCGTTCAACCCCGGCAATGTGGGCCATTTCTAGGCCCTATGCTCTATGACTGGAACTTCAAGGATTTGAGCATTGAGGACAGCGATACGAGTTCACGCGTTGTCATCGGCAACGGCAGTGATGCAGGATTCAAGAAAGACTTCGATATCGGGAAAAAATACCGAAAGGACCAAAGATGGCTCCGAGTTCCGATGTATCATAAAGAATCGTCAAGATTGCTTCGCACATCTGCGGTTTTCCGGGGCGGAGCTCACGGGACGGAGCGTCTACCATGTTGCACCAATTTTTGTCCAATAACCGCGACGAGCTTGCTGTTCGCTGCCGCGTCAAGGTTGGAAGTCGCCCCGGTCGCTCTGCGACAGAAGCGCAACTGCAAAACGGCATACCGTTATTTCTTGATCAGCTGATAAGAACCCTTCGTGTCGAGCAAACCCCCCAAAGGCAGGAAAGCGAGCTCATTTCCGGACCGGCGGGTGGCGGTGTGGCCCTGTCTGAAGTGAGTGTATCAGCTGCTCAGCATGGTAAAGATCTGCTGGAACTCGGGCTTACTGTTGACCAGGTTGTGCACGATTATGGCGATCTTTGCCAATCAATTACTGACTTGGCCGTAGAACGAGACGCGCCGTTTGCTGTTGATGAATTCCGCACATTGAATCGGTGCCTGGACAATGCAATTTGCGACGCCGTTACGGAGTTCAGCTATCAAAGGGATGGCCTACACACCGCCCGAAATGCGGATGTATCGAATCAAAGAATGGGCTTTTTCGCGCACGAACTTCGCAATCTGCTTGGAACGGCGTCTCTAGCATTTGCGGCGGCAAAAGCCGGCAATCTTAGTTTTACCGGCGCCACAGGATCAATCCTCGAGCGGAGCCTTACGAGTCTTGAAAAACTCATCGCGGATTCCATCGAGGACGTGCGTGCGTCAGGACATCCTGCAGTGACCTTAGGCTCATTCTCATTGGCGGAATTCATACATGAAATTTACGACGCAGCCTCGCTTTCTGCGGAAGTATATGATTGTTCTTTTCGAGCCTTGCCAGTCGACTCAGATCTGGCCGTTACGGGAACCCGCGACCTGCTGATGGCTGCGGTAGCTAACTTGCTACAGAACGCATTCAAATTTACCGCCCCTGGTACTGAGGTTTTGCTCACCGCATATGCTCAGGGCGACCGAATTCTTATCGATATAAAAGATCATTGCGGTGGTTTAGCGGCGGGAGTGGAAGACACTATGTTTCTTCCTTTTTCCCAAGCCGGTACAAACCGGACCGGAATTGGTCTCGGCCTGACCATTGCCAAGCAAACCGTGTTAGCGAATGAGGGGACGCTGACAGTTCATGACCTTGCCGGGGTCGGCTGCGTTTTCATTATCAATCTGCCTCGGCACAGCATGCCAACTTGAGTAGTTGAATTGAAACAATCAGATTAGCCGTGCAATTTAATTGCACGTTGTTTTCTGAATGATTTTTAAGCCTGGCCCGGCACCGCCCAATCCACCCAAGTTAGCATTTAATGTGCAGTTAGATGGTTTATTTTCAACGTAGACACAAAAACACTTGACATCAATTTAGAAGCGCGGCCTGCAGTGTGAATTTTTGATTCTACT
>NZ_JAFCWM010000073.1:0-3791 GCF_049897565.1 Massilia sp. TWR1-2-2 | reverse complement strand
TGTCCCGTTCAATTGGGTAGGGGCGACATCGCCCGCGACATTCCGATTACAGCCAAACAAGTCCAGTGTCGGCAACCCGGAGGCCGCTGTGGCAGTTTGTGAAACATTCAGGCTAGCAGACTGTCGGACTTAGGAAACGAAATCGCGATTGCACGCCTCAAACAAAAAAATATGGACTCTTGACACCATTCGAGGCCTTTAAACGCGGAAATTTAGCCTAAATTTTGAGCAGACCGCCAATAAAGTTTCTTTTGTACCCATAGTCCGACAGGCTGCTAGGGCGCCTCTCTTCGCCGTCTGCTTGCACGGAAGCGCGACTGGCCTGCTTGGCCGTGAGCCTCGGGATACCCACATCATTCACTCGTCGCACCTTAACTATCCGTGTTTAGATGCGCCCGTCATCGACTTTCTTGACAAAATGCGTCGCTCAGTCAGGGGCGCCAGCCCTGACTCCGCTTGTCGACTCCTTTACCCATGTCGCCCAAGTTAGAAGCGAAATGAAACGCCAACGTCGAGCGAACGTCCTGGCGCGGGCAAGGTCTCTAGCGTGCCGGCTCTGTTCGCTGCGAGACCGCTCAGGTAGACGCCGCCAAGCGGATCGCTGTACTGCCTGTCGAGCAGGTTGCTGACCCCGGCAGTGAACAACAGACCATTCTTCACCTGATATGCGGCGCGTGCGTTCAGCAGTGCATAGCCTGCGGTCACGGGCTCAAGCCGCTGCGTATCGACCCGATCCTTGCGCGCCACGACTTTGAGCTCCACCTGACTGTTCCATTGCGCGCTGCGCTGTTCGATGGCGAGCGTCATATTGGGC
Organism: Massilia sp. TWR1-2-2; assembly: GCF_049897565.1. NCBI lineage: Bacteria > Pseudomonadati > Pseudomonadota > Betaproteobacteria > Burkholderiales > Oxalobacteraceae > Massilia > Massilia sp. TWR1-2-2. Next base: position 2,977 of record NZ_JAFCWM010000073.1, on the reverse strand, counting down.
GGCATCATCCGGTAAAGGTATCCACCGTCGGCGCGCTTGCCAAGGGTAAGCGAGATGTTGCCGATAAAGTTCAGATCGCCCACCGCCGTCCGTTTGGCAAGCGGCGCTTTCCACGACAGGTTGGCGCCGTACAAACGCGCATCGTGGTTGGCGAATTGCAGCAGCGCGCCCTTGGCTTTCATTGCCATGTAAGGGTTGAAGCTGCCCAACACGTCAACGTCGATGTAGTCATGCACGCGGTTGTAGTAAGGAGCGATCTTGACGAACCAGCTGTCGCGCTCGATGCCGTGCCAGTGGAAGGTGGCACTGAGACTGTCCGCAATTTCCGGCTTCAATTCCACGTTGCCAACATACCCATTGCCATCGCCAAACCAGTTCGTCATCGTCATCGCCATTACACCGCGGCCCCACGCGAAGCGTTCGTACAAGTTGGGCGAACGGGTCTTGCGTCCGAATCCAAATTCAGCGTCGAAGCTGGCGTTGGGCTGATAGCGAGCGGTTGCAGTCAGATCGAGGTTCGAATCGCTTTTCTGCCGTGCGCGCGCGTTGAAAGCGGTGGCCGCCGCCGCATCGGCGGCATTCATCATTCCGGTCGAATATGCCTGCACCGGTCCCGCATCGGAACGCACGCGCTCTGAGCGCGCGCCCAGCTGGGTAATCCATTGGGCGCCATGATGGTTGACGATCTCGCCGTAGAACGCCAGCCTGGTGCGGTGGCCGTCCTTGATATTGACGTAGGTTTGTGGCCCCATCATCATCGAGCCAGCAACCGCAGGCCAATAATCCTGCAGCTCGAAACCATGGTATTCGTGCCCGAATCGCACCAGAGCGTCGTCGTCCAGCGCAATGGTGGCACGCGCCGTGTAGCCAACGTTCTCGCCTTCGGTAATCATCGGCATCGTGCCTTTGCGCTGCGGCGTGAAGAATCCCATCTCGTGGCCGGTTCGCTGCCAGTACGCCGACAGGTCGAGCTCGCCCCAACCGAGCTGGCCTACGTAGGTCAGTGTTGCATGTTCGGCCGAGTTATCGGTCATGTCCATGTACTGATTCGGAAAGGCCTGGTAGGGAATCCGCTGGGTCCCGGCGCGCAGCGTCACACGATGCTCTTTCAAGCGGTACCCCAGCGTGGCGCCGAAGTTGGTGCTGCTGTACATGCTGGCCAACACAGTCTTGCCGTTGCCATCACGGTAGCTGTCCGCTTTCGCCTTTGCCGCATCGAAGGAAACGCTGAAATTCTCGCTTGCGACCGCTCCACTTGCGCCCAACGATACCGTGTGGTTGACGCTGCGGGTGGTAAGCGAAACGCTGCCATCGGTGCGCAAACCGGTGCCCGGTTTGGCAAAAATCGGGGCCGCCGTCGATATATTGATGGTGCCGCCGATGTTGTCGCCGCCATTGCTGACCGGTGTGATCCCTGCGGTCAGTTCGATCGACTGAACTTGCTTCGGGTCAATGTACGACATCGGCGGGTTCATGTGGTTGGCGCAGGCGGAGGTTACTTCCATCGCGCCGATACGAATCTTGAGCCGGTCATCGCCGAGGCCGTTGACCATCGGCAGTCCCGACACGCCGCCGCTTGCGGCGACGGCAAATCCGGGCGTCGACGACAGCAGGCCCGCGCTGTCGCTGCTCGCTTCCATGCGGTAGGGGTAGCTCTCGAGCAATTTCGCGGAAATGACGACGGCAGGAATCGGGGCCGCGGGCGTATTGTGCTCGGCGAGCACGGGGGCTGAACTACCAAATGCCAGGAGGATAGCGAGGGAGATGCGGGAACGTTTCATAATTACCTTTGAGGACATCGAATGTTGTTGTTTGTTAGTTCTTAATCAATTGTCGTGCACCAACCATGCATGATTCAATGATGTGGATCAACTACGGGAAATGGACCGATGCTCTTGCGCCGACCGGCAGCCTGGGCGAGCGAGATGAAAAAGCGCGCGCGTGCCTGCCCGAACGCCCGTTTGTGGCTGCGGGGGAACGACCAAAGAGTTGGACGGCCCGCTGAGCGGGCAACTGTCGGGCCGTCCACAACATGCCAATTGGGGACTGCAGGAACAAGATGGGCGACGTCGGTCTTGAAAGAGCAAGGCTGATCCCGTCGCCGGGCAGTGCGCTTCAGGTCAAGCCAACGGCGACGGGATCAGACGGATGCGGGCGGCGCCTGAAAGAAAAGGAAGGGATGAGTGTCTTGCGTCTCGATCAACGGGAGGATGAAGCCTGCATTGGGCGGCAAGGCAAACGACCCGGCGTGCGTGGCACAGAACGAACAATGTTCGAGGTGAATTGAATCCTACGTGGCCGGATCGGCAATTCCGCCTTGGTCAACGCTTACCTTGACGAACTTGGTCCCGCCAACGCTGCAAATCTCAGACCAGGTTTCACCCCGAGACACCGATAAGGCATGGGAAACCGACGGCGCAAGCGCGGCGAACAGCATCGCAAAACATGCGATCCAAGCGGCGAAGCGGCGCGTGATTCTTTTCATTCCCATACCGAAATTATATCAGCGGCAACGGCATTCCGTAAGTTGAGAGAACCAAGGCTACTTGCGGCTGCCCGGATTTCGCCTCGATTTCTCGGCCTTGATCGAGTTTCGGCTCAGCGCTTTGGTCATGAGGCTGTTATTGAAGTCATAATGGCCGGTCCAAGCTCAGCAGGAGAACTCATGCCAGTCAGCTTTCTCTCGAACAACCAGCGCGAAAACTACGGCCGCTACGCCGGCCCGCCGTCGCCCCACGACCTCGCCCGGTATTTTCACCTGGACGACGCCGACCATGCGTTGATCGCAAAGAAGCGCGGTGCGCACAATAGGCTGGGCTTTGCCGTCCAACTCGGAACGGTGCGCTACTTGGGCACGTTCCTAGCCTGAATGTTTCACAAACTGCCACAGCGGCCTCCGGGTTGCCGACACTGGACTTGTTTGGCTGTAATCGGAATGTCGCGGGCGATGTCGCCCCTACCCAATTGAACGGGACAT
>NZ_JAFCWM010000072.1:0-4040 GCF_049897565.1 Massilia sp. TWR1-2-2 | reverse complement strand
GACCGAAGTCACTGGCACCTTCATCAAACGCCCACACTTATCGACTGTTAATTTTTAAAGAACTTGTTCGGTACTGCTTGCTGCCTGGCGATGAAGCGTTGTGTTCATCAGCAGCGAAGAGGTAAGATTATGAGGCTTTTCGCCTTCACCGTCAACTTCTTTTTTTTGCTTCGTCGCCGTTTCCGGCGCTCCCCGGCTACCTGGTGACTACTTGATTTCGTCAACCGTTTCATCGGGGAGGCGAACTATAGCAAAGCCCTAGCGGCCTTGCAAGTGCTGCGCTGCAAAATGTGGAATTATTCCGTCAGCGTTATCAACTTGAACTGCGGATCGGCCTTGATCTTGTCCTGGCTGAACGGCAGCGTCGGCCATTCCTTGCGCGAATAGAGCGGCACCTGGTCGCCAAAGTGCGGCGACTTCGGATCTACTGACTGGCCGTACACCAGCATCGCCTGGGCTACCGGGCCGGCGTCGTCGAACGTCACCGTCTGGATGTAGCTGGTGCCCCATGCGATGTCGTGATAGCCGTCCGCGTCGAGCGCGGTGCTCATGTGAATAGAGTTGTAAGAACCGTCAATATCGCCGATCGCGCCGTGGACCGGCACCCGAACGCCGGCACGCGTTTCGTCCTGGTAGTCGCCCAGCCGCCCATCGAGCGGGATGCCGAGGGCCTCGAGTTTTTGCGCCGCCAACTTCAGGGCCGCAAGCATCGCCGGCGACACTGAAGGGATCAGGCCAGAGGGCGTGTTGACCGGGTCGACGGGATCGAGCGGAACGGCCCATTTGTTCGGAATAGTCGCAGCTGCATTCCAGAACTCGCGGAACAGCACTGCGCCGCGGCTGTCGAGGTTGGCGCGCCCGTCCCATGCGGACAGCACATTGCACGCCCGCGTCAACGTACGGTCTTCGGCGGCGCGACACAGCGGCAGCAGTTCGGGCAGCACCAGCTCGGCGGCGTAGACGCGATTGGCGAACATCAATTCCTGCAAGTCGACAGGCCGCAATTGCCGACGTTGCGCCAGCATTTCCTCCAGCTGGCGAAAGCCGATGCGTGTCCGCAATTTCTGTTCGACGTCGGTCGGTCCATACAGCGGCGAGTAGCCAAGCGGCGCCGGCCCCTTCAGCAGGGCGCGTGGATTGGTGAGCCAGTAGCCGTCGTTCGAGTTGCCGACATAATCGGTGCGGATCATCCAGGGAGCGTTGGCGGGCGAGTGAATTCCCGGCGGCGCGGCGCCGTCCTGGCCCCAGCCGCAGGCACTGCGCGAGCCGTCGAACATCAGCAGCGGCGGCACGATCAGGCAGTCCGATGCGAACTTGTCGGCGCCGACGCGCGGCACCACGCTGGCATCGGCGTACAAGGTGTCGCCGTCGCGGTCGGCCGCAACCGTATTGATCCACGGAAGACCGACGATCTTGTCGAGCGAGGCTTTCATCTCGTGAACGCTGCGCGCGCTGCCGATGCCGATCCACTGATCGATCAGGCGCGTGTTGTTGCGGTTCGGGTCGGCCAGCACGTACACCGCGTTCGCGTTCCAGGTAATGCCCGCTTCCGGCTTGACCAGCACCGCGCCCAGTTTGCTGAAGTAGAAGATCTTCTGCCGGCTGGACACGCCGCCGTTCGGCATGCGGCTCTCGACGGTCACCGTCTTTGGCGTCATCTTCACCGATACGCCGTCGGACATGTAGCTGGTGCCACTGCCGTCGCCCGGGTCGAGCGTCAGCTTGAAGGTGGTGAAGTGCACGGCCTTGGTGACCGTATGGGTCCATGCGACATCTTTGTTAAAGCCGATCACCACGATCGGCAAGCCGCCAAGCACCACACCCATCGCATCGTAGCGACCGTTGACGGTAAGGTGCGCCTGGTAGAAGCGGTCGGTGCTACTCCACGGATAGTGCGGGTTACCGAGCAGCATGCCGCGCCCGCTGGCGGACAACTGCTTGCCGATCGCCAGGCCATTGCTGCCGAGCTGCTCTGCCGTCAGTTTTTCCAGGCGAGCCATCATGAAGGTACGATCGATCTTGCCTGGCCTGGCCTTCGCCACGACGGGCGAGACGACGCCGGGGTCGCGCGCGCCGGCCACGATTTCTTTGGCGAACACCTCGCCGGATGCGTGCAGCGCTTTCTCGGCGATGACCAGGTACATGTCCTCGACGGTGATCGGTCGCACCCACGCGGCCTTGCGGCAGGCGGCGGGATAATTGCCGGCGCTGTCTTTCAGGTAGCGGTTGTAACCGGCCGCGTAACCTTCGAGCATGTCGCGCGTCTCCTGCGATCCGGCGACGTAGCCAGCCTTCAGCTGGTCAATGTCGAGATAGCCCTTGAAAAAGAAATCGCTGTCCTCGTTTTTCAGGTCCATGAAATCGCTGACGGCGCCGTACTCGCCGTTGACGCGACGGGTAGCGTGGGCGTCCGGCCCGAAGAACAGCGAACGCTCGCCGCGCGCCGTGAGAAGGCTGTCGGCGAACATGCAGACATTGTCTTGCGCGTAGGCGTACGCCAGGCCGTAGCCGAGGCTGCGAAAGTCATTGGCACGGACGTGGGCGACGCCATGCGTGGTGCGGGTCAGTTCAGCGGCGAACTTCCGGGTCGGGTGCGCCGGCGGCGCCGGTTGACTGTCGTCGCTGCTACGGCCGCAGCCGGCAAGCGCCAGGGCGCTTAGCAGTGCGACGACGGTGAAACGGGACGCGCGGGCGCGTCGCGCCGGGCCATGAAGTTTTTCGGACATGTCAACCCCTTGAGCTGGTGTGAACGGCGGGACGGCTGCGCAGCGAACCGAGCAAGACCGGCGCTTATGATCGCCGTCATGGCGCGCGCCGTATTGAGCGCACTCAACGCACCGGCGTAGAGGCCGAGGCCGCCGACCCTGACGCGTTTTACGGAACCTCGGCAGCTGCGCGACGGTCGTATGCTCATGGGTTCAAAAACTGCGCATGCAAATGCGTTCGAGCCCTGGAGTAATTTTCGAACTGGGCCACACTGGCCATCCGTCAGCACCGGCATTCGGGGGGAACGCGGGCGGATACCAGTGTGGACCCAGCCGCGCTCGAAGGTGGCGCAGCTGGGAGCCATGGTAGACGGTGATGACGCGTTAGCTATGGAGGTGCGGCCGTGTCACGTTTGCCGGCGCTGAGCAGCAGGCGGCCGCCAATCAACATGGCGGCGCCCAACTGCAGGAAACCGACGTCCCAATAGATTTACTGGTCAACCGGCACTGTTTCGTTGACGTGGTGAACCTGCAGGATGTGATGGTTGACGATGCCCTCCACCACGTTAAATATGCCGAAGCCCATCAACATCGAGCCCGCCAGCATTTTTCCCGACCACGGCAGGTGGGGCCGGCGCGCCGCGCGCCACAGGATGGCGAGGCCAATCGCGACAAAGATGTAGGTCGACGCGTGAAACATGCCGTCTTAGAAGGTGTTGACCTTCAGTTTCTCGACGCTATTTGCCGGGTAGCCGGCGCTGGTCAGCATGTGATGCCACTGCAAGATCTGGTGCAGGACGATGCGATCGAAGAAGCCGCCCAAGCCGAGGCCAAGCCAGACCCCGGCCGACGTAGGAAATCCCTTGATCGCTGTTGTCGAGGAGGTCATCGTCATTTAGCCACCGCCGATGCCCTCGATGACTTTCCCTGTGCCCCCGCAGTTCTCACATTCCTTGCCGTCGACTTTGCCGGTGCCCTTGCAGACGTCGCAGACCGCTTCGCCGGTGCCTGGCGCGGCCGGCGGCGCCTGGTCGCCGGGGTTTTGTGGTTGATCTGTCGCCATATCGCCTCCTGAAACACCCATTTTGAGCGCCCACCCGGTAGCCGATTTAGTGCCGCTCAACGCGCGGGCCCGATCTAATCCGCGCTTGCGATGTCCACGTCGCTGTCGTCTTTCTCCAGACAAAAAAAAGCAGCGTGGCTCGTGGCGGCCTTGGCGTAAGCGTCCAGTCCACCCACCTTCCATTGCCAATTCCACCTAGCCATACTCCGGTTTTGAAAAGGAGATAGGAATGGCAAATATCGAACGCGAAGCGCTGTGGAAAGAACGCGTCG
>NZ_JAFCWM010000071.1:0-4244 GCF_049897565.1 Massilia sp. TWR1-2-2 | reverse complement strand
GGGTAGAATTCATATCGGGCAAGGTGGTGTTCGTGTTGTAAATTGTGTTTCTCGATAACTCACATTTTATCAATCACTTACGGCATTCTTGCCCTTTTTTATGCAAAATTCAGGCTAGTGGCGCGCGCCACCGGCGTGCTGCTGCTCGGCGTCGCCGGCCTGACTGCCAGCCAGGCATTTTCTCGCGTGCCGCTTTAGCCGGCCATGACGCCGCGAGTCGGGAGATTGAACTTGCTCCGAGCCGCTGAGGTCTAACGTAATGACTGAGTAGCGCTAAAGTTACATTTTATAAATATTTCTTCACGTTCATAATTATTAACGTTAGAATCTTTGCACCGTAAATCCAGCAAATGATTGTGAATGGGACACGCAATGAACATTTCAGACCTGAAAATCGGACAACGCCTCAATCTCAGCTTCGCGCTTACCATCGCGCTGCTGGCGGTGGTGGTCGCGGTCGGCGCGTCGCGGCTGGCCATGATCAGCGCCGACATCGACGTCACGCTGAACCAGCACTACCAGCGCGTCAGTGAACTCAATGGCATCAAGGGCACGCTCGAGCGCCAGTCGCGCCACCTGCGCAACGCCTTGCTGCTGGGCGACGGCGCGACCGCCGGCGCCGCGCTCGACGCGGTCGACCAGCTCGGCGCCGACGCGGCGCGCGAACTCAATCAGCTCGGCGCCAGGTGGTCGCTGCCGCAGGCGCAAGCCTTGCATGGGCGCATCGGCGCCACCGGCGCCGCCTTCGCCACCGAACGCGATCAGGTGGTCAAGCTGGCGCGCACCGGCCAGAAAGACCAGGCCGGCGCGCTGCTGGTCACCGCCATGGCGGCCAAACAACAGGCTTACCTCGACGCCATCGACGCGCTCGTCGCTTTCCAGTCTGGCCTGATGCACGCGGCCGGCGAGCATGCCGTCGACAGCGCCAGCTTCGCGAGCAAGGCGATGATCGCGCTCGGCTTGCTCGGTGGCGCGCTGTCGATGCTGACGGCCTGGTTCATCACGCGCGGCATCGTCGCGCCGATCCGCCACGCGGTCAAGGTGGCGCGCACGGTCGCCTCGGGCGACCTCAGCAGCAGGATCGAGGTGCGCAGCAAAGATGAAGTCGGCCAGCTGTCGGCGGCGCTCAAGGACATGAACGACAGTCTCGCGCGCATCGTCGGCCAGGTGCGCGGCGGCACCGACACGATCGGCCAGGCCGCCAGCGAGATCGCCGCCGGCAACGAGGACCTGTCAAACCGCACCGAACAGCAGGCCGGCACGCTGGAAGAAACCGCCGCGTCGATGGAACAGATCACCGGCGCGGTGCGCCAGAACGCCGAAAGCGCCCGGCTGGCCGAGACGCTGGCGCTGTCGGCGTCGACCCTGGCCGGCCAGGGCGGCGCGGTGGTGGCGCAGGTGGTGACGACGATGGAGTCGATCAATGCCGGCTCGCGCAAGATCGCCGACATCGTCGGCGTCATCGATTCGATCGCGTTCCAGACCAACATCCTGGCGCTCAACGCCGCCGTGGAAGCGGCGCGCGCCGGCGAACAGGGCCGCGGCTTTGCCGTCGTGGCCGCCGAAGTGCGCACGCTGGCGCAACGCTCGGCGGCGGCGGCGCACGACATCAAGCGCCTGATCGGCGACTCGGCCAGCGAAGTCGACGCTGGCGCCAGACTGGTCGGCGAAGCCGGCCGCACCATGGCCGACATCGTCGCCAGCATCGGGCGCGTCAGCAGCATCGTCAGCGACATCGCCGCCGCCAGCGGCGAACAGCTCGACGGCATCGTCGACGTTAACGCCGCGCTGGCGCAAATCGACCAGGTCACCCGGCAGAACGCCGCGCTGGTCGAAGAAGCGGCCGCGGCCGCCGCGTCGATGCGCCAGCAGGCCGGCGAACTGTCGCGCGCGGTCGGCATTTTCACGCTGACGGCGGCGCCGCGCAAGAACGCCGCCGTGGTCGCGCTGGCCGGTACCGCCGGGCCCGCGCCGGCGCTGGCGCAACGCCCGCAGCAGCTGAAGCGGCGCGCCTGAGCACTGTTGTCAGCGCGATACAGTCGCGGCTGTTGGGCCCTCCTGTGTACAATGAGCAACCTTTTCAACGCGCGCTGCGTGCTATGTTGACACGATGAAAACTCCCGACCAGGCCGTTTCTGCCGCGCTGGCCGGCGACGCCGCCGAACTGGCCAGCTGGAGCGTGGATCTGAAGCATGATTGCGTGACCACCGACGCCGCGATGGCGCGGCTGTTCGACATGTCGCCTGAGTCGGCCGCGCAAGGCCCGGTAAGCGCCTACTATGCCAAGCTGCACCCGGACGACGTCATCGGCCACGCCGCCGACATCCGCCGCGCCATCGCCAGCGGCGAGCCGTATGCGTCGACGTTGCGGGTGCGCGGCGCCGACGGGCGTTACCGGCAGGTGCTGGCGCGCGGCGAAGTGCTGTACGACAGTTCAGGCGAGCCGGAACGGCTGCGCGGCGTGGTGCTCGACATCACGCGCGAACTGAGCACCAAGGCCGAACTGCGCGACAGCGAGGAGCGTTACCGCACGCTGTTCGAGGCGATCGACGAAGGCGTGTGCATCATCGAGATGCTGTACGACCCATCCGGCAAGCCGTGCGACTACCGCTTCCTGGAAATGAACAGCGCCTTCGTGCAGCACACCGGGCTCACGGACGCAGTCGGCAAGACCGTCCTCGACATGGTGCCCCGACACGATCGGCACTGGTTCGAAACGTACGGGCGCGTCGCCAGCACGGGCGAGCCGGTCCGCTTCGTCAACGAAGCGAAGGCGATGAACCGCTGGTTCGACGTGTATGCAACGCGCGTCGGCGCCGCCGACAGCCGCAAGGTGGCACTGCTGTTTGCCGACATCACCGGGCGCAAACGGGCCGAAGCCGAGGCGCAGCGCGTGGCCGCCGACCTGACCGCCGCCGACCGCCGCAAGACCGATTTTCTCGCCACGCTGGCGCACGAATTGCGCAATCCGCTGGCGCCCTTGCGCAGCGGGCTGCAGGTGCTGCGCCTGTCGCGCGGCAATCCGGACGCCACCGCGCGCGTAGTCGACGTGATGGAGCGCCAGCTCGGGCACATGGTCGAACTGGTCGACGACCTGCTCGACATCGCCCGCATCACGCGCGGCCAGGTGGCGCTCAAGCAGGCGCAGGTCGACCTGAAGTCGGTGCTCGACGCTGCCATCGAGACGTCGCTGCCGATGATCGACGAGCACCATCACCGCCTGAAGGTGGAAGTGGCCGGCGAAGCGCTGCCGCTGTTTGCCGACGCCACCCGCGTAATGCAGGTGGTCAACAACCTGTTGAACAACGCCGCCAAGTACACCCCGCGCGGCGGCACCATCGCGCTGGTGGCGCGCCGCGACGGCGCCGACGCCATGATCAGCGTGGCCGACAACGGCATCGGCATCGCCGCCGAATCGCTGCAGGAAGTGTTCGGCCTGTTCAACCAGGTCGGCGCCGACTGCAACCGCGCCCACGGCGGCCTGGGGATTGGCCTGTCGCTGCTGCGCAGCCTAGTCGAGCTGCACGGCGGCAGCGTCGTCGCCGACAGCGCCGGCGCGGGCCACGGCAGCGTGTTTACCGTGCGCCTGCCGCTCGATGCGGCGGCCGCCGCCGAAGCGGTGCTGGCGGTTGCGGCGCCGGCCGCGCAGATGCACAGCGTGCGGGTGCTGGTGGTCGACGACAACCGCGACGCCGCCGACACCTTGTCGGCGCTGCTCGAGCTGCTTGGGCACTCGGCGCAAGTGGCCAACGACGGCCGCGCCGCGCTCGGCGCGGTGCTCGACTTCTGCCCGCAGGTGGTATTTCTCGATATCGGCATGCCCGGCATCAACGGCTACGACGTCGCGCGGGCGATCCGCAACGACCGCCGCCTCGACCAGCCCTTGCTGGTGGCGTTGACCGGCTGGGGTGGCGAGGCCGACCGCCGGCGCACCAGCGACGCCGACTTCGACCTGCACCTGACCAAGCCGGTCGACCTCGACGCCATCGAGAAGATGCTCCGCAGCGTCTAAAGATTTCCATGGCTACGCATGGATGGTAGGGGCTCCCGCCTCCGCGGGCAGTCGGGTTCGCCAATGTCGAGCACGATGGTTATAGGGTTAATGGCTAGAACACAGTAAGCGTTCGGCCCACCCACCTATGAATGCGGTTTACGACTGGGTAGACTGTGCAAACGGTAGCAAGGAGTCGATCTTGCTGTTCGGGCAGGTGGGCAGCTTTTCGAGTGTATCGCTGAGCCAGCGT
>NZ_JAFCWM010000070.1:0-5389 GCF_049897565.1 Massilia sp. TWR1-2-2 | reverse complement strand
TCAATAACCAGTGGGAGGGCATCGGACAGCATCAGCCAGAAAGTTAACACTTCGGCCGAAAGTTTACAACAAGAAAATGCGACTAAAGCTTAACTTAGCGGCATTAGGGTCTGACCCCGGTCGACTTGGTACCGGTCCACTTAGTACCGGTCCACTTAGTACGGCAGGTCGAACACCAGCACTTCGGCGCGGAGCGCTTCTTCCAGCCGGATCGACGTCTCGGCGCGGATCTTCAACGCGTCGCCGGACTCGAGCGATACGCCGTTGACGCTGACCTGGCCGCGGACCACGTGGACGTAGGCGGTGCGGCCGGCGCTCAGCGGATGCTCGAGCACGTCGCCAGGCGCCGGGATGGCGGCATAGATCGCCGCGTCCTGGTGGATCAGCACCGAGCCGTCGCGCCCGTCGCTCGACGCCACCAGGCGCATCTGGCCGCGCTTCGTTTCCGGCGCGAAGTGCTTTTCCTCGTAGCCCGGATCGATGCCGGTCACGTTCGGCTGGATCCAGATCTGCAGGAAATGCACCGGCTCGGTTTTCGACCCGTTGAACTCGCTGTGGCGCACGCCGCTGCCGGCGCTCATGCGCTGGACGTCGCCATAATGCAGCACGGAACCGGTGCCGATGCTGTCCTTGTGTTCGAGCGCGCCGTCGAGCACGTACGAAATGATCTCCATGTCGCGGTGGCCGTGGGTGCCGAAACCCTGGCCTGGCGCCACACGGTCTTCATTGATGACCAGCAGCGGGCCGAAGCCAGTGTGCTCCGGATCGCGATAGTCACCAAACGAGAACGTATGCTTCGATTGCAGCCAGCCGTGGTTGGCGTCGCCGCGATGGTGGCTTTTACGAACTTCTAACACGATGGACTCCGTTTCGTTATGGTGAGTGTGCGATAATTTCGATGTACCTGCTGCACCGACGAATCCAGTATATTCCCCTGGCGATGATTTGAAAAACGGAAAATATCGAACTCTATGATCGAAAATTTCGAATGCTAAAACTGAGCCTGGATGCCCTGCAGATTGTCGACGCCATCGACCGCCGCGGTTCCTTCGCCAAGGCGGCGCAGGAACTGTATAAGGTGCCGTCGACCATTTCCTACACCGTCGGCAAGCTCGAAGACGCCCTCGGGCTGCAAGTGTTCGAGCGCAACGGTCCGCGCATCGTCCTGACGGCCGCCGGGCGCGAACTGCTCAAGGAAGGGCGCTACCTGCTCAAGGCCGCGCTCGACCTGGAACAGCGCGTCAAGCGGGTAGCGTCCGGCTGGGAGACCGAACTGGCGATCTGCATGGATTCGATGTTTTCGCCGCTGGCGCTCTCAAGCGATATCGCCGCGTTCTACCAGGCGGCGCCGCGAACGCGCTTGCGCCTGGTGCAGGAGACGCTGTCGGGCCCGTGGGAAGCGCTGCTCGACCGGCGCGTCGACCTGCTCGTCGGCGTGGCCGGCGAAGGACCGGCAGGCGGCGGCTACGTCGTGCGCCCGATCGGGCAGATGCGTTTCGTGTTCGCCGTGGCGCCCGCTCACCCGCTGGCGGCGTGGGACCGGCCGCTCGGTCGCGTCGACCTGCAAGACCAGCGCGCCATCGTCGTTGCCGACTCGGCGCGCAACATGGCGCCGCGCACGGTCGGCCTGCTGCTCGGCCAGGACGCGCTGACGGTGCCGACCATGCAGCTGAAGTACCAGTTACAACTGGCGGGCCTCGGCTTCGGTTTCCTGCCCGAGCCGTGTGCGCGCGCTGCCATCGCCGCCGGGCTGCTGGTCGAAAAACCGGTCGAGGAAGCGCGCGCGGCCGAGACGTTTTACGTCGCCTGGCGCAGCGGCGACGACGGCGCCGCGCTACGCTGGTGGCGCGAGCGCATGCAGCGCGCCGGCCTGTTCGCCACCCTGTGCCAATCGTTACCTGGCGCGGCGAGCGCGGAAACAATCGTATCTGACTGACAAGATGTGCACAAACGCATTCGGAATGTTGGCTTAAACCAATACTTTCGGGGTAACATAGCTTCTGACTGTATTGATTTGGCAAGCAAACAATGACTTCTTCGACATCCGCTGCGCTGCTGTTTTTTCATGTCTTGGCAGCGCGAAACGGTAAGCCATCGGGCCTGCTGATCGAAGTCGGCGCGGGCGAGCTCGCGTCGGTACTGGCGCAAGCCGAGGGCGAGCCGCTCCGCGGCCTGGCCGGCAGCCTGGCGTGCTATTACCCTCTGCTCGCCGATGCGCAGCTCGCCGCCGCCTGCCAGCGGGCCGGCTGGCGCGAGATGCCGGCCGGCGCATTGTGCCGCGCCGACGAACGCCTTTCCAGCGACTTCCTGCCGCCCGCCGCCAAGTGGGTCGATGGCAACTGGTGCATGGCGCCGCCGGCCAAGGCCACCGGCGCGCAAGCGGCGTCGCGCGCACACGCGCTGCAGATGGTGCAGCTGGTCGCCGCCGACGCCGACACCCACGAAATCGAAACGCTGCTGCGGCGCGACCCGACCCTGTCGTACAACCTGCTGCGGCTGGTCAATTCGCTCGGCATGGGCACCGGCCGGCGCATCACCAGCTTTTCGCAGGCGCTGCTGATCCTCGGGCGCCAGCAGCTGCGGCGCTGGCTCAACCTGATGCTGTTCGCCGCGCGCCAGAACGACGAGCGCTCGGCGATGCTGCTCGCGCGCGTGGCGATGCGTTCGCGCGCGCTCGAACTGCTGGCCAAGTCGCGAGGGCTCGACAAGAACACCCAGGAGCAGGGCTTCATGACCGGCATGTTTTCGCTGCTCGGCGTGTTATTCGGCATTCCGCTGACCGAAGTGCTGGCGCCGCTGGCGCTGGGCGAAGCGGTGCACGCGGCGCTGCTGCGGCGCGAGGGCGACCTCGGCGCCTTGCTGATGCTGTTCGAGACGGCCGAGCGGGGCGACCTCGATGGCGTCGCCGCGCAGCTGCACGCGCTGCAGATCGCGCACGAAGAATTCAACCAGGCGATCGTCGACGCGGCCAGCTGGATGCAGGGCGCGCTGCGCGAGAGCCAGGGCCCGTCGAATGGGTGAATCGGCGCTCGACCGCTGTGTGGCACTGGCGCGTGCGGCGCGCTCGCTGCAGGGCACGGCGCTGGCGGCCACGCTGGCCGAGCTGGAGGCCATGCTGGCCATCGCGCAGGTCGCAGCAGGCACGGCGCCGGCCGTCGCCCAGGCCAGGGTTGACTCCGCCGAGCTGGCGCTCGACCTGGCCGGCTACCTGACCGGCTGGAACAGCGCCGCCGAGGAACTGTTCGGCTACACGTGCGAGGAGGCGCTCGGCCGCCACGCGCTGTTTCTCGAAACCGACAGTGGCGACGATCCGGACCTGGCCCTGCTGTGCACGGAGCAGGGCGGCGCGCTCGTCGAAGTCAGCCGCCGCAAGAAGAGCGGCGACGTGATCCGCGTGGCGATGTCGCTGTCGATGATCTTTGACGACGGTGGCGAAGCGGCCGGCATGCGCGTGCGGATGGCGCCGCTGGCCGAGCCCCTCAGCGAGCAGGACAAGGTGCATCTGCACGCGCGCATCATCGAAGACAGCGACCAGGGCGTGCTGATCACCGACGCGCGCGAGCGCATCGTCTCGATCAACGGCGCCTTTACCCGCATCACCGGCTACACGCAGGCCGAGACGATCGGCCAGACGCCCGACCTGCTGCGCTCCGGCGTGCACGACGCCGAGCTGCACGCCAAGGTGCGCGCCGCGATGCGGGGGCACGGCCCGTGGCGCGGCGAGATCGTCGGCAAGCGCAAGAACGGCGAATTGTTCCCGCAGTCGGTGACGATCAGCGTGGTGCGCGACGCCGTCGGCGACATTACCCACACCTTCTCGCTGTTTTCCGACATCACCGTGCACAAGGACGCCGAAGCGCGCATGCAGCGCATGGCCAACTACGACAGCCTGACCGGGCTGCCGAACCGCAGCCTGTTCAACCACCTGGTCGACCAGATGCTCAGCGAAGCGCGGCGCGACAACGAATACGGCGCGCTGCTGGTCATTGAAGTGGACCGCATCGGCGCCGTCAGCGACACGCTCGGCCACGACATCGCCAGCCAGCTACTGTCGGAGATCGGCCGCTCGTTCCGCCTCGCCTTGCGCGACGCCGACATCCTCGCGCGCATCGACGGCAGCAAGTTCGCCGTCGCGCTGCCGCGCATCGAAAAGCGCGAGCACGCCGGCATCGTCGCCCAGAAGCTGCTCGCCACGCTGGCGCAGCCGATCGTCGTCGGCGCGCACAGCCTGCGCGTCGGCGCCCACATCGGCATCGGCGTTTATCTCGAAGACAGCACCGACACCGCCTCGCTGATGCGCTACGCTGAAGTGGCGATGGCCAAGGTGGAGCCGGGTTCGGACGACCGCTTCCTGTTCTACAGCGAGGAGATGGACCAGCGCGCGAAGGACCACCTGCGCCTCGAAACCGAGCTGCGCGCCGCGCTGGTGAACGAGCAGCTCGAGCTGCACTACCAGCCGAAGGTGAGCCTGCGCAGCGGGCGCATCGTCGGCGCCGAAGCGCTGGTGCGCTGGCGCCATCCCGAGCGCGGCATGGTGTCGCCGGCCGAATTCATCCCGCTGGCCGAAGAAACCGGCCTGATTTTCGAGATCGGCGGCTGGGTGCTGGAAGAAGCGTGCCGCCAGATCCGCGCGTGGAAGGATGCCGGCCTGGCGATGCCGCCGGTGGCGGTGAACCTGTCGGCGCGCCAGTTCGACCGGCGCCTGCCGTCGCGCATCCTGGCCGTACTGGACCGCCACGGCGTGCTGCCCGAGCAGATCATGCTCGAGATCACCGAGAGCCTGCTGGTGGGCGGCGCCGACAACGTCATCGCCATCATGAACGAGCTGGTGGCGATGGGCCTGGCGCTGGCGCTGGACGACTTCGGCACTGGCTACTCGAGCCTGGCCTACCTGAAGAAATTCCCGATCAGTACGCTCAAGATCGACCGCTCGTTCGTCATCGGCTTGCCCGACGAGGAGAACGACTGCGCCATCGCCCGCGCGATCGTGACGATGGCGCAGCAGCTGCGCCAGGAGATCGTCGCCGAAGGTGTCGAGACGCCTGAGCAGATGGCCTTCCTGCGCGACCTTGGCTGCGACCAGCTGCAGGGCTACCTGTTCAGTCCGGCGGTGACGGCGGTCGAATTTGCCCGCATGCTGCGCGACGGCGAGCGCCTGATGGTCGGCCGCACCACCGCCACCGCCTAGCAGCCTGTCGGACTTGAAGTTTTGCGCTTGTTGCGCGTGACGTTTCTGCGGAGTTGGCGTTATTTTTTTAATCGCCGACCGTGTTGGTCACCGAAATGGACGTTCCGGCGCCTTTCGCGGATACTGGTGCGGTCTTTTTTCAGCGATCGCCTCCCTTTGGACACTTCAGGCCATGTTCAATGCGTTCATTCGCTTGATGTT
>NZ_JAFCWM010000069.1:3485-5521 GCF_049897565.1 Massilia sp. TWR1-2-2 | reverse complement strand
AAAACTTAAATTATCAAATGTTCACAAAGAAGAAATATAGGCGCTTCGCAAGAAGTGGCCTGTCAGTATTTTGAGTGAGCGACCTACCAGCAATGGTAGTGCCAGAAATGGCAACAAACAAGATTGAACTGAAGAGTTTGATCCTGGCTCAGATTGAACGCTGGCGGCATGCCTTACACATGCAAGTCGAACGGCAGCGCGGGGCAACCTGGCGGCGAGTGGCGAACGGGTGAGTAATATATCGGAACGTGCCCTGGAGTGGGGGATAACGCAGCGAAAGTTGCGCTAATACCGCATACGATCTAAGGATGAAAGCGGGGGATTCGCAAGAACCTCGTGCTCCTGGAGCGGCCGATATCTGATTAGCTAGTTGGTGGGGTAAAGGCCTACCAAGGCATCGATCAGTAGCTGGTCTGAGAGGACGACCAGCCACACTGGAACTGAGACACGGTCCAGACTCCTACGGGAGGCAGCAGTGGGGAATTTTGGACAATGGGCGAAAGCCTGATCCAGCAATGCCGCGTGAGTGAAGAAGGCCTTCGGGTTGTAAAGCTCTTTTGTCAGGGAAGAAACGGTGTGGGCTAATATCCCGCACTAATGACGGTACCTGAAGAATAAGCACCGGCTAACTACGTGCCAGCAGCCGCGGTAATACGTAGGGTGCAAGCGTTAATCGGAATTACTGGGCGTAAAGCGTGCGCAGGCGGTTTTGTAAGTCTGTCGTGAAATCCCCGGGCTCAACCTGGGAATTGCGATGGAGACTGCAAGGCTAGAATCTGGCAGAGGGGGGTAGAATTCCACGTGTAGCAGTGAAATGCGTAGAGATGTGGAGGAACACCGATGGCGAAGGCAGCCCCCTGGGTCAAGATTGACGCTCATGCACGAAAGCGTGGGGAGCAAACAGGATTAGATACCCTGGTAGTCCACGCCCTAAACGATGTCTACTAGTTGTCGGGTTTTAATTAACTTGGTAACGCAGCTAACGCGTGAAGTAGACCGCCTGGGGAGTACGGTCGCAAGATTAAAACTCAAAGGAATTGACGGGGACCCGCACAAGCGGTGGATGATGTGGATTAATTCGATGCAACGCGAAAAACCTTACCTACCCTTGACATGTACGGAAGCCACGAGAGATCGAGGCGTGCTCGAAAGAGAGCCGTAACACAGGTGCTGCATGGCTGTCGTCAGCTCGTGTCGTGAGATGTTGGGTTAAGTCCCGCAACGAGCGCAACCCTTGTCATTAGTTGCTACGAAAGAGCACTCTAATGAGACTGCCGGTGACAAACCGGAGGAAGGTGGGGATGACGTCAAGTCCTCATGGCCCTTATGGGTAGGGCTTCACACGTCATACAATGGTACATACAGAGGGCCGCCAACCCGCGAGGGGGAGCTAATCCCAGAAAGTGTATCGTAGTCCGGATTGTAGTCTGCAACTCGACTACATGAAGTTGGAATCGCTAGTAATCGCGGATCAGCATGTCGCGGTGAATACGTTCCCGGGTCTTGTACACACCGCCCGTCACACCATGGGAGCGGGTTTTACCAGAAGTAGGTAGCTTAACCGCAAGGAGGGCGCTTACCACGGTAGGATTCGTGACTGGGGTGAAGTCGTAACAAGGTAGCCGTATCGGAAGGTGCGGCTGGATCACCTCCTTTCTAGAGTTGCACAGGTAGAGATACCGATTCATTGAGCGTCCACTCTTATCGACTGTTGAACAAGAAGAACAGCATTTGGGGCTGTAGCTCAGCTGGTTAGAGCACCGTGTTGATAACGCGGGGGTCGTTGGTTCGAGTCCAACCAGCCCTACCAGACACGTAGCAGTCCCTGTAAAAATCATCTGGCTCCGCCAGGGGTTTTTACCTGACTCCAAACAAAAGTAGGTTTTTACTTTTGTTTGATTGAATTGGGGGATTAGCTCAGCTGGGAGAGCACCTGCTTTGCAAGCAGGGGGTCGTCGGTTCGATCCCGTCATCCTCCACCACTCTACGAATCTTGAAAGTACAAACGTAAGCCACTGGGTTTAGGTTTGGTCTTT
>NZ_JAFCWM010000069.1:1739-3394 GCF_049897565.1 Massilia sp. TWR1-2-2 | reverse complement strand
ATCTGGAAGAAGTAAAGTTTTAATCGAATCGTCGACAGACGGTTTGATGGGTAGTGATTGTAAATCGCAACAAACAACAACGCTGTACTCTTATCTCTGTAACGTCTTTCGGCTTAGTCGGCTGAGAGGCTAACGTTATAGGGACAAGCGAATAAGTGCACATGGTGGATGCCTTGGCGATTACAGGCGATGAAGGACGTAGTAGCTTGCGATAAGCTGCGGGGAGTGAGCAAACACACTTTGATCCGCAGATTTCCGAATGGGGTAACCCGGCCTTTTAGGTCATTGCATACTGAATACATAGGTATGCAAAGCGAACGCGGCGAACTGAAACATCTAAGTAGCTGCAGGAAAATAAATCAACCGAGATTCCCAAAGTAGTGGCGAGCGAAATGGGAAGAGCCTGCACGTTTTAGCATGACGCATAGTAGAACGGATTGGAAACTCCGGCCATAGAGGGTGATAGCCCCTTATACGAAATGCGATGTGTGGAACTAAGCGTGCGACAAGTAGGGCGGGACACGAGAAATCCTGTCTGAATATGGGGGGACCATCCTCCAAGGCTAAATACTCGTAATCGACCGATAGTGAACCAGTACCGTGAGGGAAAGGCGAAAAGAACCCCGGAAGGGGAGTGAAATAGATCCTGAAACCGTGTGCATACAAACAGTAGGAGCGGACTTGTTCCGTGACTGCGTACCTTTTGTATAATGGGTCAGCGACTTACATTCAGTGGCAAGGTTAACCGTATAGGGAAGCCGTAGAGAAATCGAGTCCGAACAGGGCGACAGTCGCTGGGTGTAGACCCGAAACCAAGTGATCTACTCATGGCCAGGATGAAGGTGCGGTAACACGCCCTGGAGGTCCGAACCCACTAATGTTGAAAAATTAGGGGATGAGCTGTGGGTAGGGGTGAAAGGCTAAACAAACTTGGAAATAGCTGGTTCTCTCCGAAAACTATTTAGGTAGTGCCTCAAGTATCACCATCGGGGGTAGAGCACTGTTATGGCTAGGGGGTCATTGCGACTTACCAAACCATTGCAAACTCCGAATACCGATGAGTGCGAGCTTGGGAGACAGACGTCGGGTGCTAACGTCCGGCGTCAAGAGGGAAACAACCCAGACCGCCAGCTAAGGTCCCAAAGATTGGCTAAGTGGAAAACGAAGTGGGAAGGCTAAAACAGTCAGGATGTTGGCTTAGAAGCAGCCATCATTTAAAGAAAGCGTAATAGCTCACTGATCGAGTCGTCCTGCGCGGAAGATGTAACGGGGCTAAGCCAGTCACCGAAGCTGCGGATATGAGCTTGTTATTTATAACGAGTTCCATATGGTAGGAGAGCGTTCTGTAAGCCTGCGAAGGTGTCTTGTAAAGGATGCTGGAGGTATCAGAAGTGCGAATGCTGACATGAGTAGCGATAATGGGGGTGAAAAGCCTCCACGCCGTAAGCCCAAGGTTTCCTGTTCAACGTTCATCGGAGCAGGGTGAGTCGGCCCCTAAGGCGAGGCAGAGATGCGTAGCTGATGGGAAGCAGGTTAATATTCCTGCACCGTCGTATGATGCGATGGGGGGACGGATCGCGGAAGGTTGTCCGGGTGTTGGATGTCCCGGTTCTTGACTCATAGAAGGCGCTTAGGCAAATCCGGGCGCGCAATTC
>NZ_JAFCWM010000069.1:0-1644 GCF_049897565.1 Massilia sp. TWR1-2-2 | reverse complement strand
TAATTCAAGGGGTTGAGACCAGAAACCTAGGTTTCGAAGCAATCGGAAGTGGTTCCAAGAAAAGCCTCTAAGCTTCAGTCATACGAGACCGTACCGCAAACCGACACAGGTGGGCGAGATGAGTATTCTAAGGCGCTTGAGAGAACTCGGGAGAAGGAACTCGGCAAATTGGTACCGTAACTTCGGGAAAAGGTACGCCCCGGTAGCTTGATTGGTTTACTCCATGAGGGTGAAAGGGTTGCAATAAACTGGTGGCTGCGACTGTTTAATAAAAACACAGCACTCTGCAAACACGAAAGTGGACGTATAGGGTGTGACGCCTGCCCGGTGCTGGAAGATTAAATGATGGGGTGCAAGCTCTTGATTGAAGTCCCAGTAAACGGCGGCCGTAACTATAACGGTCCTAAGGTAGCGAAATTCCTTGTCGGGTAAGTTCCGACCTGCACGAATGGCGTAACGATGGCCACACTGTCTCCTCCCGAGACTCAGCGAAGTTGAAATGTTTGTGATGATGCAATCTACCCGCGGCTAGACGGAAAGACCCCATGAACCTTTACTGTAGCTTTGCATTGGACTTTGAACCAATCTGTGTAGGATAGGTGGGAGGCTTTGAAGCGGTGACGCCAGTCATCGTGGAGCCAACCTTGAAATACCACCCTGGTTTGTTTGAGGTTCTAACCTTGGTCCGTTATCCGGATCGGGGACAGTGCATGGTAGGCAGTTTGACTGGGGCGGTCTCCTCCTAAAGTGTAACGGAGGAGTTCGAAGGTACGCTAGATACGGTCGGACATCGTGTTGATAGTGCAATGGCATAAGCGTGCTTAACTGCGAGACTGACAAGTCGAGCAGGTACGAAAGTAGGACATAGTGATCCGGTGGTTCTGTATGGAAGGGCCATCGCTCAACGGATAAAAGGTACTCTGGGGATAACAGGCTGATTCCTCCCAAGAGTTCATATCGACGGGGGAGTTTGGCACCTCGATGTCGGCTCATCACATCCTGGGGCTGTAGCCGGTCCCAAGGGTATGGCTGTTCGCCATTTAAAGTGGTACGTGAGCTGGGTTTAAAACGTCGTGAGACAGTTTGGTCCCTATCTGCCGTGGGCGTTGGAAATTTGAAGGGGGCTGCTCCTAGTACGAGAGGACCGGAGTGGACAGACCTCTGGTGTACCGGTTGTCACGCCAGTGGCATTGCCGGGTAGCTAAGTCTGGAAGAGATAACCGCTGAAAGCATCTAAGCGGGAAACTTGCCTTGAGATGAGATTTCCCAGAGCCTTGAGCTCTTTAAAGGGTCGTTCGAGACCAGGACGTTGATAGGTCAGGTGTGGAAGTGCAGTAATGCATTAAGCTAACTGATACTAATTGCCCGTACGGCTTGTCCCTATAACCTTAGCAGGTACAGAGATAAGAATACGCGTTGTGTTTGTCGTGATTGACGATCGCTACCAAGTAATATGAAACGATACTTCTTCC
Source organism: Massilia sp. TWR1-2-2 (assembly GCF_049897565.1). Taxonomy (NCBI): domain Bacteria; kingdom Pseudomonadati; phylum Pseudomonadota; class Betaproteobacteria; order Burkholderiales; family Oxalobacteraceae; genus Massilia; species Massilia sp. TWR1-2-2. The sequence continues at coordinate 172 of NZ_JAFCWM010000069.1, read as the reverse complement.
AGATTCAAAGCGCTGTCGCCCCACAGGGGACAGTTGCTTGTACAAGTTATGCCTGATGACCATAGTAAATCGGTACCACCCCTTCCCATCCCGAACAGGACCGTGAAACGATATTACGCCGATGATAGTGCTGCAACCAGTGTGAAAGTAGGTTATCGTCAGGCTAGTTATA
>NZ_JAFCWM010000068.1:0-6894 GCF_049897565.1 Massilia sp. TWR1-2-2 | reverse complement strand
AGCGCCTTCTATGCGATTCGTGTCCCTCGGCTCATGATTTATGCTCCACGCTTCCTTCCCACACTCGGTTGCCCTCATGCAGTTGCGCTTCACTTCGCTCACTGTGGTCAGCTCGCGGCATCGGAGCTGCGCGCTACATGACGTTACAAACTTGCTACAACTGTGTCGGCTGCACTGGCCATGAACTCGAGGCTGACGGCGCCATTCATGGCATCGCGCACATGCAGTGGGTGACGGCGCCGAACGGCTTGCGGCCGTCGGCCATCTCGGAGAGCCAGCCCAGTTCGCGCGTCACTTCGGTGACGGCCGCCGCCGGCAGGCCTGACGGCATCAGACCGAGCTTGACCTGGAACGTCATCGCCTGCGCCGCCGACACGCCCATCAAGCCGAGGAAGCGCTCGATGCGCGAGCTGTCGCGCTCGATGTAGGTGACGCGGTAGTCCGCCGGCAGCTTGGCGCGCACCGCGGCCGAGGCCAGCGCGTCGTTGTAGCTGCCGAGGCGGTCGACCAGGCCGTGCTGCTTGGCCTGGGTGCCGGTCCACACGCGGCCCTGGCCGACGGCGTCGATGGCCGCCGGCGTGGTCTTGCGCGCCGCCGCCGCCTTGGTGGTGAACTCGCTGTAGATATGGTTGATGCTGCTCTGGACCAGCTGGCCGAAGCGCGGATCGAGCGGTCGCAGCGGATTGTAGGCGTCGGCCAGCCACGTGGTGGTGGTGCCGGCGGTGTGGATGCCAAGCTTGTCGACGACCTTTTCGGCGGTCGGCAAAATGGCGAACACGCCGATCGAGCCGGTGATGGTGGACGGGTCGGCGATCACCTCGTCGGCCGCCAGCGATATCCAGTAACCGCCGGAAGCGGCGACGTTGCCCATCGAGACGACCACCGGCTTGCCGGCGGCGCGCGTCAGTTCCAGCTCGCGCCGGATCAGCTCCGAGCCGAACGCGCTGCCGCCTGGCGAATCGACGCGCAGCACCACCGCCTTGACCGAATCGTCCTCGCGCGCGCGGCGGATCAGGTTCGACGTCGACAGGCCGCCGATGGCGCCCGGCGCCGCGGTGCCGTCGGTGATATCGCCCGACGCCACCACCACGGCGACGGCGTCGCCGAACACCTTCGGACGGTTGCGCGCCAGGTAGTCGTCGAAGCCGACCTGGCGGAACGACTTGCCTTCGAGGTCAGGCGCGCCGCGCTTGATCATCATGGCGCGCAGTTCGTCGCGCGTTTTCAGGCCGTCGACCAACTTGGCGCCCAGCGCCAGCTTGGCCGTGTCGCCGCCGGCCGCGTCGAGCAGGCGCGGCATGTCGTCGATGGTGGCGGTGACGGCGCCGGCGGCGAGCTTGCGGTTCTTCTCGACGTCGGCGGTGTAGGCGCCCCACAGCGCGCCATACAGCGTCGCCTCGGCTTCGCGCGCGGCGTCCGACGGGCCGTTGCCGATGTACGGCTCGGCGAAGCTTTTATAGGTGCCGACCTTCATCAGGTTGACCGTCACGCCGAGCTTGTCGAGGGCGTCGCGGTAGTAGTTGCGGTAGCGGCCGAAACCCTTGATGGCCACCATGCCCATCGGGTGCAGGTAGACCTCGCTGGCGTGCGAGGCGAGCAGGTACTGTTTCTGGTCGTAGCCGCCACCCCAGGCGATGACGGGCTTGCCGGCCGCCTTGACGCGGTCGACCGCGTGGCCGACGTCGTTGAGCATGGCCATGCCGGCGCCGTCCATGTCCTCGAGCAGCAGCACCACGCTGCCGATGCTGGCGTCCTTGGCGGCGGCGTCGAGCACCGTCAGCACGTCGCGCAGCTGGACGGTGCGCTTGACGTCGCCACGCACGCTGGCCATCACCGAATCGCGCAGGCCGCCGGCGCTCTGCTCGACGAGCATGCCCTTCAGGTCGATTACCAGCGCCGTCTTCGGCCCGAGCGGCTTGACGCCGCCGCCGAACATGCCCCACAGGATGAAGATGATGAAGGCCAAAAACAGCAGGTTGAACAGCGTGCGGCGGGTGGCGTCGAGCGCGCGCCAGAACGCGCCAACACCGCGGCGCAGCGAAGACAAGGGTTTGAAGGACATCGGCACTCCGGCGGAAAAGTTATTGAAACCTAGCGCACACTGTAAGCGAAAACGGCAAGCGCTGGTCGATTTGTCATGCGGTGGCGGCGACTACGTCGAGTTTTTGCGGCTGGGAAATTGCCCACAATCCGGCAAACACCAATATGCCATTGACCATCAGCAATTCAAGGCCGAGGCGATAACTTCCCAACAGGTGTGCCTGATTTAGCTCAAGCAAGGCGCAGATCAGCGGTGCACCGATGGTCACCACCGGCACCAGGGGGTCGGTCAAGGTGCGGCTGGTCAAGATGCCAAAGGCGAACAGGCCCAGCAAGGGACCATACGTGTAAGCGGCAATCTTCAGGATCACGCCGATCATGCTGGCGTTGTCGATCATCTTAAATACCAGCACCAGCGCCAGGAACAGCGCGGCAAAACCGAGGTGTACGCGCTGGCGCAACTTGACCTGCTGCGCTTCGGACAGGTCGGCGCGCCGCTGGATGCCGAGGATGTCGATGCAGAACGTCGACGTCAGCGCGGTGATGGCGCCGTCGGCGCTGGGGAACAGCGCCGACACCAGCGCGATCAGGAAGATGATCTGCACCGACGCTGGCAGGTGGCCGGTGACGATGGCCGGGAACAGCTTGTCGCCGGTGGCGGTCACGCCGGCGATCGGCGCGTACAGGTGCAGCAGGCCGCCGAGGAACAGGAACAGCGACAGCACGATGACCAGGATCACGGTCAGGCTCAGCAGGTTCTTTTGCGAATCGGCCAGCGTCTTGACGGAGATAGTCTTCTGCATCATTTCCTGGTCCATGCCCGTCATCGTCAGCACGATGAAGGCGCCGGCGACGATTTGCTTGAGGTAGAAGCTGGGGCTGTCGACGGCGGTGGTGAAGACGGTCGACAGGCCGCGCGCGTCCATCTGCGCCAGGCTTTCGGCTACCGACAGGTCGAGCCGGTTGAGTAAAAACACGACGCAGGCGACCAGGCCGATCAGCATGCAGGTCGTCTGCAGCGTGTCGGTCCAGACAATGGTCTTGACGCCGCCCTGGTAGGTGTAGACCAGGATCATGCCGAGGATGACCAGGGTGGTCAGCCAGAACGGGATGCCGAGGCTGTCGAGAATGATGACTTGCAAGATGTTGACCACCAGGTACAGGCGCGCGGTGGCGCCGAGCAGGCGCGACAGGATGAAGAAACCGGCGCCGCTCTGGTAGGCGCGGCGGCCGAGGCGCACGTCGAGGTAGTGGTAGATCGACGTCAGTTTCAGGCGGTAGTACAGCGGCAGCAAGATGAAAGCGACGGCGATGTAGCCGAACACGTAGCCGATCAGGATCTGGGCGTAGCCGAAGCCGTCGTGGCCGACCGCGCCTGGCACGCTGATGAAGGTGGCGCCGGACAAGGTGGTGCCGACCATGCCGAAGGCGACCAGCATCCAGTTGCTGCTCTTGTTGCCGATGAAGAAGCTGTCGTTGGTGGCGTTGCGCGACGTGGCCCAGGCGACGCCGAGCAGCAGCACGAAATAGGCGATCAGGATGGCGAAGAGTAGCGCTGGCGACATGGGGGTCCGCAGAGTGACGGTTCAGGTCGGCAGAATACACCGAACCCCGGCCGCAGGCTACGGCCCGGCACTCCCGGCTCAGATGTCTTCGCCGCGCACGCGCTCGAACGGGCCGATGCACGCTTCCGTCGATTCAGACGCACACATCAGGAAGATTTCGCCGGACGGGTGGAACAGCACGAAATTGGTCACCTTGGTGCCCACCTTCATGATTTCGCCGGAACAGTCCTGCTTGCCGTTGTCTTTGACGATCTTGTCTTCGAGCTTGTAGAAGCCCTTCGCGCTCGGCGTGGCGGGGATGATGAACTCGCTCTCGGACACCTCGCGCGCGCTGGTGACGAGCGTGGTGCCGTCGCTGCGGAAGCGGTACGTCTCGGCGCAGCGGCCATCGGCGACGAGCAGCTGCCAGACGCCGATGATCGGATGATTGGCTGCCGGCGGCGCGGCGGGCGCCCCTTGTACGAGCATAAAAAGCGACAAACCCAGCCCAGGAAGCAAACGCATGGCGTACTCCTTCATCAGATCTGCAGGTCCGGCAACTGTTAGACAGCGGCGCGTAGCTGCAGTTTGCACTGATTTTGGAACGCGCGGCGCGTCCTGCTGAGCGGCAAATCGTCAGCTGTTGTCGGGCGCCGCTTTTGGCTTGGCTGGACGGCGGCTGCGGGCGGCCGGCTTGCGCGCAGCCTTCGGCGCCGGCCCGGCGTCCTCGACCTCGACCTCGACTGGCGCCGGCTGCGGCGGGGCGATGATGTCGGCGAGCTTCTTGGTGGGATTCTTGGCCGGCGTCTTGCGGGCGGCGCGCGGCTTGCTGCGCTTTTCCACTGCCGGCGGCGGGAACGGCGACTCGTCGTTCCATTCAGCGCTGTTGCCATCGGCTTCCACCTCGGGAATGACCGGCGTCGGCTCATCCCACCAAGGCGTCTCGGCCGGTGCTGCCGGCTCGGGCTGTTCCTCGGCTTCGGGCGCCGCGACCGGCGCGCGGAAATCGGTGCGTCCATTTCGGCCACGGCCGCGGCGCGGCTCAGGCGGCACCACGATCTCGTCGGCCGGCGCTGCCTGGGCGTCGTCCGCCGTCGACACGTCTGCTTCCTGCGCCTCGTCGTCCATTTCGGGCGCGGCTGCCGCCGGCGCGCGGAAGTCGGTGCGACCGCCACGGCCACGGCCGCGGCGCGGTTCCTGCTCTTGGCGGGCCGGCGCTTCTTCGTCGGCCGGTGCGTCGTCGCCGTCGTAGGTGATGGCGGCGGCGGCGTTGGCCATCTGCTCGACCTGGGCGCTCAGTGACGAGGCGGCCGGGCGCTCGCTGCGATAGACGTAGGCGCCGGATTTTTCGTCGCGGCCGAATTCGAGCAGGCCGCGCGCCTGCGCTTCTTCGAGCAGGTTGCCGAAGGTGCGAAAGCCGAAGTAGGTCTCGTTGAAATCGGGACGGCGGCGCTTCAAGGTATCCTTCAGCAGCGACGCCCAGATCTTGCCACTGTCGCCGCGCTCGGAGACGAGCGCGTCGAACATCTCGACGACCATCTCGATCGCCTTCGCCTTGCGCTCTTCGAGTTCTTCCTTGCGCTTGTTGTTCTCGTCCGGTGCGCGCTTCGACTGAGATGCTGCCTGCGCGGCCGGCTGCGCCTTGCGCTCGTCGCGCTTGGCGGCGGCGCGCTTTACTTCGCGCACCAGGTCGTCGTAGAAAATGAATTCGTCGCAGTTCGCCACCAGCAGGTCCGAGGTCGACTGCTTGACGCCGACGCCGATCACCTGCTTGTTATTTTCGCGCAGCTTCGACACCAGCGGCGAAAAGTCGGAGTCGCCCGAGATGATGACGAAGGTGTTGACGTGCGACTTGGTGTAGCACAAGTCGAGGGCGTCGACGACCAGGCGGATGTCGGCCGAGTTCTTGCCGGACTGGCGCACGTGCGGAATTTCGATCAGCTCGAAGTTCGCTTCGTGCATGGTGGCCTTGAACCCCTTGTAGCGGTCCCAGTCGCAATAGGCCTTCTTGACCACGATGCTGCCCTTCAGGAGCAGGCGCTCGAGCACGGGCTTGATGTCGAATTTTTCGTAGTTTGCGTCGCGGACGCCGAGTGCGACGTTTTCGAAATCGCAGAACACCGCCATGCTGATGTTATCGGGGGTAGAAGCCATAAATGTGATTTTCTGAAGAAGGTGAGACTGACAATCCGCAGATTATACGCAACAACATTCATTTGTCGCTTACATGCGCACGTCGCCCTGCGCGTCCACCGATCGCGGGGGAGTCATTTGTGTTTCGTGCCCCCTTAAAGCCGGTCGAGCGTCGCCTCGTCCGGCACGCCGTCGAAGAACTTGTTGATGCAGTCCTGGTACAGCGCCTCGTCGGGTGCGATTTCGGCGAACAGCGTCATCGATGAATGAAATTTCATGTCGTCCGGGCCCCCAAAGATGTCGCCGATCTCCTTGTCGTCGATGGCGGCGACCAGCGCGCTGCACTCGCGCAGGCGCGCGCCGAGCACAGGGTGGGCCAGGTACGCGGCAGCCTCGTCGGCTGAGGCGATGGCGAACTTGCGCGCCTTGGCGCTGGTGCCGAGGCCGGCGATCTGCGGAAAGATGAACCACATCCAGTGGCCCGTCTTGCGGCCCGCCTTCAGTTCGGCGAGAACTTCCTTGTAGACGGATGCTTGCGCCTCGACGAAGCGCTCGAGGTTGAATTTGGTATCCATGCTGCCCTCCTTTACGTGGAATTGTAGCGCGCCCGCATGCTAGAGTGGCGCGCATGAAACCCGAACACCTGCAACTGCTGCTGACGCGCGACATGCCATACGGCAAATACAAAGGGTGCAAGCTGGCCGCGCTGCCTGGCCGCTATCTTGGCTGGTTCGCGCGCGAAGGTTTTCCGCGCGGCGAACTGGGCGAACTGCTGGCGCTGATGTACGAGCTCGACCACAACGACCTGCGCAGCCTGCTCGACCCGCTGCGCCGTTAGCAAATATTGCTGGTATTGCTGGGGTCAGGTCTGACATTCGGACATTTTCGAGCGAATTATTGCCCCGTGAGGCCGGTCCCGGAGCGCGTCGTGCACCTAAGACATTGACTTGCGGATGAGCTCGCCTAGAAATGTCCGTTTGTCCCCTCTGTCAGACCTGACCCCAGCAAAATGTCCGAATGTCAGACCTGACACCAGCGTTGCGTTGCGTTGCCGCAGGCTAGCAGCCTGTCGGACTTTGTCCTCGAAATAAAATCCTCATGCCGGTAAAATGGCAGCTACCGATGAGTAAGCATGAGCGAGGCGACGATGAGCAGTTTCATTCCAGTAGATCGACAA
>NZ_JAFCWM010000067.1:0-6992 GCF_049897565.1 Massilia sp. TWR1-2-2 | reverse complement strand
TCAAGGTCGGAAAAACTCTTCTGCATGATCAACTGGACGGTAGTGTGCGTGCCGTTATTGTCTCAGGTCTTGCTAGCAGACGGAACCAGTGCCCGAAGAATAAATCAGTGCTTCCCTAGGCGTTGGGACCGGGTTCATCGGCTCATCAGGCCAGAACATCAAAGGCTCACAACTTGTAACTTGCGACCTACCCCGAGTCGACCGCTCACGCCTAGGTCAAAAGATAATGGACAGTGGTTATGAACTAGGTCATAATTAACTATCTATCTTCTGACCTTGAGAGTATTTAGCCCATGAGCCACATAGCTTACTACCGCGTTAGCGACTCGTCCCAGTCCATTAAATCTCAGAAGGCAGCGCTTACCCACGCTGGCCTGATCGAAGACGAATTCAAGGACGAAGGCGTGTCAGGAGCTATCCCGGCTGCTGATCGTACGGGGTTCGCGGCGATGCTGGCCTTTGTGCGCAAGGGTGACACCATCCATGTCTACGCCGTTGACCGTCTGGGCCGGGACGCTATCGACGTACAAACCACCATCCGGGCGTTGCTTAAAAAGGGCGTCACCGTGCACGTCAATGGCCTTGGCCCAATCGGTCCGGGCGTGGGCGAATTGATCGTTGCCGTATTGGCTCAGGTAGCAGACATGGAGCGTGCCCGGATCAACGAGCGTACCGCGGCAGGCCGGACCCTCGCCCGAGCGTCGTTAGCCGCAACCGGGCTTACCCACCGGGGCAAGGAGAGCCTTGGACGTCCCGCAAAGGGCGATTCAACAGCCGTCAAGGCATGGCGGGCGAAGAAAAAGGCTTCCATCAGCGAAGCAGCCAAGCACTTCGGCCTGTCGGATTCCACCGTTAAGAGGTACTGCGCAGCCTGACCGCATACAGACCGCCAGAGCCTAACGCCGGGTCGTACACACCCGCGTAGCCCGCCTGCCCCAGCGGCTTCGCCTAGGTCCTCTGCTATATTTGAAAACTGAGCCACAGGCGATTCGCACGCGCCAACCCGGCATTAAACCGTCACTTTCGTAGCCGGACGCTAGAGCAGCGCAAGGCGATGGCGGGAGGGTACGCGAGCAAGCAGAGCGTGAGGGCTCTGGCGAAGATCAACGGCGTCTCACCGCGACAGTACTAACGATCGTGAAACCGCCGGTCTTGTGCAGCGATTGCTAGAGCCATCGTCCCAAGGTCGTCAATTATAAGCTGACACCCAGCGCACCTCTAGTCAAACACGGCCGCAAAGCCGGAGGGCATATCGAACGCAATTTAGGCTTTGTGCAAACGAGTGCGTATTTCGGTGAACGTGCCCACCCATTCCGGTCTATCGCGCCCACTTGCGCATGAGATGGTGTTACGCGGTTAAATTGTAGTCGGTGCGGTCACGATGGGTCGATATTTATCTCCTTTTTACTGGTTTTGGGTCGTTGGGCACGCAGCGAGTCACCGGTCAGCGTGAAGCGGTGGTTGCGCTGCATGATGCGGTCCAGGATGGCGTCGGCGATGGTGGCGTCGCCGATCCAGGCATGCCAGTGTTCAACCGGAAGCTGGCTGGTGATGATCGTCGCCTTGTATCCCGCCCGGTCGTCAATGATCTCCAGCAGATCCGAACGCGTCATGCTGTCGATGGCGCCCATGCCCCAGTCGTCCAGCACAAGGACATCAGTCTTCGCCAGTTGGAGCAGCCATTTGCCGAAGGCCCCGCTGCCGTGCCTGATGCGCAGTTCTTCCTGCAAGCGGGGTACACGCTGGTAGACGGCGGAGTAACCACGCCGGCAGGCGTACTGCGCCAGTGCGCAGGCCAGCCACGACTTGCCAGCACCGGTCGGGCCGGTGATCAGGACACTGTGACCGGCGCTGACCCACTCGCCCAGGGCGAGGCTCATCACCTCGCGACGGTCGATGCCGCGACCGGCGCGTGCGTCGATGTCCTCGATCGCAGCCTGCCCGTACTTGAGGTGAGCGTTCTTCAGCAACCGCACCAGCTTGCGGTCGTTGCGCGCGTGGACCTCGCGGTCGATCAACAGCGCCACGCGCTCCTCGAAGCTCAGAGCGGTCATGCCGGGTTGTGCCAGTTGTTCTTCAAGGCCGGCCGCCAGGCCGTCCAGCTTCAGTGAGCGTAGTTGCGCCAGGGTTGTGTGCATCATCATTTCGTCATTCCTCATTGGTAGTAGCCAGGTCCGCGGACGTGGGCATGGTCTGGACTCACCCAATCACCGGCGGCTACCGGTGCGCTCTGGTCGCGGTTGTTGGTAAGGATGTCGCGCACGTGGCGGCACTGGCAGGCGCCGATCTGCAGGGCCAGCATGCAGGCTGCCTCAAGCCTCACCTTGCCGTAGCGCTTGGCCAGCGACAGCAGGCCAAGGCAGGCACGGTAGCCGTGCTCTGGATGCTTGTTCTCGGCCATCAACCGCGTCACCGCTTCGGCCGCCGCCGGACCGATACTTTGCCCCCAGTGAATCAGTCGGGGCGGCGTCCATTCCATGTGAGCGCGGTGCGCGGCCGGCATGTGCGTGGCTGTCGTCGTGAACCCGCCCTGGCGGCTGTTGCGGGCATGGCTGGCGATGCGCTGGCCTCTGTGCATCAGCTCCACCACCGACGTGGTGATGCGTGCTTCGAGCACCTGTCCGACCAGCGAGTGCGGCACACTGTAGCGGTGGCGCTCGACCTCGACGTGGTAGTCGATGTGCACCTTCACCGTCTTGAAGTGCGCCATTTCGTAACGCTGTATCGGCAGCGGCAACAGGGCTGGTGCGTCGATCTCGGCAAAGGTGCTGGCGCGGCTTCCTGGCAGTTTTTGGAACAGCTTTTCGTTCAGGCGGGTGAGCAACGGCGCCATCGCCTGATTGACCTCGTGCACGCTGTCGAACTGCTGGTGACGCAGGCGTGCCATGATCCAGCGCTCAACGATCTGCACTGCCGATTCAGCCTTGGCCTTGTCTTGCGGATGTCGTGGCCGGGCCGGCAGGATCGAGGTGCCGTAGTGGCGCGCGAAGTCGAGCACCGTGTCGTTGCTGCGCGGTTCGTAGCGGTTGGCGTCGGCGATCATCGCCTTCGGATTATCCGGCACGATCAGCTGCGGGACGCCACCGATAAAGGCCAGTGCGCGTGCAGTGGACTCAAGCCAGTCCTTCATTGTCTCGTGCGGCGTCGCGCAGGCGAATGTATAGCTGGAAGCCCCCAGGGCGGCCACGAAGATGTGGGCGCGGCTGCCATCGGTCAGCCCGATGGTCGGGCCAGCGTAATCGATGAACAGCTTCTCGCCGGCTCGGTGCACTTGGCGCATCGAGCGCTTGAGCTGCTTGGCGAAGCGGCGGTAGTTCTCGCAGAACTGCGTGTAGCCGTAGGTTTGCCGATCGGCGTAGTCTGCCCGATGCTCTTCCCACAGTAGCATCAGCGTCATGCCCTTGCGCCGCAGTTCCTGATGCAGACTGCCGTAGTCGGGCTGTACGTGGTCTCGTGGCCGCTCTGGCGCCACCAGCAGGCGCCGCTCCAACGTCACTTCATCGACGCCCTGTACGGCGGCCCAGTCCAGCCCTGCTGCTGCAGCCAGACCAAGGTACTTGGTGACGGCAGCCTTGGAAATACCCAGCGCAGCGGCGATCTGCCGATGCGATAACTGGGCGTCGAGCTTCAAACGCAATACATCTTTTATCTTACGCATATTGATCCTTGGTGCGGGCACGCTGTCTCCAGGAAAAAGCTGGAAGCGTACTCGCTCGGTTGCTATATGCGTAACATCATCTTGGCGTTCTACGACACCGTTCCGGTATCGTGACCAGCCATTCCGGTATCGTGCCCACCGATTCCGGTATCGTGACCAGTGATTCCGGTCAGGCCCTCAAACTGGGCACGATAGACCGGAATGGGTGGGCGCGATGGACCGGAATGGCTGGGCACGATGGACCGGAATCAGTGGGCACGATGGACCGAAATACCCACTATCCGCACCACTTACACGATCCTCAATGCAAAAGAGCCGCCGAGGCCGCTATGCTTACAGCCTCAAGACGTGTCGCCTTGTACGTTCGCGCTTCCACTGAACACCAGAACTATTCCACCCGCCACCAGGAATGCGTGTTGCGGAACTATGCCGCCCAGCGCGGAATGGAGGTCGTAGCCGTCTATCGCGACGAGGGCCGCAGCGGTCTGACCCTCAATGGGCGAGTGGGATTGATGAATCTTCTGCGCGATGTACCTGCCAACGCCCCCGTTCGGAACCATCCTTGTTTATGACGTCAGCCGCTGGGGGCGTTTCCAGGACTCGGACGAGGCTGCAGCGTATGAGTTTACCTGCGGGCGCGCGGGAATTGTCGTTGCCTACTGCGCCGAGCCGTTTGACAACGACGGGTCGCCATTAGCGTCGATGCTAAAGGCGATCAAGCGCACAATGGCCGCCGAGTACAGCCGCGAATTGTCGGTGAAGGTCAAGCGCGCCCAGTGCAACCTCATCCGCGCCGGCTTCAAGCAGGGAGGCAGCGCTGGCTATGGTCTGCGCCGTCAAACCATCTCGGCGTGTGCTAAGCCTGGTCGCATCCTCGAACACGGAGAACGCAAGAGCATTCCCACTGACCGTGTCAGGTACGTGCTTGGTCCCAGGAAGGAGGTCAGCACCGCCAAACGCATTTACGCCATGTACATCGATAAGGGTATGGCCGACTGCAGCATCGCCGTCACGCTAAACGAACAGAAAGTGCCCCACCCCTCGGGCCGTTGGTCCGACTTCCACGTCAAAAGCATACTTACCAACCCAAAATACACCGGCACCTAGTGTTCAATCGCAGCACTCAGCTTATGAAGTCGAGTCGCCGCCCGAATGACCGAAACAAGTGGCTTTTGGTGCCGCACGCGTTCCCCGCGATCGTGACCCAAGCTCGCTTCGACGCGTCCCAGGCTGAGCGCGCCCGGCGCAAACACCGCTGGAGCGACAATGAATTGCTTGGCGGGCTGCGCGCCATTCTCGCTAGAGGCGAAAGCGTCACCTACGAATCGCTCGACGCAAATAATTTACTGCCCTCCGCTAAGACCTATAAGGTGCGCTTCGGCAGCTATATTGACGCCATACGCGCGGCCGGCGTTGAGCACGAACAGATATCCGCCGCCACCACCGCCCACTTTCAGCCGCGCTTTGCCATCGCTGACCTTATGCGGGAGCTCGAGCGCTGCCTAGCGATGGCCACGATTGATTTCCAACAACTCACCTGTCGCACCTACCGTATCGGCAAAGTGGTCGCAAGATTATTGTGCACGCGTTGCCGCGGCGAACGAGCTCATCCCTGCTGGAAGGTGACATTGGCCTACGAAGTCCCCGTTGACTTCATTATCTGGGCCAGAATGGTTGCAGACAATGTTACCGTTGCGCAGTTGTACCTCTTGCCGCGCGCTGAATTTTTTCCAAAACAATACCTGTGGCCATCCACCCGTACTTTGACACTCTACGATCAGTTTGCAGTGCCGAGCATTGCGCATTTGTTTAACCTAGCACAAGCAGTCGGCGCCCCCAATTTTATGGTCGAGAGGCCGCGCCCATCCCTGGAACAGCGTTCCCAGACCACGCATTGTCACGAGCCGGGCGTGGAACAGCGCGGGAAGTGGCTCCCCTGGCTGCCGAGCGCCCCCGCCTAGGTGGAACGCTGCGACGATTTCCGCGCCTTTGCGAACTACCGTGAGGCTCCCGACAGCACCCAGGTCAGCGGAAATTTCCAGATCGGGTCTGCGCTGCCCCATCGCGCGCTGTCTTTTGATATGACTGGACACGCATCCAGTACACCCACCCTGCGAAGCTCGCGCAAAACTCGAGGCAAACGAAATTCACCGATGAGTGTAGGGTCATGACACTCGAGCATCCACCCATCCAGATTTCCCATCAATTCGCCACGATGCGACCCGGCGCGACGATATCAATCAACTGTTGAGTTGACCCAGCCGTATGGCGCCGAACCGATTCAGGAGGATCATTGGTCTCGGCGGGGTAGCAAAGAGGTAAGGCGGCGACCTGCAAAGTCGCACAGATTGGTTCGATTCCAGTCCCCGCCTCCATCAACTGCATACCTTACCCCATGCAGAACCGGATGCCGAACCTTTCCGGCCTTAGTCCCTTCAGCAAAGCTGACCTCGGCCAGCAAGATGGGCTTGCCCACGACCCATAGCAAGGTGAATGCTCCGGCGTGAACGGGCACTCATCGGACTGGATCATACCCAACCTCTTGCGCAGATCGGCGTGCCCATGCCGAGCAGCACCTTGTCTAGGCTCCGAGCGCCGGTGAAACCGCAAACCAGGTCGGAATGCTGACGGCATTCGAGTTTCCGCCATGACGTCGACCGTCGGTCGTCGGGATATGCGCTGTCCGCGCGCTAGCACATCAGCGCTTCAAGGCTCATCCCGCTTCACCGTGCCGGCGCCCTACTTGCGTCAGTAGGCGCCCAGCAACACCCCCGCCTCGACACGGGCGCAGCCCGGCTTGCCTTGCGTCGAGGTCACAGAAGATCCTTCGGATGGTCCGCTAAGATGGCGCAGGAGCAATGCACTGCGATGTCGCAAGGGTACGTGAGCAAGCAGAGCATAAGCGCCCGTGTGAAGCTTTAACTCATTTAAGCTTCCCTTGATCCAAGTGAGAGGTGCCGGTTCTCACCTATCCGGTACCTTCTCGAGGCTCTCAAGCGCTGGCGTGAAAATGGGTGTCGTTCCCCAAGGTGCCAAGGCTTCAACCAACATAGTTCCCTCATCCGTTTCTATGATCGCGGAACCGTCTGAAAACCGCCTCTCACGGAGCACGACCGCGTTTTTGCTAAATCTCCAATAGATGATTTTGCCAGTTGGCATGGCGGGTTCCTTATCATTAAACAATTTGCATAGGTTACTCAGCAAACACACACCTCTAGCAGGGCGTTGAAAAAGGCATGAATACCTTCGGGTTTTATCGATGATCAGTCGAAATTTATCGATCCAAACCCGCATGCCTCCTGAGAACCAAGTTCTAGCCGCTTTTCAGGGCGAT
>NZ_JAFCWM010000066.1:0-9238 GCF_049897565.1 Massilia sp. TWR1-2-2 | reverse complement strand
GCGACGCGTTCTTTCCACAGCGCTTCGCGTTCGATATTTGCCATTCCTATCTCCTTTTCAAAACCGGAGTATGGCTAGGTGGAATTGGCAATGGAAGGTGGGTGGACTGGACGCTTACGCTCGTTTACATCAGTTTCCACTAATGCAGGAATTTCTTTCAAAGCTACAAGGCACCTTTGGCGTCGTCGCTGGCGCGGTCACCATCAACGGCAACATCACCGGCACCGACGTTCTGTCGAGCGTCAGCCTGAACTCGTTCGCCAACTCGACCATCGCGTCGGACGCGCTGACTTCGCTTAGCCTGGCGAACAGCACCCACAGCGTGACGGTCACCAATACCGCCGCCACCTCGCTGAACCTGTCGATGAACAACATCGGCGACAACGTGTTTACCGGCGCACCTGCCCTGATCAACCTCGGTGCGACGTACACCACGCTGAACATCAACAGCGATGGCGCGACTGCACGCGCGAACATCACCGCCGGCGGCGTGGAAACGCTGCGTGTGGCGGGTACCCAAACGACCAACTTGCCTGGTTCTACGATTGGGCGCTGAAGACCGTCGTCGTCTCTGGCGCGGCCGGCCTGAACATGGACCCTTCGGGCGCCACTGTCACCTCGGTCGACACCTCGGCCACCACCGGCGCGAGCAACATCACCATCAACGCCGCGAACACCACGTTTGTCGGCGGCGCCGGTGCCGACACCGTTAACCTGTCGACCACGACCACGACCAAGGCAATATCGCTCGGTGCCGGCGTCGATGTACTGCGCCTGGCGTCAGGCACGACGTCGCTCAGCGCCAATATGGACGGCGGCGCCGGCAGCGACCTGTTGCGCATGGACGTGGCGGACGCGGCGGTGGCGTCGGCGACATCCAGTTTTGCCGGCAAGATCGACAGCTTCGAAAAGATGTTCCTCAACGCCGGCCTGTCCGGTTCGACCAGCACGGTCGATCTGTCCAACCTGGACAACATCAGCTTCGTCATCTCGGTCGGTACCGGGCCCGGCGTTGCGGCGGCGGCGCCGACCGCCGCTGTGACCGCCGGTGTCAACGGCGTAAGCGCCGAGGCGACCACGTTCACCTTCGGCGCCGGCTTTACGCTTCCCGGCCAGGCCTTCACGATCGACGGCGTGACGGTTAGCGCGGGTCCGGCCGGCACCTTTACCGCCGATGAAATCGCAGCGGTCTTTCGCGGCGGCACTGTTGCTGGCCTCGCCAAAGTTGGTACCTTCGCCACGCCGTCGGGCTGGCTCGGCACGCCAGTCGCCAGCGGCGCCACCAATCCGCTGGTGCTGACCAACACTGTCAATGGCAATGTGACCGACTTCACTACCGCCTCGGCCGGTGGCGCCAACGGCACCGCCGCGCTGATCGTCAACAAGATGGCCGACGGCGGCACCATGGAACTGACCAACGGTCCTTCCGGCAGCACCACCGTCAACATGACCGACGCCACCGGCACCGCCGATATGTTGAACGTCAACACCAGGGTGGCAAGCACATCGCTCGACTTCGGCACTGTCACCGCGGCAGGCGTCGAGACCATCAACCTGAACCTGCTCGACTCCGTTCCAACCGTCAATGGCCTCGCCAGTATCCAGACGGCGACGCTGAACCTGGTCGATGCCTCCTTGAAGTCGCTGATTATCACTGGCAACTCGAACCTGGTGCTGTCACAGAGCGCCGCTGCGCTGACCATGACCGATGCGTCGGCCATGAGCGGCATCCCGATCGCGGCGACCAACGGAACCGTGTCGCAGACCATCAAGGGCGGCTCCGCTGCCGACGTGCTCACCGCCACCGGCAACGCCCATGTACTGGTCGGTGGCGCCGGCGCCGACCGCCTGGTCGTCGGCACCACCGCCGACCTGACCACCCTACCGGTGATGCTGGTAACGACACGTTCGACGTGTCGCGTGCGACCACCAACGTCAACAGCTACGCCACGATCACCGATCTGAGCGCTGGCGAGAAGATCCAGTTCGCAGCTTCGGGCGCCTTCTTCATCGCAGCGAAGGTGTCGCGGAGCGGCACGGCCGTGTTCCAGGACTTCGCCAACGCAGCGATCGCTTCGACCACGGCCGGCCAGATCTCGTGGTTCCGGTTCGGCGGCAACACCTACGTGATCGAAAACGTCGCGCAAGGCGTCACCTTCTCCAACTCGACTGACGTGAACGTTAAGATTGTCGGCCTGGTCGACCTCGGCACCGCCTCGTACAGCGCGTCCGCCGACACCTTGCTGATCGTTTGAAACGGCGGGGTGCCCGACACCCCACTGGCTGTCAGCGCGCGATGAGGTTGATGCTTTGATAATAAGGACCTTGGGCAACCAAGGTCCTTTTGCTTGCGAACGTCACTTGCCTGCGCCGCCGGCCGCTTGCGCGCGCTGTTGCCGTCGGGTTTAGACTACACTCGCTTTCTCCCTCGGAAGAATTTCTTCCAAACCATTGCCTCACGTGCTAAGCTCTCGAAAATGTGATCTACGTCACATTTAAATTGAAGTGTAAAAGTTACAGTCTGGCTCGGTCAAAAAAGCGCGACCCCGTCACTGCCCACTTTGCCGCAACCTCATTTCGGGCTCGCCCGCACCACATGAAAAACAAACTCATCACCGCCAAGAACGAAATTGAACTGGCCCTAGCCGGGTTCAAGAGCACCTTCTTTACCATCGGCGTGTTCAGCGCCATCACCAACTTGTTGATGCTGGTGCCGTCGATCTACATGCTTCAGGTGTACGACCGCGTACTGGCCAGCCGCAACGAGATCACGCTGCTGATGCTGACGATGATGATGCTGGGCGCCTACCTGCTGATGAGTGGCCTCGAGCTGGTCCGCAGTTTCATCCTGGTGCGCGTCGGCGCCGATTTCGACATGAAGCTCAACAAGCGCGTCTACACCGCCGCCTTCGAGCAAAGCCTGAAGCGCCCCGGCAGCAACGCCGGCCAGGCGTTGAGCGACCTGACCAACATCCGCCAGTTTCTGACAGGTAACGCCGTGTTCGCGTTCTTCGACGCACCGTGGTTTCCGATCTACCTGGTCGTCATCTTTTTCTTCGAGCCGACCCTTGGCGTGTTCGCGCTGCTCGGCACTGCCGTGCTCGTCTCGCTTGCCTTCATCAATGAACGGGTATCGAAAAAGCCGCTGTCGGAAGCCGGCACGATGGCGATCAAGGCCAACAACCTGGCCACCAACAACCTGCGCAACGCCGAAGTCATCGAATCGATGGGCATGTTGCCCAACCTGATGGGCCGCTGGTTCAAGCTGCATGGCCGCTTCCTCAACTTGCAGGCCGAAGCGAGCGAGAAGGCCGGCACCGTCGGCGCCGCCACCAAGTTCGTGCAGGTGTCACTGCAGTCGCTGATCCTCGGCTACGGCGCGCTGCTCGCCATCGAGGGCAAGATTACCCCCGGCATGATGATTGCCGCCTCGATCCTGGTCGGCCGCGCGCTGGCGCCGGTGCAGCAAGTGATCGGCGTGTGGAAAACCTGGAGCGGCACCCGCGCCTCCTACCAGCGCCTGGCCGAGCTGCTGGCCGACCATCCTGCGCGCGAAGCCGGCATGCCACTGCCCAAGCCGCTTGGCGGCCTGACCGTGGAAGACGTCAGCGCCGCGCCGCCGGGCATGCCGGTGCCGGTGCTGCGCAACGTCAGCTTTGGGATCGCCCCAGGCGACGTGCTCGGCGTGATCGGCCCTAGCGGCTCCGGCAAGTCGACACTGGCCCGTTTGCTGGTCGGCGTCTGGCCGGCCCAGCACGGCAAGGTGCGCCTCGACGGCGCCGATATCTATCACTGGAACAAGGCCGAGCTCGGCCCGCACATCGGCTACCTGCCACAGGACATCGAACTGTTCGGCGGCAGCATCAGCGAAAACATTGCGCGCTTTGGCGAAATCGAGCCCGAAAAGGTAGTGCTCGCGGCCAAGCGGGCCGGCGTGCACGATCTGATCTTGCACTTCCCGAGCGGCTACGACACCATCCTCGGCGACGGCGGCGCCGGACTGTCCGGCGGCCAGAAGCAGCGCCTCGGCCTGGCCCGCGCGCTGTACGGCGACCCGTCGATCATTGTGCTCGATGAACCCAATTCGAACCTCGACGACGTCGGCGAAGCGGCACTGCTGCAAGGCATTCTTGACCTAAAGCAGCGCGGCAAAACGATTATTCTGATCACGCACCGCACCAGCACCATCGGCGTGACGACCAAATTGCTGCTGCTGCGCGAAGGCGCGGTCGCCATGTTCGGCCCGACCGCCGAGGTAGTTGCGGCGCTGAATCAGGGCCAGTTGCAAGCCCAGCAGCAAGCCCAGGCCCAGCAGCAGGCACAAGCGCAGCAACAGGCACAAGCGCAGCAACAGGCACAAGCGCAGCAACAGGCACAAGCGCAGCAGCAGGCACAAGCGCAGCAGCATGCGCATGCGCAGGGGGCCGGCCAACCTGCCGCCTCGCCTCAGGCCGCGCCGGCTGCAGCAACCGCAAACGAGGAATAAGTCATGAAATTGATTAAAAAAGAACCTCACAGCACGGAAGTGACCGAAGTCATCACCCATGACGTGTCGCCGCTGGTCGTCAGCACCGATGCGCGGTCGTATAGCCGGCTCGGCTGGATCATCGTGATCGCCGGTGTCTGCGGCTTTTTGCTGTGGGCCATTTTTGCGCCGCTCGATAAGGGCGTGCCGATGTCCGGCACCGTCGCTTCCGAGTCAAGCCGCAAGTCGGTCCAGCACCTCACCGGCGGCACCATCGCCGAGATCCACGTCAAGGAGGGCGACACCGTCAAGGCCGGCCAGGTGCTGGTTCGTATGAACGACGTGCTGGTCAAATCACAAGCTGACTCGACCTTGAGCCAATACTATACGGCGCGCGCCGCGGAAGCGCGCTTGCTGGCCGAGCGCGACGGTAAATCAACGATCCAGTTTCCGCCGGCGCTCGAGCAAGAGCGCAAGGATCCCCGCGTCGCCGCCGTGATCGCGCTGCAAAGCCAGCTGTTCTCGTCGCGCAAACTGGCGCTGCAAAACGAATTGGCCGCGGTCAATGAAAACATCGCCGGCCTGAAGCTGCAGCAACGCGGTATCGAAGAGTCGCGAGATAGTAAGAAGGAGCAGCTCGGCATGCTCAAGTCGCAGCTCGAAGGAATGCGCGACCTGGCCAAGGATGGTTACATCGCGCGCAACCGCCTGCTCGAAGTGGAACGCTCCTTTTCGCAGATCAATGGCGCCATTTCTGAAGACTTCGGCAACATCGGGCGCATCCAGCGCCAGGTAATGGAGCTGTCGCTGCGCCGCATCCAGCGCACCGAGGAATTCCAGAAGGAAGTGCGCAGCCAGCTGGTCGATACCCAGCGCGAGGCCGAAGCGCTTGAGGGGCGCGTTACCGCGCAGGCGTTCGACCTCAAAAATGCCGACGTCGTCGCGCCGGTGGACGGCACGGTAGTCGGCATGCAGGTCTTTACCCGCGGCGGCGTCGTCAGCCCCGGCTTCAAGCTGATGGACATCGTGCCGGCCGGCGACGCCCTGGTGGCCGAAGGACAGTTGCCAGTCAACCTGATCGACAAGGTGCACAAGGGCCTGCCGGTCGAGATGATCTTCTCGGCGTTTAACGCCAACAGCACGCCACACATTCCAGGCCAGATCATCTCGGTATCGGCCGACCGCCTGATCGACGACAAGACCGGCATGCCGTACTACAAGGTGCGTGCTCGGGTCACGCCCGAAGGCGCGAAGATGGCGGCCAAGCTAGATATCCGTCCCGGCATGCCGGTTGAAATTTTCGTCAACACCGGCGAGCGTTCGATGATGAGCTACCTGCTCAAGCCGATATTCGACCGCGCCAAAACTTCGATGACCGAGGAATGAACTTGACTTACGCAATCCCATCGGCGCTGCGCAGCGTCACCGTTGCCGTCGGCGCTGTTTGCGCCATGCTGGCGGGCGAAGCGTCGGCCATCAGCCTGCGCCAAGCGTACGAGGCGGCGCTGCAAAACGATCCGGCCTACCGGATGAATTATTACGAGAATGAAAGCGCCAAGGAGAACCGCATTCTTGGCCGCGCCGCGCTGCTGCCGAACATTTCGGCCAGCTACTCGGCCAGCCGCAACCGCGCCGATATCGAAGCGCTCGACGCCATCGGCCGCACGTCGCTGACCCATCCGAACTACATCAGCCGCAGCGCCATCGTGCAGCTTCGCCAGCCGATCGTCAACCTTGAAGCGATCGCCCGCTACCGCCAGGGTAAGGCCCAGACCAAACTCGGTGCGGAAGTGTTTGAAGCCAATACCGCCGAGGTCGCGCTGCGCGTGGTCGGCGCCTATTCGGACGCCTTGTTTGCCGACGACCAGCTGGCGCTGTCGCAAGTGCAGCGCGACATGTACGCGGAACAGCAAAAGGTCAACCAGCGCCTGTTCGAAAAGGGCGAGGGCACCCGCACCGACATGCTGGAAACGCAGGCCAGGCTCGACCTGTCCGAAGCGCAGCTGCTTGAAGCGCGCGACAACCTGAAGGCGCAGCGCACCACGCTCGAATCGGTGATCGGCATGGATCCGGGCGCGCTGGATAAACTCGGTACCGAGTTCCGCTTCGAGCAATTGACGCCGTCGACTTTCGAGGAATGGAAGGCGATCGCCCTGACCAACAACCACGACTTGGCGGCGGCGCGCCTGCAGGTCGAAGTGGCGCGCCTCGAGATAGGCCGCCAGCGCGCCGGCCACGCGCCGCGCCTTGACCTGATTGCCACCTACAGCAAGGGCGACTCGGAAACGCTCAACACCTACACCCAGAATACGGTCAATCGCTCGATCGGCATCCAGCTGAACGTGCCGATCTACGCCGGGGGCGCTGTCAACGCCACCACGCGCCAGGCGGCGGCCGGCTACGAGAGGGCCAAGGCAGACCTGGACCTCAAGACCAACAAGGTATTGCTCGAACTGCGCAAGGCGCATGACCTGACGCTAAGTAGCGTTGCCCGCGTTGCGGCGCTGGTCAAGTCGACCGAGTCGGGCAAGGAGTTGATGAAGGCGACCGAGCAAAGCATCAAAGGTGGCGTGCGCATCAACCTCGACTTGTTGAATGCGCAGCAGCAGCTGTTTACCAGCCAGCGCGACCTGGCCGCGGCGCGCTACAGCTACCTCCTCGGTCTGCTGCGCCTGCGTTCCGCCGCCGGCACCCTGGAGGCAGACAACATTCGCCAGATCGCCGCGTACTTCCGCTAAGCGGTCGGCGCGGCAAGCAAAAAGGGCCGGAACGACAGCGTTCCGGCCCTTTTCTTTAGCTGAAGCGCGTGTTACTGCGCTGCTGCGTCCGTCACTGGCGCACAGTGCGGGCACGACACCTCGTACACATAGCGTGGGTCGAGCTGCTGGCGCGGCGTGACCACCGCGCGGCAGGCGAAGCACTGTACCGTCACGGTTGGCTCAAGCTGTGGGTTCAGCGCGGTGCGGTAATCAAACACGAAGCAGTCGCCGGTGTAGTGCTCGCCGCCGACGTCCTCGAAATACTTCAGGATCCCGCCTTCCAACTGGTATACGCTGTCGTAGCCGATGTTCTGCATGTGGATCGCCGCTTTTTCGCAGCGGATACCGCCGGTGCAGAACGTCACCACGGTCTTGTCGGCCAGCGCGTCCTTGTTGGCCGCGATCACTTCCGGGAACTCGGTGAACTTGGCGATGCGGTAGTCGATCGTGTTGTTGAACGTCCCCACGTCCACTTCGAACGCATTGCGCGTATCGACCATCACCACCGGCTTGCCGTTGTCGTCGTGGCCCTGGTCGAGCCAGCGCTTCAGCGTGGTTGGCGCTACCGCCGGCGCGCGCCCCAGCTCCGGCTTAATCAGCGGCATGCGCAGCGTGATGATCTCTTTCTTGATCTTCACCAGCATGCGCTTGTGCGACTGCTCTTCTGAATAGCTTTCCTTGACCTCGATATCTGCAAAGCGCACGTCGCTGCGCAGCCACGCCAGGAAGCGGTCGATCTGCGAGCGCGCGCCCGACAGAAACAGGTTAATGCCTCCGGCGTCAGCAGGATGGTGCCTTTCAGGCCGAGCTCCTTGCAAATCTCCTGGTACTGCGGGCGCATCTCCTCGGTGTTGTCGAAGGTGACGAACTTGTAGGCGGCGATGTTGACGTGCGCGGCGGCGGCGGCGATGGCCTGCGCATCCGCGGAGGCGGCGTGGTCGATGGTGGCGTGCATGATTGCTAACTGAAGAATGTGATGAAGGCGACGTCGCAAAGCATCAAGGGCGGCCGTGCGGATCATCCTCGACTTGCTCAGCGCCGAGCAGCAACTGACGAGCGTGAAACGCGATCTCGCGCAGGCGCTACGACTATCTCGTGGCGCTGCTCCGCCAGCGCTCGGCAGCGGGCACGTCGCAGCCGAGTGAAGTTGCGGAAGTGGCAACTTACTTCCGCTGACAATCTTCAAAAGCCGGTGCCCGGTCTGGCATTCGGACATTTGCCGGACTCTTGAGCAAAGTTTCGGTGTCAGCCCAGCGCGCAGTAAGTCACGACACGGCGATCGAAAAGGCCTGAACAGCGCTCCGGCCTTTTTTCGCTACAGGTTCCACTGATAGTGATCCGTGGTCCCGCTAAGGTCGGCAAATGGTGTAATATTCGATGACAAATATGATGTCAATCTCGAGGTAAAATGGAAACCGTTCTTGCCAACATCACGGTCAGCATCACAGAGCTCAAGCGTAATTTCGCGAATGTACTGAAAGAGGCGGAACATACCCCAGTCGCCGTGCTGAATCACAACCGGCCCGAAGCGTACTTGCTATCAGCCGATTATTATGAGCATTTGGTCTCTCGTATTGAGGATTTGGAGGATGCCAAGCTGATCCATGAACGCGCCGCCGGACCCTTTGTCGAAGTCAGTCTGAATGACCTATAGGCTGCGGTTTCACGAGCAGGCCTGGGCCGAATGGCAAGGGCTCGACGGCAGCGTGCGCGCGCCATTGAAGAAGAAGCTGGCCGAGCGCCTGGAGCAAGCGCGCGTCCCGAGTGCCGCTCTGTCCGGCATGCCTGACTGCTACAAGATCAAGCTAAAAACCGTCGGATGCCGCTTGGTCTACCATGTGCAGGACGACGTGCTATTCGTCACTGTCATTGCAATTGGTAAGCGGGATCGCACCCCAATCCACCCAACTTAACGGATTGCGCAATTAAATGATTTATATTCAATGATTTAATAAAAACACTTGATATCAATGTAAAAGCGCGGCCGCCAGTGTGGATTTTTGACACTCACTGC
>NZ_JAFCWM010000065.1:0-11308 GCF_049897565.1 Massilia sp. TWR1-2-2 | reverse complement strand
GCCGATCCGCGGCCGGCATACTGTCGCGTTAGCTCAGTCAAATCGAGACGATCAATGACTTCGACAATAAAGCGTGCCAGATGATTCTCGGGCAGCCAGTCCTGCACCGAGGGCGGAAAATAGAAAATCTGTTTGTCGATCTACTGCAATGAAACTGCTCATCGCCGCCTCGCTCATGCTTACTCATCGGTAGCTGCCATTTTACCGGCATGAGGATTTTATTTCGAGGACAAAATCCGACAGGCTGCTAGTCGAGCCATCCACCAGATGTCGACGCTCATTCGGCCCTCTGCGGACAGTAAAGGCAGCAATCTCACTTCGCATCGACAGCTATAGCGTCCACTGGCTGCTCAAATGCAATAAAAAGAATGCACGGTTTGGCGCTGACGCAGACCGCCTTGTGTGGACGCTTTGCGGGACCGTATGCATACGAGCCTGCCTTAAGTACCGACATTGGCTGGCCTTCGTAGGTCAAGTGTAATTCTCCTGCCGTCAGCATCATGCGCTCGGCCGAAGTATGGATATGCATGGGAACGGTCGATTTGCCGGGGATTTTAAGGAACACGTCGGTATTTTCCTTCGCCGGATCACCATGTAGAACGGCAAGCTCGCAGCCTTTTGGCATGAAAGCAGGACAGCCACCCCACTTTAATTCCGTATCACTCGCGATTACCACAAGCGCGGGATCAGCAGCCAGCGCCACGCCCGACCAGACTGCACCGACCAGCAAAGTGCACATCATTCGCACGGATTTTTTTGCAACCAGATGATTAGACACGATGATTTCCTCCCGATCAATTGTCTCCCGCTAGCGAAAGATGATATACGGCAATATCGGCCACGCTGGAACCTTGGCACCCAGCCGTCGAAGTTCATTCTGCCTCACCCTAGCCTACAACAGCGCGCTATTGAGCAATCAGACAATGCTAGCGCCAGCATGAAGCGACCGAATGTAAGGACAGCAGAGTTAGTCGGTCGATTAATGTTGCAGCGCAGGTTACGGGAACACGAAAGTTCCGGCCCAGCTGCCTGATCAAACTTTGATGTGTAATTTACAAGCAGGTTCTTGTGAAATTAAAGCACCGGCGAGCGGAGATTTGAAAATCCTTGTGTCGGTGGTTCGATTCCGCCCCGGGCCACCAAGAACATCGTTCACAATACGCCAAGCCTTCGACGCTTGGCGTTTTTGTTTGCGGAACAGGAATGACGTCTGTCCGGTCTAGTGCTTGCCCGCCGCGTCATTACGCCGGCAAGGACTATTTCGACCGACTCTATGCGCCGATGGTCGACGCCTGGGCCCTGTATGACAATGCTGGCGCGATGCCGGTGCTCGTTGACTGGAGCGAAAAAGCATGAACAAGAATCCTATGGATCAAGCCGACGACCGTGACTTGCGACTCTCTCAACAAGCAATGGAACGTGCCGCGCAGCGTGCCCACGATTTGGCGAAATCGACCGGCACCGCCATTGTCATCAGCCCAAATGGTGTCATCGAACATCTGACGCCGAAATCATACGACAAGCCAACTGGGAAATAGGCGTGCTGTTGACAAAGTCGCGCCCTTCCGCGCGCTCCACCTTGTGCAGCCGTACACAACGAAACTGAACAGAAATTTCGCATGGACTCGAAACAGGAACTCTATCTTTGCCAGGCGATTGAAACCGCCCTTGCCGCTCAATACCATCTGACGCCCGAACTGACCGATGGGCTATGCATTGTCGGTCTCGACAATTCAATGGTGGCATTGAAGCAGAAATTTGGCTTCGCCAAGAGCGAATCGGTTCTCAGCCATCCAGCCATCGACGATATCGTCGCGCACGTGGTCAACATTGGTGTCGACAGCGTAGGCAATCAGGACGAGCTGACCTTGAAAGACTACATTGCCGCTATTAATAAGATCAAAAAATCGGTGATTCGCCATTCTGCCTTCGGTCCGCGCGCTTACTTCGATTTCATCAAAGACTACGTGTAATGACGATGCGCGGCGTACTTGACCTGACGTTGATGCCGCCCGACGGCGAGCGCCGATCAAACCGCACCGGCGCCCCCCTTCTGATGATGACCGAAGCACCCCATGTCGGCGTCCCGGATCTCGCCGACATCGACGGCAAAGTCAGCCGCTTCGCCCATGATGCATCGCGCGTCCGTCCAACTTCCACCTGCGACAACAAGATCTTCAGCGCTGCAGGGTCCACCGTCATCGCTCCCGGATTGTCCCGACAGCCCTGATCGCCGCAAGCCCACGTCGGATAGAATACTGACCTCGCAATCATCGCAGCGGCTCATAGCGGGCCATTAAAGACCATGAAGATCCTGGAATACGCGGAATTTTCCCCGCCCCGGAACAAGGCGCAGTTCGACAAAGTCAGGCAGGCGATCGAGCGCGACGACTTTCGCTCGGCCGATGTCAAGAAACTGACCAACGTCGCGCACGGCAAGTTCTATCGCGCAAAGCTCGACTATGCCGACCGCTTGCTGTTCTCCACCATTCGTTTCCAGGGAGAAGTGTATGCGCTGTTCCTGGAGGTGATCGAACAGCACGCTTACGACAAATCGCGCTTCTTGCGCGGCGCCCAGATCGACGAGGACAAGATCCCGGCGGCGGAGGCGGCCGAAGCGATCGTGAATGCCGAACCGGTACGCTATCTGCATCCTGCACGGCGGCCGGTTCATTGGCTCGACAAAGTCATTTCCTTCGACGACGCGCAGCAAGCGGTGTATCTGCAGGCCGCGCCGCTGATCATCGTCGGCAGCGCGGGCAGCGGCAAGACCGCGCTCACGCTGGAAAAAATGAAACATGCGCAAGGCGAGGTGCTGTATGTGACGCACTCTGCCTATCTGGCCCAGGCCGCGCGCGATCTGTACTATGCCCACGGATTCGAGCGCGAGGGGCAGGAAGCCACTTTTCTCTCCTACCGCGAATTCCTCGAATCGATCCGCGTGCCAGCCGGGCGCGAAGCCAGCTGGCGCGATTTTTCCGCCTGGTTCGCGCGCGTGCGCCAACAATTCAAGGGGGTCGACGCCCACCAGGCATTCGAGGAAATCGGCGGCGTGCTGACCGCCGATGCGTCAGGCGTACTGACGCGCGATCAATACCGCACGCTCGGCACGCGACAATCGATTTTCGCGGCCAGCGAGCGCGATGCGCTGTACAACCTGTTCGAGAAGTACCGCGCCTGGCTGCAGCAGGCCGGGCTGTTTGACCTGAACCTGGTGGCGCACGATTGGCTCCAACAGACCCGCGCGCGCTACGACTTCGTCGTGGTCGACGAGGTGCAGGATCTGACCGTCATCCAACTGGCGCTGGTGCTGCGCTCGCTGAAGAAACCTGGCCAGTTTTTGCTGTGTGGCGACTCGAACCAGATCGTTCATCCGAATTTTTTCTCCTGGGGCAAAGTCAAGACCTTGTTCTGGCGCGATCCGGAGCTGGCCGAACGACAGCAATTGCAGGTGCTGCGGGCCAATTTCAGGAACGGCACGCAGGTGACGCGGGTCGCCAACGCACTACTCAAGATCAAGCACCGACGCTTCGGCTCCATCGACCGCGAGAGCAATTTCCTGGTCGACGCCGTCAATCTGGAAGCCGGCACAGTCAGCCTCCTGACCGACAGCGACAACGCGCGGCGCGACCTGAATGCGCAAACGCGCCGCTCGACACGCTTCGCGGTGCTCGTGCTGCGCGACGAAGACAAGGCCGCCGCGCGCAGCCAGTTCGACACTCCGCTCATTTTTTCGGTGCATGAAGCGAAGGGACTGGAATACGACAGCATCGTGTTGTTCCGCTTCGTTTCCGACAACCGCGCACCATTCCACGAGATCGCCGAAGGCGTCAGTGAAGCGGACCTGGCCAGCGACGATCTGCATTACGGCCGCGCCAGGGACAAGACCGACAAGTCGCTCGAAATCTACAAGTTCTATGTCAATGCCCTGTATGTGGCGCTGACCAGGGCAATCCGCAACGTCTACCTGATCGAATCGGATGCCGGACATCCGCTGTTGCGTTTGCTCGATATCGCGCAGGCAGACGCTGCGGCCAAGGTCGACACGCAGGCATCGAGCATGGAGGACTGGCAAAAGGAAGCGCGCAAGCTGGCATTGCAGGGCAAACAGGAGCAGGCCGATGCGATCGAACGCCTGATCCTGAAGACCACGCCGGTACCGTGGCCGGTGTTCGACGAGGCCAGGCTGCGTGAGACGCTGGCGAAGGTGTTCCGCGAACAGGCGCCAGGCAGCAAGCCGAAGAGCCAGCTGTTCGATTACGCGACCTGTTTCGACGAACCGATCCTGGCCCACCTCCTGGCCCATCATGCCGGCTTCGACCAGGCGCGCAACTTTCGCCATCTCAGCGCCACGCTCGGGCGGCGCCACTACTTGCCGTATTTCACGCGCAACCACAAAGAGATCCTGCGCCAATGCGACAAGCATGGCGTCGAGCATCGCACGCCGATGAACCAGACCCCGCTGATGGCGGCCGCGGCGGCCGGCAATGTCGCCCTGATCGAAGCCTTGCTCGCGCGCGGAGCCGATCCCTGCGCCATCGACCACCTGGGCCGCAATGCGCTGCACTGGGCAATGGCAACCGCATTGCGCGACGACGCCTACGCGGCGACATCGTTTGGCGCCGTCTACCATTTGGTGGCGCCGGCGTGCATCGACGTCATGGCCGGCGAGCGTCTGGTCCGCATCGACCGGCGCCAGTCTGAATACTTGCTGTTTCAAACGATGTGGGTATTGTTCAAGTCATGCTTTGCCAGCGCCGACGCCAGCGATCGAGGCGCCTTCGACGCCGGCAAGCTGCTCGACGCCTACGCCAGAATGCCGGCCGAGGTATTGGCACCGGAGCGCAAGAAGCGCGCCTTCATTTCTGGCGTGCTGGCACGCAACGAGATCGGCAGGGACTATGCATACAACCGGCGCCTTTTCAAGCGTCTGTCGACGGGGCTCTACCAGTTCAATCCCGAGCTGGCGCTACGGCGACGCGGCGACGAGGGCGAAGGTTGGCTTCCGGCGCTTGGCGTTCTCAATCTTCCCTTGGTCAAGGAGTCGGCCGATCCGCGCTATACCCAGCATATCGATACCCTGCTCACGCTTGCAGGAATGGCGCCGGCACCGGAGGCGATCGCACATGAGAACAGCAGCGTCAAACGCCATGCCGCGAAGCAGACGGCGGCGTCGACGCGCTCACCGCAAAGAAAATGATCGTTGCCCCTGAGAGGTCGGCAACGGCCAGTGGCGGCTGACGAAATCCTCAAGCGCGACACTAGTCTTGAAAATCCTTGTGTCGGTGGTTCGATTCCGCCCCGGGCCACCAAGAACATCGTTCACGCAACGCCAACCATTACTGGGTGGCGTTTCAGTTTGTGGATTCCGCAGTCCTTGTGTCCGGTCCATTTCCGGATCTTTATCCCTCGATCAGATACAACGCACACCGAAAATGCGCCGAGGTGGCATTGTCGTTCTGGACAAGAATTCGTAACGGGCGCAGTCGTTGTGCCCGCTGCGATAAGCTTGCAGCATACGCACGCCCGTGCGATGGGAGGATCGATCATGCATCACATTCGTTGCGGCACCGGCAAGCCTTTGCTACTGATTCATGGCCTTGGCGGCCATTGGCAGAGCTGGAATCCAATTCTGGCTGATCTCGCGACGATGCGCGAAGTAATCGCAGTGGACCTGCCCGGCTTTGGCCAGACGCCGAAGCTGGCCGGCGCAACCTCGATCCGCACCCTCGCGGATGAGACCGCCGCCTTCCTCCATGCCCATGGCTTGAGCGGCATCGATGCAGTCGGAAGCTCGATGGGTGCGCGGCTGGTGCTCGAGCTGGCGCGTCGCGGTGGAATCGTCGGTGGCGTGGTAGCGCTCAATCCAGGTGGTTTCTGGCGGGGATGGGAGCGTCACGCGTTCTTCAGCTCGATCTACCTGTCGATCCGGCTGCTGCGGCTGCTGCGCCCGGTATTGCCGGCGATCTGTGTCAACCCAATTGGTCGCGCTTTGTTGCTGGCACAATTTTCTGCCCGGCCGACAAAGCTGGCGCCGGACACCGCGAGCGATGAATTGTGCAGCTATGTCGCCTCGCCGGCCTTTGATGAACTGCTGGCCCAGCTCGCCTACGGTGAGGAGCAACAAGGGGCTCAGCGCAACAGCATCGAGCATCCGCTCGTCATCGGCTGGGGCCGGCGCGACCGGGTCTGCTTTCCACGTCAAGCCAAGCGCGCGCTGGCCTTGTTCCCGGATGCTCAACTGCACTGGTTCGATCGGTGTGGCCATTTCCCGCACTGGGATGCTCCGGCGGAGACCGCACAACTGATTTTGAGCGCTCTTGCTGGTGCCCGCGCCAGTGCCGCAGTCGGGCTCTCACACGAGGGCCATGCAGACCATCCTGAACAATCCTCAGGCTTGCAGCTGCCACAATCGACCGGCCTTGTGTCGGTAGCTTAATTCCTCCCCTGGCCACCAGGAGCAACCACGCAACGCCCACTCATGCAAGTAGGCGTTATTGTTTCTGGCCTCCGACTCTTGTCGTGCGCCTGATGCAGCAAGAACAGCTACTGGCTCGCTCAGACAAGCTAGATCCCAGGTAAGCGCACTAACGAGGTCCTGGTCTCGCACCGGCGCGATGATTGAAAATCCTTGTGTCGGTGGTTCGATTCCGCCCCGGGCCACCAAGAACATCGCTCGAGAAACGCCAACCATCACTGGTTGGCGTTTTTATTTGTTGAACCCGCAGTCCTCGCGTCCGGTCATGTCCGGTAATCGAAACAAATCGCGATCGGCCGCGTCGACCGTCCCGCTGTACCGGCCAGGTTATCATAGTCAAACTGCGGTATCGTACAACTCCCTCGATCATCGAATTGACAATGTCCGGCCCAACTCATTTCTACGAACCCCGAAACGGCCACGGCCTGCCTCACGATCCGTTCAACGCAGTCGTCGGGCCGCGCCCCATCGGATGGATTTCTTCGCTTAGCCAAGCTGGTGTGCTCAACCTCGCCCCCTACAGTTTTTTTAACGCATTCAACTACACGCCGCCGATCATTGGGTTTGCCAGCATCGGTCACAAGGATACGCTGCGCAATATCGAGCAGACCGGCGAGTTCGCATGGAACCTGGTTACGCGCCCGCTGGTCGAGGCGATGAACCAAAGCTGTGCGCCGGTGCCCCCAGAAATCAGCGAATTCGCGCTGGCGGGCCTGACGCCGGCAGCATCGCGCGTCATTGCCGTGCCGCGCGTAGCGGAATCTCCGGTCTCGTTCGAATGCCGCTGTACCCAGATCGTGCAGCTGGAGGCGGCGAGCGGCGACAAGGTGGCGACCTGGCTGGTCCTCGGCGAAGTGGTGGGTGTGCATATTGCCAACATTCTGTTGACCGATGGCATTTACGACACGGCGTCTGCCGGCCACGTGTTGCGTGGAGGCGGTCCGGCCGACTATTTCTCCATCGGCCCCGAGCAATTGTTCCACATGACCCGTCCGGGCGACACCCGCCGCCGCTGACCCAAGCAGCCCATTTCAATAAAAACGCATGAGTCATTTACCTCAGTGCGACATTGGATATCACGGCGTTCGGCGTGCACTCGGCCGCCTATTGAAGATGTTGGTCAGCCCTTGCACCAGCCATTTTCTATCTCCCTGGACCACCATTGAAGATTCGAATTACGTCCAACACGGCAAAGCTGGCGCGGCGCACGGCGCCAGTTTCCAATTTGAAACTATGGGCTCGCATCGAAACCGGAAAGCACGATCTTCCCACGCGCCTGGCCACTTTCTATCAGCCGGTGGGCACGGCGCATGTTATCTGCATTGATGGTGCCGAAACGCTCGGTCAACGTAGAGTGCAAGACACCCGCCTCGATCATGTGAGCGACGGTGGTGAGCAAGCGATGCTGCTCGATC
The DNA here is from genome assembly GCF_049897565.1 of Massilia sp. TWR1-2-2. Lineage (NCBI taxonomy): Bacteria > Pseudomonadati > Pseudomonadota > Betaproteobacteria > Burkholderiales > Oxalobacteraceae > Massilia > Massilia sp. TWR1-2-2. The sequence continues at coordinate 3,415 of NZ_JAFCWM010000065.1, read as the reverse complement.
ATGTCGGCTGTGGCGAACATCGAACGCGTGTACATGAATTCCCAATGCAGGGAGATGCTCTTGCGCTTGAGCAGCATGACGTCGAGCGAGGCAGGATCGTCAATCAAACCGAGCTTGCCCTGCGGCGCCAGTGAGGCGACGATCTCCGGAAGATGCTGATCCGTGTGGGTCAGGCTTGCGACATAGTCGACCTGGGGTATGCCGATCTTTTGCAATTCTTCAGATAAGGGATGGCTATGGTCGATCACATGGTCGGCGCCCAGATCCCTTACCCATTGCTGGCTTTCCGGACGCGAAGCGGTGCCGATTACCGTCAGGCCGGTGAGCTTGCGCGCGAGCTGCACCATCACCGATCCAACGCCACCGGCGGCGCCGACAATGAGCAGCGTTCCGGTGACAGACGGCGCGAAGCGAGCTATCTGCAACCGCTCGAACAGCATTTCCCAGGCGGTGATGGTGGTCAGCGGCAGCGCAGCAGCCGCTTCAAAACTCAAGTTCGCCGGCATGCGCCCGACGATGCGCTCATCTACCAGGTGCAATTCGCAGTTTGTGCCGGAGCGCAAGAGGTCGCCGGCATACATGACCCGGTCGCCCGGCTTGAACAGGGAAACTTTGTCGCCGACCGCGCGCACAATGCCGGCCGCATCCCAGCCCAAAATCTTGGTTGCGCCATTCTCCGGGACGACGTTAGCGCGTATCTTGGCATCGACCGGGTTGACCGATACCGCGCGCACCTCGACGAGCAGGTCATGGCCGGAGGCGCTGGGCTCGGGCAATTCGAAATCGATCAGTGATGCCGGATGATCGATGGGAAGCGATTGTTGATATCCTACTGCTTTCATTTTCTCTCTCACTATATCAGTTTGGCGATGGCGGTCGGGCCGCCTTCGGGCCGACCCGCGCAGACAGAACTGAACGGTGAGCCCAACGATGACGATGCCCAAGCCCAGCCAGTTTGCTGCAGTAGAACGCGAAACCGGCGTTCGAAGCTAAGCGGTCCGCGTGTCGGCCTGCGCAAGCACGGCGATGTCGGGACCCTTGCCGACGAAATCGATACCGCCTTGCTGAGGCCGTCGCGTGCCAAGGGCTTAGCGCCGGTCATGGACGACGAACCGAGATCCGTTTTCAGGCAAAAACACCATCTTGGCGTCCCTCGCATTGACATTAGCACCCGAATTGCGAATCCCGGTTCGGTTTTCGGCTATCTGGCGAGATGTGAATGCGCAGGGTCCTCGCCGAGAAAAGCGTGGAACAGCGCCGCCGCCCGCGCCGGCTGCTCCAGCGACGGCAAGTGACCGCATTGCGACATCAGTTCAAAGCGCGCCTGAGGCATCGCTAGCGCGAGCTGCTTCCCGCACGCCGGTGGTGCGATCGGATCTTCATCACCCGAAAGGATCAGCGCCGGCATGCGTAGCTCGCCCAGCCTGGACCAGATATCGTCCCGGCCGGCCAGCGCGCGGGCCTGCGCCGCGCCAGCCACTGAGCCGACACGGTGCGCCATGGCTTTGAAGGCGGCACTTGCTGCCTGATCGGCCGGGCGCACGACGATTCCTGCCAAAAACGCGATGATCGCGTCTGGCGTCGCTTCGAGTCCGGCGGCAAGATCGGACCCGCCGGCAACCGGGTCGCTGGCGTCGCAGCCCATCAGCCAGAGTGACGAAACCCGTTCCGGCGCGGCGAGGGCAATTGCAAGCGCCAGATTGGCGCCGTATGAGGTGCCAACCAGCGCGAACGTGCGCGGCGCGCGCGCAAGAATGTCGGCGGCGCTGTCGGCCAGGCTCGCTTGCGGCGACATCAAAACTTGTGGTTCGATTGCGTCGCCGAGCGCGGCGATGACATCTCGGTACAGCATTTCGTCGCACAGCAAGGCGGGAATAAATACAGTGGGCAGGCGTGGTGACATGGGGCTCCGTTAAGTAGCAGAAGTGGTATCGGCGAGCAGCAGCTGCGCCTGGCCTAGTATTGTCTGTAGCGCCGGTACTGGCAGGCCGGCTTTGCGCAGCGTGATGGTGCCGATCACCAGCGCCAACAAGGCAGCGGCGCGCGTTTGCGCCAACTCCGGGGTAAGTCCGGCCCGCTCGAGCAAGCCTATGACCAGCGCACTGGTGCGTGCCACGTGATCCTGACCGAACGTCGCGAGTGCCGGATCATGCGGTGCAAGTTCCGTAACACAATTGACAAAGAAACAGCCACGGCGGCCCGCATCGACTTCGGCAATCGCCGCCAGTACGGCGTGGACTGACTCGATGGCAGGCATGGACGACGCGGCCAATGCCTCGAGCCGGGTAAATAGCTCATCGGCGTAGAGTTCGACGGCAGCCATCATCACGGCGTGTTTGGAACCGAAGCAGGCATAAAAACTCGACCGGCTCAAGTGCATGGCAGCGGTCAGATCGTCGAGCGAGGTTGCCTGGTACCCTTTGTCCCAAAACACGTTCAGCGCATCCCTGAGCGCTTTGGCAGGCACGAATTGGCGTGGCCGCCCCATCACCGGGGAGGTCGGTTGCGTGTGGCTGTGTGCGGATCGGCGTAGAAGTCTGGACATGGTTATAATTATAGATCAATTAGTCCACATGTACATTGACCTCAAAGGAAATCAGCCATGACCACGCAACCGACGTTCGAACTGTATGCTTACTGGCGCACCTCGGCCACCTACCGGGTGCGCGTCGCCCTCAATCTGAAGGGGCTCACCGCGAACGAACGGATCGTTAATATCGATGCCGGGGAGCAGCGCGATGAAAAGTTTTTGAAGATCAATCCACTCGGCGCGATCCCGGCCCTGGTTGAGATCGGGCATGCGCCGCTGACACAGTCGCTGGCGATCCTGGAATTTTTGGAGGAATTTCAGCCAGCCCCGCCGTTGCTGCCGCAGGACCTGCATGGTCGCGCCCGCGTCCGTTCAATCGCTGCGATGCTCGCTGCCGATACGCATCCGTTGATCACCGGGCGCGTCAAAAAATATCTGACTACCGCCACCGGAATGGACGAAACGGCTTGGCGTGCATGGCAGATCCAGTGGTTTGGCACTGGCTTGTCCGCCCTCGAACAACGTCTGGCCGCTGAGCCGCAGACAGGCGTATTTTGTCATGGCGACACGCCGACGATGGCCGACATTTGTTTAGCCAGTATTGTCGAGATGGTGAGGATCTTTAAGATTTCGATTCCGGATACACCAACGATCCACCGGATCATGGCCGCTTGCGACGCCCATCCTGCGTTCGCCGAAGCGACGCCGAGCCGGCAGATCGGTGCTCCAGCCTGAACAGGCTGGCCTTTGTCGGACCACCCGCACCCCCAATCCACCCAAGTTATCATTTAATGTGCAGTTAGATGGTTTATTTTCAACGTAGACACAAAAACACTTGACATCAATTTAGAAGCGCGGCCTGCAGTGTGAATTTTTGATTCTACT
>NZ_JAFCWM010000064.1:0-11844 GCF_049897565.1 Massilia sp. TWR1-2-2 | reverse complement strand
GGGTAGAATTCATATCGGGCAAGGTGGTGTTCGTGTTGTAAATTGTGTTTCTCGATAACTCACATTTTATCAATCACTTACGGCATTCTTGCCCTTTTTTATGCAAAATTCAGGCTAGCACTACCGGCAAACTGAACAGGCTCCGCGAGGAGCCTGTTTGCGCGCTGCATCCCGACGCTTGCGCCGCCGGCTAGACCGGCTTGGCCACCATCAGGTAGAAGATGGCGACAAAGGCGAAAAACGCCGGAATGCCGAGCGCGATCCACAGCCTGAAGTAGCGCCAGTACCGAGGCGGCAACGCGCTGCCGTCGCGCGCGGCCTGCACCGCCATGTCGCGCAGGCGCATCTGCAGCCAGACCACGGGCAGCCAGCAGGCGGCAGCGAGCACGTATAGTCCGATCGACCAGGCGAGCCAGCGGCTGCTCATTGCAAAGCCGGCGATGCGCACCAGGTAGTAGCCGGTCAGCGGCTGGACGATGATGGTCGTGGCCGTGAACAGCCAGTCGGCAACGACGACGATGCGGCTGACAACGGCAATGGCGCGCACGTCGCGGCTGATATTGGCGAACAGCATGTAGAACGCCGATCCGATGCCGGTGCCGAACAGGAAAGTGGACGACAGAATGTGCAGCCAGTTGAGCGTGACGTAATCGATCTATTTTTCCTCCAGTTTGTACAACATCCAGATGGCCACTAACATCGGCAGGTTCTTCGTCAGCGGGCCGTACGGATGCAACAAGTATTCCGGCAGCTTCCAGGCAATCACCACCGAATGGAACAGGATCAGCCCGATCTGCAACAGCCACAGCCAGCGGCGCCGCGCCAGCAGCAAGGTCCCCAGGCCAAGCGCCAGGTCGAAGCCGACGGCGCCGTACAGCATCAGCGGCTGCAGGCTGGGCGGCACCCCGGTGCGCTCGAGCAGCCGGTAACTGTCGGCGACCGGATACAGACCCGCCGACACCAGCGCGGTCACAATCCACACGAGCGCAATCGCCGAGCGCAGCAGCGGCAGCAGCCAGTTCAGCTTGGCCTGCGCGCTCTCGGCCGACGGCGCGACGATGAACTCGCGCACCGGCCGCGGCGGACGGCCCAGCAGGTGCGTGATGGCGCCGGCATCGGCGCTATTGCCGCGGTTGAGCATGCTTAAGGCATCCTCGTCGAGAAACGAGCCAGGCAGAAAGCGCGCCGCCTTCGCCGCCAGCCTGGCTGCCCAATCCGGCAAGTTGAGCACGCGCAGCTTGCCCATTCCCATCGCCGCGCGCAACGCCGACCAGATAGCCGGTAAATTCCATCGGCGCCGGGCCGACCAGCGCGATGCGCGCCGGCGTGCGCGCAGGATCGCGCAGCACAGCGGCGATGGCGGCAGCGACGTCGTCGACATGGACCGGCTGCACCAGCTGCGGCGCGCTGCCGAAGCGCACGCAAATCGGCACGCTGGCGAGCGTCTTGAAGGCGCGCGCGCTGGCCCCGCCAGGGCCGTACACCAGCGACGGCTGCACGATGCACGAGCGCAGCGGCAACGCCGCCAGGAAGTCGTCGGCTGCCTTCGTGCTGAGGTGATAGGCAGTGCTTGCATCGCTGTCGGCGCCCAGTGCCGACACCTGCACCACCAGTGCGACGCCGGGCGATTCGGCGCACGCGGCAAACAGCGCGCGCGGCGTGCCGGTATGCAAGGCGGCGAAAGTTTGCCCGGCGGTTTCACGAAAGATGCCGACGGTATTGATCACCGCGTCAATGCCGTCGAGGCGCGCCAGCGATACCGATTTATCGGTATCGCTGGCGAAGTCCACATCGATGTAGGCAAGGCCAGCACGCTCGCTGATGTTCCGACGACGCACGGCGCAGACAAGCTCATGACCGTCAGCCAGCAGCGACTCCACCAGCCGCTGGCCGATGAAGCCGCTACACCCCGTCAGCAAAATGCGCATCGATGTCCCTTTCGCCTTATCGATAGATGCCGTGGACGACGCCGAATTCAATATCACTGAAGATCGGAGGATGCCATCGAAGACTGGAACACTGCAACGCGCCGCGGCCTGCTGTCGGGCGCCGTCGCCAGCGCACTATCGACTGCCGCCCTCGCCGCTCTGGGCAAGGCTGGCACCGACAGCACGTTCGCGCCGACCAACGCCATCAGCCACTGGGTCTGGGGCGACAAGGCCGCGCGCCACGACGGGCCGTCGCTGCGCTACCCTGCCACCGGGTAGGTGATTCATCACTTGAGCGCCACGTTCTGGGCGGTGCTGTTCGAACGCTGCATGGGCGACCTGCTCGACCGCATGGGCCCGGCGCCAACCCTGGCCGCGGCAACGGCCACGTCGGCGGCGGCCTGCTTCACCGACTACCAGCTGACGCCGCACAGGCTGCAGCCAGGCTACGAAATGCGCTTGTCGAAGCCGGCGCTGGCAGTCGTCTACGGCGCCTTTGCCGCCGGCCTGGCGGCAAAGGCGCTGATGATGCGCCGCTAGCGAGTCGGGCGCCGGACGTAAAAATGGCCACCCGAAGATGGCCATTGTCGATCATGCCGCGTACTGCTTACGCGTAGCTGCGCAGCCGCAGCGAGAACTCCTGCAGCGACTTGATGCCGGACGCTTCGGCGCGCGCGCACCAGTCTTGCAGCTGATGGAGCAGCTGGTCGCGCGTGAAGTGCGAACGCTCCCAGATCGCGCCGAGCTCGACGCGCATGTGGTGCATCGTCTCGAGCGCCTTGCTGTGCTCAAACAGCTCGACGAGTTGCTGCTTGTGCGACGCTTCCAACTTGGCCGGCTCGCGCTGCAACAGCTTGCGCGACGACTTCAGGAAACGGTCTTCGAGTTCCGGCTTCTGGCGCAGGTGCGGCACTTCCTCGTGCCACGCATGCTTGAACGACTTGGCGTACTTGGCCATGACGTCGTAGCGGTTGGCGATGACCGACTGCAAGGTGTCGAAGTCCGCGACTAACTTGCCGTGCGCAAACTTCGGCTCCGGTGCGACCCGCCGTACCTTGGCCAGGCCGAAGGTTTCGAGGATGCGGATATACAGCCAGCCGATATCGAATTCGTACCATTTAGACGACAGTTTTGCCGACGTCGCGAACGTGTGGTGATTGTTGTGCAGCTCTTCACCACCGATCAGGATGCCGAAAGGAATGATGTTGGTGGCCGCGTCGGCGCAATCGTAGTTGCGATAGCCCCAGTAATGGCCGATGCCGTTGATGATGCCGGCCGCGGTGATCGGGATCCACATCATCTGGACAGCCCAGATGGTAATGCCGATGACGCCGAACAGCGCAACGTTAATGATCAGCTGCAGCACGACGCCCTGCCAGCTGAAGCGGGTGTAGACGTTGCGTTCGATCCAGTCGGTCGGCGTGCCATGGCCATATTTTTCCATGGTTTCCAGGTTCTTCGACTCCGCGCGATACAGCTCGGCGCCCTCGAACAGCACTTTCTTGATGCCGCGCGTGACCGGGCTATGCGGATCTTCCTCGGTATCGCACTTGGCGTGGTGCTTGCGGTGAATCGCCGCCCATTCCTTGGTGACCTGGCCGGTGGTCAGCCACAGCCAGAAACGAAAGAAGTGACTCGGAATGGCGTGCAACTCCAGCGCGCGGTGCGCCTGGTGACGGTGCAGGTAGATGGTTACGCTGGCGATCGTAATGTGCGTCACTGCAAGAGTGTAGAAAAACACCTGCCAACCCGACAGGCCGACGAGGCCGCCGTCGAGGAAACCGAGAACAGCGTCTACCGTATTACTTAACAAATTCATTAATGCTCCAATGTGGATTTTTGCCGTCGCTAGCCGCTTTCTTTGAAGCGGTCACACAGCGTCACATTTTACGCGTTTCCCTGTCGCACGGCACATTTACACGTATCAATTGGTGACAGTGTGTGAGTTTCGTGCGGCTGTTGATGCGAGAAGCGCATCGATCACGCGCGGATCGAGCCCGGCCTGTGTCAGCTTGATGTCGCCCGACTGCACCAGCTTGTAAATACGCTTGTTGACGTCGGAGATCACCCCGCCCGTTCCGTTCTCCGGATCGCTGATCCAGAAACCGAGTTCGAGCTCGAAACCGTCGGCGGCAAATTTGTTGACCGACACGCCAGGCGCCGGCGTTTCCATCACGCGCGGCACCTCGCGCGCGAGCCCTTCCAGCAACGGGATGACGACGTCGAGGTCGCTGCCATACGACACCGTCAGCCTGGTCGAGGCGCGCACCGAACTGCTCGACAGCGACTGGCTTTGCACCGGCCCGGAAATGAGCATTTCGTTCGGCAACACCGTCTCGACGCCGTCGAGGCCCTGCAGCACCGTGTAGCGGGCATTGATGCGCGTGACCTTGCCCGAATACTTGTCGACCGAAATCATGTCGCCGATCGACAGGCTGCGCTCGAGCAGGATGACGAAGCCGGACACATAGTTGCTGGCAATCTTTTGCAAACCGAGACCGAGACCGACGCCGAGCGCGCCGCCAAACACCGACAGCACCGTCAGGTCCAGCCCCATCAAGGTCAGGCTGTACAGCACGGCAACGACGATCAGTACCGCGCGGCTCATGCGCGCGAGGATCACCCTGAGCGACGAATGCATGCTCTGCACGCCCATCAGGCGTTCTTCGAGCGCGGCGCCGGCCCACAGCGCCAGCATCAGCAGCACCACGACCGACCCGGCCGCCTGCAAGATATTTGCCAGCGACACCTTGTGCCGGCCGATCGGCAGCAGCGTCGTCTCCAGGTACTCGATGATGTCCGGCCACAGGCCGAGGATGTACAGCGCCACCGCGAGCCACACCAGCAGCGCGAAGATTTTTTCGAACGTCAGGATGGCGGCACCGACCGGGCCATGCCGGGCGAACACCCGCCGCAGCAGGTAGAACGCGGTGCGGATCACCGCGAACGAGGAAAACAGCGGCAGCGTCACATTCAGCAGGTTGATGTGGTGATAACGCGCCAGTACCAGCCGCGCCAGCGCCAGCAGGCCGAGAATCAACAGCGGGCTGAGCACTCTGGCGAAACTTTCGACGCCGATGCGGCGCACGGTGCCACTGGTGCCCTCTTCGCCGCTCAGTTGCCGCAGGTAGCGGTTGCGCAGGAAGCGCGCCAGCCCCCAGCCGACCAGAATGCACAGCGCGATGGCGCCGGCCTGCCACAACACGCCTGGCTCGCGCAGATCGGCGAGCAGGTCGGACAGCAACTTTGACATCTGCATGGGCGCCCCGCGGCTGGTTACGCTTCGCTGTCGGCGTCGCCGTCGGTCTCGTCTTCAGGCTTGACCCTGGCTGGCTTCGGCGCCATCGGCTTGCGCTCGAGCACCGCGGCGAAGAAGCCGTCGGTCTGGTGCTTGTGCGGCAGCAGCTTCAGGTAGTCGCCCATTTCCAGATCGATCTTTTGCTCGGCCAGCACTTTGCTCATCGGCACGAGTTCAAATTCGTCGTGGGCGGCGAGAAATTGCTCGACGATGAAATCATTCTCTTCGGTCAGCAGGCTGCAGGTGGCGTACACCAGGCGCCCGCCGCCCTTGAGCAGGCGCGCCGCGCTGTCGAGGATCGCTGCCTGCTTTTCCTGCATCTCGGCGACGGCTTCGACCTTCTGGCGCCACTTGACGTCAGGATTGCGGCGCAAGGTGCCCAGGCCCGAACATGGCGCGTCGACCAGCACGCGGTCGATCTTGCCGGCCAGGCGCTTGACCTTGGCGTCGCGCTCGTGCGCGATCTGCACCGGATGCACGTTCGACAGGCCGCTGCGGGCCATGCGCGGCTTCAGCTTGGCAAGGCGCTTCTCGGAAATATCGAACGCGTACAGGCGGCCGGTGTTGCGCATCAGCGCGCCCAGCGCCAGCGTCTTGCCGCCGGCGCCGGCGCAGAAGTCGACGACCATCTCGCCGCGCTTGGCGCCGACGATCTGCGACAGGATCTGGCTGCCTTCGTCCTGCACTTCGATCGCGCCATCCTTAAACAGCGGCAGGTTCTGCAGCGACGGCTTTTTCAGTACGCGCAAGCCGAGCGGTGCGAACGGCGTCGGCACGGCGGCGATCGGCGCTTCGGCCAGCTTGGCGATGACGTCTTCGCGGGTCGCCTTGATCGAATTGACGCGCAGGTCGAGCGGCGCCGGCTGGTTCAGCGCGTGGGCCATTTCCAGCGTTTCGGCTTCGCCATACTGGGCGACGAACTTGTCGAACAACCACTTCGGCAAGTTCGAACGCATCTGCGGTGGCATCAGCTTGCGGTCGATCTGCGCGATGCGGGTCAGAAATTCGGTCTCTTCTTCGGTCAGGCCGGCCAGCGCGTCGGCGCCGACCGCTTCGGCCAGGCCGAGGATGGTCAGGCGGCGCATGGTCGACTCTTGCCCGGCCTCGGCGAAGTCGGTGAAGAACGACTTGTTGCGCAAAATGGCGTAGATGCCTTCAGCGACGGCGCCGCGTTCGCGTGGTCCAAGGCGCGGATGGTCCTTGAAGTAGCGCGACAAAGTGGTGTCGGCCGGCGCCGAAAAACGTAAGATCTCGCGCAATACTTCTTCAGTATTGCCGAGGATCGCTGGAGGCAATCTCATGATATTCCTTGGTTAACTACGTGTTGTGTCTATGCGGCCGTGCCGCTGCCGGCGCCAGGCCGGCCTTCGATGAATGCGCGGATGACGCGCGGATACAGGTTGTGTTCCTGCACCAGCACGCGCGCCGCCAAGGTCGCTTCCGTGTCGCCCGGCAACACTTCCACTTCGGCCTGTCCCAGCACCGGGCCGTGGTCCAGTTCGGTGGTGACGATGTGGACGGAGGCGCCATGCCTGGCGACCCCGGCCTCGAGCGCCTGGCGGTGCGTTGCCAGCCCTGGAAAATCGGGCAGCAGCGACGGGTGGATATTGATCATCCGGCCGGCGTAGTGCTCGACGAACGGCACCGTCAGGATGCGCATGAAGCCGGCCAGCACCACCAGGTCGGGCGCGAACGCGTCGACTGCCTGCGCCAGCGCCGCGTCAAACTCGGCGCGGCTGGCGAAATCCTTGCTTGGAACGACGGCGGTCGCAATGCCGCTGGCCTTGGCAAAAGCCAGTCCGGCGGCGTCCGCCTTGTTACTGATAACTGCTGCGATCCTTGCCGGCCACTGTTCGGCTTGCGACGCGCGCACTACCGATTCCATGTTGCTGCCGCGACCAGAAATTAGGATCACAATGTTTTTCATAGCGCGCATTGTACCCTGACCAGCAGTCGCGGCCCATATACAAGGTGAAATTTGTTGCACTGCACCACGACAGTTGTAGCGCGGGGTGGGTGGTGCTTCGAAAATGGTAGGGTTTCCGCCTGTACGGGAAGCCCCACCACTTATAAAGAGCAATGAATAGTGAGGACTTACTCGAACGAGTAAAACACCCGGAACGGCACCTTCTTCTCCGCCCAGTAATCGGCAGCATCGCGAAACACGTCCAGCAAGGTTTCGCGCGCTTCCTTGTCGAACTTCTGGGTGTTGGGCAGTTGCTCGAGCACCACGATAAACCCCGGCTGCTGCCCCGCCTTGTTGATCGTCTCGGTCAGGCACTCGCGCAGCGAGTCGAAGTTCTTGCTGCAAGGCTTAGGAAAATGAAAGTTTTCGCCGATGCGGGCGCACACCTGCTGCTTCGTCAGCGCGTCGGCACAATGGGCATACAGAAAATGCTGCCCGAGGCGAACGGCTTCCTCCTGCAATTCCACGACACGGAAAGCGCGAATGGATTGCACAAGGTTAGGCGGCACTGTTAAAAACAAATTCATTATTCCCTCAAGTCGACCTGTAGCTACCGGTGGTTTCTGATTGCGTAATTCCCTGTGCGTTGCGTCCTTGTACAAAACGCCGTTCTCCCATTTGATCGTTGCTTACCGCCAATAGACTCTACAATTTTCTGTAAGGGTAACGTTTTGTGGTAACTGAATCAACCCGAATGTGATCGAAGGCGAAATATTTGTAAAAAAACGCGATGCTTTACGATAAATTAGGAGGCGCAGTGATGTTAAATGCCGCCGAATGCTTGACCTGTTGTTACATCTTGTTGCCATGTGGGATCGTTATCGCCTTCAAGTCGCGTTAATATTATGAACATGGCCGCATCGGCTAATCCAGTACACCCCCACATAGAACGAGGTTCAAGATGAACATGCAGACCAAGTTGATCGTCACCGCCATGGGCCTGTGCGCCCTGCCGATGGTGCAGGCAGTCGAATTCGAAGATTTTGGCCGCGTCGTGCGGGTTCAGCCGCGCGTTGAACAAGTCCGTGAGCCCCGCGAGGAATGCCGCACCGAATACATCCAGGCGCCGGTCCAGCAGTATCAGCAGCCGCGCAGCGTCGGCGGCTCGATCGTCGGCGGCCTCGCCGGCGCGCTGGTCGGTAACCAGATCGGCGGCGGCACCGGCCGCACCACCGCCACCGCGGTCGGCGCCATCGCCGGCGCCGTCCTCGGCGACCGTGTCGACAACAACGGCCGCAACATCAATCAGCCGCAGGGCGTGCAGGAGCAGGCTGTGCGCCAGTGCCGCACGGTCGAATCCTACGAGTCGCGCACCAACGGCTACGAAGTGACGTATGACTACCGCGGCCGCAACTACACCACCGTGATGGCGCGCGACCCTGGCCAGCGCATCCGCCTGCGCGTATCGGTCGAGCCTGATCAGAGGCAGTAAGCCGGCGGGCGCCCCGGCGCCGGCTCAGGACGGGTTCTGCTTGCGCTAGGGGAACCCCTCCAACGATAATAGGGCGATCGAATCAGGTCGCCCTATGCTTATCAGAAGAAAATCCATCGAACAAGTCGAATCGTCGCGCCGCCCGGCGCGCAAACCCAAGTTTGCGCCCGTGACCTTGTCCGAACAGGACGGCGTGCGCTATCTCCACTTCGGCACCGAGTGGGTGCAAGGCGCGATGCGCATCCGCAAGCCCGACTGGCCCGAGCTCGAATACGCCCAGCAGATGATGGCCTGGATGCTGTATCTCGACGCGCCGGGCGCCATCGCCCAGTTGGGTCTGGGCACCGGCACGCTGACCAAATTTTGCTACCGCAACTTCCCCGACGCCACCGTCACCGCCGTCGAGCTCAATGCCTCGGTGATCGCCGTGTGCGAGTCGATGTTCAAGCTGCCGCCAAATGACGAGCGCCTGCAGGTGCTCGAGATGGACGCGCTCGACTTCGTCGACGATCCGGCCAACCTGGGCGCCTTCGACGTCTTGCAATGCGACCTGTACGACGCCACCGCGCGCGGTCCGGTGCTCGATACGCCCGAGTTCTACCGCTCCTGCTGCGCGTGCCTGGCGCCGGGCGGCATCATGACGGTCAACCTGTTCGGCGACCACCCCAGCTTCGCGAAAAACATCAAAGCCATGAAGTATGGCTTCGAGCACGTCATTTGCTTGCCGGAAGTGCATGATGGTAATGTGGTTGCGCTGTGCTTCAAGAGCCGCCCTGACGTCGACGCCGACACCCTCGCCGAACGCGCGGCCGCGATCGTCGCCGCCACCAAGCTGCCAGCCAAATCGTGGGTCAAGGGCATCAAGTCAGCACAGTAAGTAGCGCTTAACGGAGAACACGCTTTGAATCCAGACCAGACCGCGGCAGGCGCGGCGGCAACAACCACCGCGCGCCCACGGGCTGCGTTGCCCAAATCGCTGGACCTGCAAATCCTGTTCTCCTGGATGCTGGCCGACGGCATCGTCGAGAAGGCCGGCGTCAAGGCCCACTTCGCGCAGGCGCAGGGCATCCTGAAGAACGCCCCCGGCTCGATGCATCCGCTGTCGGCCATCGCCCAGTGCAAGCTGGTGTCGGCGCAGCCCCCGCACCGGCTGCTGACCCTGGACGTGTTGTCCGAGTGGACTGCCGCCAAGGTCGGCCTGCAATTTGTCCGCATCGATCCACTGAAGGTCGACTTCACCAAGGTGGCCGACGTCATGTCGGCCGGCTACGCCGCGCGCTTTAACATCTTGCCGCTCGACCTCACCGCCACCACGCTGGTCGTCGCCACCGCCGAGCCGTTCCTGCTCGACTGGGAATCGGAAATCGCCAAGATCTCGCGCCGCAAGATTCAGCTGGTGATCTCCAACCCGCTCGACATCGCCCAGTACATCGGGCAGTTCTTCAGCCTGGCGAAATCGATCAAGAGCGCGAACAAGGCCAACGGTCAGGACCTGGCGCTGCGCAGCAATTTCGAGCAGCTTGTCGAGCTCGGCAAGTCCAACAAGCAGCTCGACGCCAACGACCAGCACGTCGTCAACATCGTCGACTGGCTGTGGCAATACGCGTTCGAACAGCGCGCCTCCGACATCCACCTCGAGCCCAAGCGCGACGTCGCGCTGATCCGTTTCCGCATCGACGGCGTGCTGCACCAGGTCTACCAGGTGCCGGCGGTGGTGATGATCGCCATGACGGCGCGCATCAAGCTGCTCGGGCGCATGGACGTGATCGAAAAGCGGCGCCCGCAGGACGGCCGCATCAAGACGCGCACCAATGGCGGCCAGGAGGTCGAGCTGCGCCTGTCGACGTTGCCGACCGCGTTTGGCGAAAAACTGGTGATGCGTATTTTCGATCCGGAAGTGGTGGTCAAGACGCTGCCGGAGCTTGGCTTTCCGGTCGACGACGCCAAGCGATGGGACGGCCTGACGACGCGGCCGCACGGCATCATCCTCGTGACGGGGCCGACCGGTTCGGGCAAGACGACGACGCTGTACACCACGCTCAAGGCGCTCGCCACCAGCGAAGTCAACGTGTGCACGGTGGAAGATCCGATCGAGATGGTGGAAGCGTCATTCAACCAGATGCAGGTGCAGCCCGGCATCGACTTGTCGTTTGCCGACGGCGTCAAGGCGCTGATGCGGCAGGATCCCGACATCATCATGGTCGGCGAGATCCGCGACCTCGGGACCGCCGAGATGGCGATCCAGGCCGCCCTGACCGGCCACCTGGTGCTGTCGACATTGCACACCAACGACGCGCCGTCGGCGGTGATGCGCCTGCTGGAACTGGGCGTGCCGCATTACCTGCTGGAAGCGACGCTGATCGGCATCCTGGCGCAGCGCCTGGTGCGCACCTTGTGCATCGAATGCAAGGCGCCCGACGGCGAGATCAACGACGACGTCTGGCACAGCATTGGCGGCGCCTGGAACATTCCGAAGCCGGCCACGATTTACCGGCCGATCGGCTGCCCCGAGTGCCGCCAGACCGGCTACCGCGGCCGCACGGGCATCTACGAATTGCTGACGATATCGGAAGGCTTCACCAAGCTGATCGGTGAAGAGACCGACCTGCTGGCCTTGCGCCAGCAAAGCGTAGCCGATGGCATGAAGCCGCTGCGCATCGCCGGCGCGCTGAAGGTCGTCGAGGGTGTGACGACGGCCGAAGAGATCCTGAAAGTGACGGCGGCGTTGTCGTAATTGCTTTTCTAAAATACGCGCTGGCGGAAACGCGATCTGTCGTTTATAATTCTGCCTCTTCGGGTCGTTAGCTCAGCTGGTAGAGCAGCGGACTTTTAATCCGTTGGTCGCAGGTTCGAATCCCGCACGGCCTACCACGAATACCCATCAAGCCCACGAATTCACGTTCGTGGGCTTTTTGCTTTCTGGCGATCGACGGCGCCGCCTAGATCACAACGGGCCCAAGTGCAGTTGGGCGCTATGGCGATCGTTCGTTTCGACACCGATTACGCACCCGCGAATCTGGCCCGCTACAGGCGATGCCTATCTATGCAAAGATTGCGCTGCGCCACTCGCGCACTGCAGAGTGCCAGCGATATTTCCTGAACCTAGCCTGAATTTTGCATAAAAAAGGGCAAGAATGCCGTAAGTGATTGATAAAATGTGAGTTATCGAGAAACACAATTTACAACACGAACACCACCTTGCCCGATATGAATTCTACCC
>NZ_JAFCWM010000063.1:0-11983 GCF_049897565.1 Massilia sp. TWR1-2-2 | reverse complement strand
TGGCTCAACGTCTTGCTGGGTAACCTGAAAACAGCCTTGTCCGGAACTCATCACGCGTTTAAATTTGCGAAGTACGCCCGGCGCTATCTCGCCGAGGTCCAATACCGCTTCAATCGCCGGGCTGATATGGCCGCCATGGTCCCGCGACTGGCAGTCGCCATGGCACAGACGAGACCGTGTCCAAAATGGATGGTGCTGGGAAAGGCTGAGGCAAGAACATAATCAGGCGAAGGGTTATTATCTGGACTAGATCTCCCTCAACTACTTTAATTTCATCCATGGCGACTTTTTCGTCCCATGCTGCGTAAATTACTTCAGATTTTGGTCGACTAGCCCGACCATAACGTTCACTTCCGCCGGCCTTGTGTATTAACTTATAAACATTCTCGATTCGCTTGCCACTGTCCAATTTTTGGGCGCGAAACCAGACGTTTTTATAATTTTCAAATGTTTGGGGAGCGTGATACCCACGTGTAAAATTGGCAAGTAATTCCGCCAATACCTCTTCACCGGCTCTATTTTCACGCGCATCATTGATCTCGGATCGAAGCTTAACTAATTCTGCTAACTCATGGGGCGGAGTCTGAGGTGTAAACATAGCGAACCTTCCAGAGTTGTTAAGAAAATATGTTACTTCTAAGCAAGTCATAACCGGACTTAAATTAGAGTTGATATTTTATAATCGTGGCATATTGACCCGCAGCATGCGCCTGAATTGACCGGAATTATTACAAGTAATCAGATCACAAAAAAGTGAACGTGCCAGAGTCATATACGCTGCCGCGTGCTTCATCCGCTTGTATTACGCGCCCTAGCGCCATGAGCGAGGCAACGATACCGTCAATCCGTTTCTCATCGCTGGCACTACCCAAACAGAACTGGCACTGGCCGCCAAATATCTTCAAATCGGTCATGAATTCTCCATGTTAAGTTTCGTCTCGTAAAGAGGGTGTCGATACAGACAACTACGATACGAGATATGTACCGCGGCGGTATTAAAAATGGTCAAGTCAACAAGGGGAGCCATGCCGTCGAGCACGACGATGATGCGTTCAGCGGCCGCCCGACACGTCGATGAACGTCCCGGTGCTGTACGAAGCGTCATTCGATATCAGCCATATCGCCGCCTTGGCCACTTCGACCGGCTCGCCGCCGCGTTCCATCGGCACAAACGACTTGAGTCGGTCGATGCGGCCTGGTTCACCCCCGCTCGCGTGCATCTCGGTATCGATCAGGCCGGGGCGCACGCCGTTGACGCGGATCCCTTCATTGGCGACCTCTTTGGACAGCCCGATCGTGAGCGCGTCCATTGCCGCCTTGGAGGCAGCGTAATCGACATATTCGCCGGCGGAGCCGAGTACCGCGGCACGCGACGAGATATTCACGATGCTGCCGCCGGCGCCGCCGTGCTTGGTCGACATGCGGAGCACCGCTTCGCGCGCGCACATGAAACTGCCGGTGACGTTGGTGGCCATGATGCGGTTGATCCGCGCTGCATCCATCTGCTCGACGCGCATCTGGCGCGACAGGATGCCGGCATTGTTGATGAGCGCATCGAGCCTGCCGAAGCGCTCGTCCACCAGCGCGAACATGCGTACGACCTCAGTCTCGTCGGATACGTCGGCCTCGATTGCGAGCGCGGTGCCGCCGGCATCTTCAATGGCGGCGACCACGTTCAACGCTGCGGTGGCGTCGGTTCTGTAATTGACGCAGACTTTGTAGCCGCGCTGGGCGGCGAGCAGCGAGCAGGCCGCGCCGATGCCGCGCCCACCGCCGGTAATCAGAATTACTTTTTCCATCATGCCATTTCCATTGGTGTCAGCGAGGGCGAAGCGAACGGACAGATTACCAGAACAGCTCGTCATCTGGACGCGCCAGCTTGGCATCGCTCCGATGCTCGGCAAACGCCTCCAGCATGAAGTTCACCATCGCGCGGGTGCGCGCCTGCAAGTGCGCCTTGGTCGCGAACAGTAGATAGATGTCGGCCGGCGGCGCCGACCAATCCCCGAGAATCCGGCACAGCCGGCCCGTTCGCAGATACGGCGCGACGTCCCATTCCGACCGCAGCACGATGCCATGGCCGTCGAGCGCCCACGCCACCGCGCCGTCGCCGTCGTTGGTGCTCAATGGCCCGCGCACCTTCACCGTTTCCTGCCGCGTGCCGGAGCGGAAATGCCAGCTGCCGTAAGTCTCATCGCTCTCGCGCAGTACGATGCAGCTGTGATCGTGCAAGTCGCGCGGCGTGGCCGGCACGCCGCGCTTCTTGATGTAGGCGGGCGACGCGCACAGGAAGCGGCGATTGTCGGCCAGCTTGCGCGCGGTGATCCTGGCATCGGGCTGTTCGCCAAAGCGGATGCCGATGTCGAATGCCTGCTCGACCAGGTTGGCGGGGCGCTCGCTCAGATGCAGCTGCACCTCGACTTCAGGATACTGCAGCGCGAAACGCGACAACTGCGGCGTGATGTGGCGCCGTCCAAACCCGAGCGTGGCATTAATCCGCAGCAGGCCTTGCGGCACCACGCTGCCGCCGGCGAGCTTGCGCTCCAGGGAATCGAGGTCGGCGGTGATACGCTCGCCTTCGGCCAGGTACATTTCGCCTTCAGGTGTCAGGCTCATGCGGCGGGTGGTGCGGTTCAGCAGCCGCACCCGCAGGCGCTCTTCGAGTCCGGCAAGACGCTTGCTGACGGCGGGCGGGGTGATGCCGATCTGCTGCGCGGCCGCGGCCAGGCTGCCGCGCCGTACGACAAGGGCAAAAAACGCGAGGTCCGAAAGTATGTCCATTCGTTACCTTTCCGACCGAATGAATTGCTAATAACTGCATTATAGCGTGGCGATTTTCGAATATGATCGACACACTGGCGTCAAAAGCCCGACCTATAAAACGACAATTGGAGACGACAATGAAACTGAACCTGGGCGTACTTGCCGCTGCTATCTTAATGTCCGCAAACGTCAGCGCCGCAGATGTGTATCCCTCGCGCCCTGTCAGACTCATCGTGCCGTACGCGCCGGGCGGCAGCGCCGACATCGTCGCGCGCCGCATTTCCGATGAATGGGCGAAGGCCTTGGGCGGCAGCATCTTTGTCGAAAACAAGGGCGGCGCCGGCGGCAACCTCGGCGTCGATGCGGTGGCGAAGTCAGCGCCCGACGGCTACACGATCGGCTTGCAGACGGTGTCGCTGGCAATCAATCCCGCGCTGTTTGCCAAGATGCCGTACGACACGCTGAAAGACCTGGCGCCGATCGGCATGATCGCGTCGTCGCAGCACGTGCTGGTCGTCAATCCGAAGCTGCCGGCCAAGAATACGCAGGAGCTCCTTGCCTTGCTGAAGGCGAATCCGACGAAGCACAGCTACGGCTCGGCCGGCGCCGGCAGCACCTTCCATATGTCGGCCGAACTGTTCAAGACGGTGGCCAAGGTCGAGATCCTGCACGTCCCGTACAAGGGCGGCGGGCCCGCGCTGCTCGACACGATGGCCGGCATGGTCGACATGAGTTTCCCCGTGTTGTCGGCCGCCGTGCCGCACGTAAAGGGTGAGAAGCTGCGCGCCATCGGCGTGACCGGCACCAAGCGCTCGCCGCTGCTGCCAAATGTGCCGACGCTGGCCGAATCGGGCGTGCCTGGCTACGCGTTCGACACGTGGTTCATCGCGTTTGCGCCGGCAAATATGCCGAAGCCAATGATCGACAAACTCAACGCAGCACTGAATACCGCGCTCAATTCGCCGGAACTCAAAGCGAAGCTGATCAATGACGGCTTCGATCCGACACCATCGTCGCCGGCGGAAGCCCAGGCGCGCGTCGCCAAGGAACTGGTCACCTGGAACAAGCTGATCAAGGAACGCGGCATCACCGGCGAGTAATCGACACATAACGGGGAACAACAATGCATCGCACGCTATACAGAAAGCTGGTCGACTCGCACACGGTGGCCACCATCGACGACCAGCACATCCTGCTGTACGCGGACTTTCACATCATGAACGAGTACACCAGCCCGCAGGCGTTCACCGGGCTGAAGGACAAGGGACGGCCGGTGCTGCGACCCAGCCAGCACATGGCGGTGGTGTCGCACATCATTCCTTCTGATCCGGACCGTGTCGGCGAGCGCGTGATCAACGATCCGTCGTCGTCGCTGCTGGCAATTAATTTGCGGCGCAACTGCGAGCAGTTTGGCATCCGGCTGTTCGACACCAATGACCCGGACCAGGGGATCGAACACATCATCGCTCCGGAACGCGGCTATGTGCGGCCAGGCATGGTGATCATGTGCGGCGACAGCCATACGACCACCTACGGCGCCTTGGGTGCGCTCGGGTTTGGCATTGGCACGTCGGAAGTCGAGCACGTGCTGGCGACCCAGACGCTGGTGTATCGCATCGCCGGCTCGATGCGGATCCGGATCGACGGCGCGCTGCCGCCGGGCGTGTCGGTGAAGGACCTGACCTTGTTCGTCATCGCCTCGATCGGCGCCCAGGGTGCCCGTGGTTTCGCGGTTGAATTTTGCGGCAAAACGATCGACGCGTTGTCGGTCGAGGCGCGCATGACCTTGTGCAATATGGCGGTGGAGGCCGGCGCCCGCGCGGCGCTGATTGCGCCGGACGAGACCACGCGCCAGTACATCGCCGAGCACGTTGCGTCGCCTGTCGACGCAGAGCGCGGCGGCGTGCCGCAGGCGGATTGGGATGACCTGTGTTCCGACGACGGCGCCGAGTTCGACGTCGAGCACAGCTTGCTCGCAAGCGACGTGGCGCCTTTTGTCACCTGGGGCACGAGTCCCGATCAGGGCATACCGATCACCGGGTTGATTCCATCCGCCGGCGACGGGGACTCTACCTCCCGCGCTCTCAACTACATGGGCCTGAAGGGCGGCGCCTCGCTGTGCGGCACGCCGATCGACCGCGTGTTCATCGGCTCCTGCACCAACAGCCGCATCGAAGACTTGCGCGCGGCGGCAGCCATCGTCGGCAACAACAAGGTGGCCGCCGGCGTGCGCGCAATGGTTGTGCCCGGTTCTGGTGCGGTGCGCCGGCAGGCGGAAGAGGAGGGGCTGGCCAAGGTGTTCATCGATGCCGGCTTCGAATGGCGCCAGCCAGGCTGCTCGATGTGCCTGGCCATGAACAACGACATCCTCGAGCCCGGTGAGCGCTGTGCGTCGACAACCAACCGCAACTTTGAAGGCCGCCAGGGTCGCGAAGGCCGTACCCACCTGATGAGTCCGCAAATGGCGGCCGCCGCCGCGATCGTCGGCGCCATCTGCGACGTCCGCAACTTTGGAGAACAACATGGTTGAAACTGCTAACAGGATTGCTGGTGTCGCCGCGGCGATTCCAATCGATAACCTCGACACCGACCAGATCATGCCGAAGCAGTTCCTCCGGATCATCGGCAAGGCGGGGCTGGCGAAGGGCGTGCTGTACGATTTGCGCTTCGATGGCAATGGCGATCCGCGGCCCGATTTTGTGCTGAACCGCCCAGGCTACGAAAAGCCGGCAATCCTGATCGGCGGCGCCAATTTCGGCTGCGGCTCGAGCCGGGAACATGCCGTCTGGGGACTCCTGCAGCTAGGAGTGCAGGCGGTCATCGCGTCCAGTTTCGGCGAGATATTTTTCGGCAATGCCTTCAATAACCGGCTGCTGCTGATTACGCTCGACCAGGTGTTGGTCGACGCGCTCGCTGTCGAGGTCGCCACCGATCCGGCGCACCAGTTACAGATTGATCTTGAGAGCATGCAGGTACATTCGCCATCAGGCCGGGCCTTTGCGTTCACCATTGGCGAACGTAACCGTAGGATGATCATCGAGGGACTCGACATGATCGGCTTGACGCTGAAGCATCATGCCGCCATCGAACAGTTCGAGGCGCGGCATTTTGCCGCCGCGCCGTGGATGCGCGTACTCAATCAAGGGTAGCGCGCACAATTGACAGCGGCCCTGCGCCGCAGGATGATCGGTACATGGAATCGAGGGACGCGGAGCTCGAAAAATATGCCGAAGAAGTGCGCGCAGAGTTGCGCGCCATCGACGGTCGACTGACCAGGATAGAGACCCGACTTGATGCAACAGCCACAAAATCGGATGTGGCCGATCTGGGTTCCAGCATGGTCAAGTGGATCGTTGGGACGGTTTCTGGCCTGGGAATTGCCACCATCACGATCATGACCTTCGTTCTCAACAACGCAGCGCCAAGTGGCCCGGCGTCGTCGCCGGCGCCGATCAGCATTACCGTACCCCTTCAGACACCACAGCGTTAACAGGATCAGTCGATATCTGCAGAGCGTGCCGTGTGCGCTGCATTTCAACGTGATACAGTTTTCCGCCATACCGTCAATTTTTTGACATACATCAACGATTTTGTTGTGCTTGATCAATAAACTTCCTCTCATACTAACGAAGAGGAAAAGTAATGTTCAAGCGTTCAATGATTGCAGTAACGATGAGTTTGCTCGGTGTGTTCGGCGCAACGGCGCAGGCGCAGGCGCAAGAAGGCCCATGGCTGGTGCGCGCCCGCGCCACGCACCTGTCGCCGGCCGACAAATCGGCGCCACTGGGCGGCATCGGCGCAGCCAACCGGATCGCCGTGTCCGACAAGACCATCGCCGAAGTCGATATCAGCTATTTCTTCACGCCGAACCTGGCCGCTGAACTGGTGCTGACCTATCCACAGAAGCACGACGTCCTGCTCGATGGCGCCGTGATTGGCAGCTTCAAGCACTTGCCGCCGACCTTGCTGGCCCAATACCACTTCGATCCCATCGGCCAATTCAAGCCGTACGTCGGCGCGGGCGTCAACTACACGCGCATTTCCAGCGCGCACCTGCTGAACGGCGCGGGCGGGCTGGAAAACCATAGCTTCGGGCTGGCCGTGCAGGCTGGCGTCGACTTCAAGCTCGACAAGAACTGGTCGCTGAACCTGGACATCAAGCGCGTCAACATCCGCAGCGACGTCAAGGTCGCCGGCGCTGTCGTCAGCCAGGTGAAAGTCGATCCTACCCTGTTGTCGCTCGGCGTGGGCTACCGGTTCTAATCGCCACGGCCTGCGCGGACCCCAATGAAAAATCGCCACGCACATTGAGTGTGCGTGGCAATTTTCACGTCAATCCAGATCGGCCGCATCGTGCCGTTCCGCCAGCTGTTCATCCGGATTGCCGAACACGCGGTTGACCTTGCGCCCGCGGATGACGGCAGGGCGCGCGTTGATTTCGTCAGCCCAGCGCAAGACGTTCTTGTATTCGTGCACCGACAGAAATTCCGCGGCTTCGTACAACTTACCCAGCACCATCCCGCCATACCACGGCCAGATCGCCATGTCGGCAATCGTGTACTCGTCGCCGGCGACGAAACGGTTGGTCGCCAGCTGACGGTCGAGCACGTCGAGCTGGCGTTTCGTTTCCATCGCGTAGCGGTTGATCGGGTATTCATATTTTTCCGGCGCGTACGCATAAAAGTGGCCGAAGCCGCCACCGACGAACGGCGCCGAACCCATCTGCCAGAACAGCCAGTTCATCGTCTCGGTGCGCGCCACGATTTCCTTCGGCAGGAAAGCGTCGAATTTTTCAGCCAGGTAGACCAGGATCGAGCCCGATTCGAACACGCGCAATGGCTTCGAACCGCTGTGATCGACCATCGCCGGAATCTTCGAATTCGGATTGATGTCGACAAAACCGCTCGAAAACTGCGCTCCTTCGTCAATGCGCACCAGCCAGGCATCGTATTCGGCGCCGGCGTGGCCAAGCGCGAGCAGCTCTTCGAGCATGATCGTCACCTTCACGCCGTTCGGCGTGGCCAGCGAATACAGCTGCAGCGGATGCTTGCCGACAGGGAGCGCCTTGTCGTGCGTGGCGCCGGCAACAGGGCGGTTGATATTGGCGAACTTGCCTCCCGAGGCGGCCGGCGCCCACACTGTCGGCGGCACGTAGGTGGAATCAGTCATTGAAGCTCCTTGCATTTGAGATCAACAATCATACCTCGCCAGTCCGGCATGCGCTGGCGGCAGCCAATTGCGCGGGCGGGCTATAATTGCGCTGTAAGTGGAAGAACGACTTCCCCCATTTCGGGCGCGAATGTCCGGGACGGCCCGGCTCTTTAAAAGGAGCCTTCATGGCCTGGATCATGTTGGTAACCGCCGGATTGTTTGAAGTCGTATGGGCGTTTTCAATGAAGCAATCGGAAGGCTTTACAAAACTTGTCCCCACCGTCGTCACGATCGTCGGCATGCTGATCAGCTTTGCCTTGCTGGCGCTGTCGATGCGAACGCTGCCGCTCGGCACCGCCTACACCATCTGGACCGGCATCGGTGCCGTCGGCGCCTTCATCGCCGGCATCGTCTTCCTCGGCGAGCAGTGGAACCTGACGCGCGCCTGCGCCGCCTTGTTGATCCTCTCCGGCCTCATCCTGATGAAACTGTCGTCGTCGCATTAGCCCGAACGCGCCGTCAGCCCGGGTGCCGGCCCATCGGCGGCGCCCGCAGGTGCGCCGTCGCGTACTGCATGAAGCCTTCCGCCGGCAGTCCTGGCCGGTACAGAAAACCCTGGTAGGCATCGCAGCCGGCGTCGTGCAGGAAATCGCGCTGGCCGATGCATTCGACGCCTTCAGCCAGCACTTCCAGTCCCAGGCTCTCGCCAAGCGCGATGATCGAGCGCACGATCGAGGCGTCGCTGCGGCTGGTCAGCACATCGCGCATGAAGGTGGTGTCGATCTTTAGCTGGTCGAGCGGCAGCTTGCGCAGGTAAGACAGCGACGAGTAGCCGGTGCCGAAGTCGTCGAGCGCGAACATCACGCCGAGCGCTTTGAGGTGCTCCATCTTTTCGGCCGTGCTGACGACGTCGGTCACCAGCAGGCTTTCGGTCAGCTCGAGCTTGACGCGGTGCGGGTCGGCGCCGGTGGCGGCGAAGATGGCCTCGGTGTCGGTGACGAAATCAGCTTCGAGAAACTGCAGCGCGCTGATGTTGATCGACAGCGTCAGGTGCTGCGTGGCCGGGCAGCGCGACCAGTGCGCCAGCTGCTTGCAGGCCGTGGCCAGCACCCAATGGCCGATTTCGACGATCTGCCCGCTCGCTTCGGCCGCGTGAATGAAGTCGCCCGGCAGGATCATGCGCCCGTCCTTGCACTGCCAGCGGATCAGAGCCTCGGCGCCGATCACCGCGCCGTCCGACCCCACCTGCGGCTGGTAGTACAGCACGAACTCGTCGTCGGCCAGCGCGGTGCGCAGCGACAGCTGCAGGTTCAGCTGCGCGGCCATCGATTCCTGCATCACCGGGTCGAAAAAACGGTAAGTCTTGCGGCCGGCCGATTTGGCCTGGTACATCGCCGCGTCGGCTTTCATCAGCACCGATTCGACCGTCTCGTTCGAGCCGGAGAACAAGGTGATGCCGATGCTGGCGGAGATCGACTCGGAGTCGCCGGCCAGCCGCACGGGAGCGGCCATCAGTTCGAGGATGGTGCTGGCGACTTTTTCGGCACGCCGCGCGCCGCCGAGGAAGGTCTCGTCCTCAGCCGGCAGCAGCACGACGAACTCGTCGCCGCCCAGCCGCGCCACCATGTCGGTGGCGCGCACGCTGCGTTCGAGCCGGCGCGCCACCGCCTGCAGCAGGCAGTCGCCGGCGGCGTGGCCGCGTGTGTCGTTGATCGACTTGAAGTTGTCGAGGTCGCAGAACATCAGCGCGCCAATGCGGTTGTTGCGCGCGCTGCCGAGCAGCGCGTGGTGCAGCGTGTCGAGAAAGCGGGCGCGATTCGGCAGGTCGGTCAGCGGATCGAAATACGCCATGCGGTGCACGCGCGCCTCAGCGTTTTTGCGTTCGCTGATATCGGAGCTGATCACCAGGATCTTCGCCGACGTGCCGGCGTCGGCATCGGCCGGCACCAGTGTCCAGCGCATCGCGGTATGCACGGTGGTGTCGTCGTGCAGCGCCAAACTCATTTCACCCCGCCATTCGCCTTCCACCATCACCGCGTGATGGGCCTTGCGGTAGCCGGAGACCGGCATGGCAAACAGGTCGGCATAGCGGCAGCCGATGGCCTGCTGCGGCGCGACGCCGAACAAGCCTTCGGCGCCCTTGTTCCAGAAGATGACGGTGCCGGCCAGGTTCATGACGAAGATCGCGTCGCTCGCCTTGTCGAGCATCGATGCGTGCTCGCGGATGGTCGCATCGGCGTTCTTGGCGCTGGTGTAGTCGGCCAGGAAACCTTCCAGCGCGACGACCGCGCCGCTGTCGTCGACCACGCCGGCGCCTTGTTCCCAGATCCACTTGGTCGCGCCCTTCGAGGTCAGGATCCGGTACGACACCTGGTACGGTTTGCCCTCGGCGATGGCCGCCTCGAGCTGCGCGGCCACCGCCACGCGGTCTTGCGGCTCGATGATGCTGGCGTAGGTGAGCTTCGACGGCGGGCGGAACGCGTCGGGCGGATAGCCGGTGAGCGCCTCGATGCCGGCGCTGGCAAACTCCATCGTCGAATGCGCATCGTTGAGGCAGCGGTATACCGCGCCGGGCAGGTTCGACAGCAGCATGTCGAGCGACAGCGCGCCCCAGCCGGGCTGCTGGGGTGGATGCGAAAGAGAGGTGCGGCGCTTGGTCATCGGTGGCCGTTTCTTGTGGCAGCCTTCGCGGTCTTTGGCTTGGATTCGCGGTACGGATGAGTCCGTAACCGTGTAGCTAATATACGCAAAACTCGCGCGAATGTCGCGTCTCGCGTGAATCGCGCCGCCACTATCGACCTTGAATACAAACACTCGGCTACAAGCTCGATTTTTGGCTTCCTTTGTACTCACTTGACCACGCCGGCGGCGGCCCTACACCATGTCGATGATGCGGGTATCTGGAATTGAGAGGGCAAAACCGGCGACAAACGCGGTGGCCGGGGTCTGGAAGCCAAACTTGAACTGACCTGCCACTACCAGGCGCAGCGCTTCAACGGCAACGAGCGGCGTGTATGAATAACCGTTAACGGTATTAATGCGCGCGCGCCACAGTGCCATCAATGCCAGTTGCTTCCGCCACAGCGCTGGCGCGGTTGGCAACGCGTTCTTCCAGCGACGGACCTTCAGGCGTGGCGGCGACACCTTCCGGCAGGACGTCGAACATGCGATATTCGGAATCCCGGTCGACTTCCAGGCGGTGACCAGGTCGCCAAACGACAACGGCACGCGCTAGAATTATCGGCGTCCCTTCGCCGACAGAACTATGAAAGCGCGTCACAGTTCAGCCGTGAATATGCGCGCATGTTCGGCATGCCCCCGGGTGCGCGATGTGGCTCGCCGGTCGTTCCTCTTACACTCTCGCCAGGCAAGGCCGCTGAAAAGAAATATCTCAATCCCCCTATGGAATTTCTTGAGGCTAGCGCAAACCCGTGATGAACTTAGGGAACCTAAAAAAAGTAGACCGGGCGGCGCTGCGCCCGGTCCAAAGCGCCGGTTATGCCAGCGCGGGGAACCGCGCGAATATCGACGGGTAAAGGTCTTTCAGCATCTCTAACACGATGGCGCCAACGTCCATAGCTGTCGCGTCGCCGCCGCGTTTAGCGAGGTCCGCAGCGTCTATCCTGCGAACTGTCACGCGGCGCGAAATCCGCTTATCACTGCCCCTTTCGACCATCTCTAGCGCTTCCGCTACCGGGTCTAGGCTAAGCATCAAATGCGTGGGCATTAGCGCTTTGTCGTCTACAACCGCCCTGCCGTGGTTAATTATTTGCGTTGCTGGTGTTATCGGTCCGACCGGGTAACGGCCCATTACTTCGGGTGAGCTATATTTCATCATCATCAGCGTTAATAACCCGATTAGGCGGCGCGTATAGGCCTGGCCTTCCCGGTCCAAGTCCTCCAAATACGAATAGCTGAGCATCGTTTCGACTTGCTCGCCGGGGCCGGGTCCAATCCACCCAAGTTAGCATTTAATGTGCAGTTAGATGGTTTATTTTCAACGTAGACACAAAAACACTTGACATCAATTTAGAAGCGCGGCCTGCAGTGTGAATTTTTGATTCTACTG
>NZ_JAFCWM010000062.1:0-12674 GCF_049897565.1 Massilia sp. TWR1-2-2 | reverse complement strand
AAAATGGCCGAAATCGCCGGTCTGAATGCGTGAAAATGAAAATTTAGGTACCCAAATAACGCGGCCCTGTTAAGCGCATCGTTTGCACAGAAATCATCAATTGTTCAGCGCTTCCCTAGTGTAAGATTATTGTACTTTTGACTCGAGGAAAACATGGAAGAGATCGACGGAGCATGCGTTGTTTGTACTGAGGAAAGTGCGGAAGTGTATCAAGACTCGGGGAACGACCGCTATAAGGTTATCTGTCCGTACTGCGGTGACTACTTAATCTCTGACGACGCATCGAGAACCCTCGCCAGTTCGCCTATAACGAATATACGGCAGCGCACAAACGCTCGGAGTTGGGTAAGAGAGAATCGTGGTCTACTAATTCGCGTTGAAGATTTGGGGCCGCTCCGCACCTTACGAACCCCCAGCGTAGCGGAGCGGGCCGAAAAGCTGCTAATCGCAATTGATAAAACTTATCCTTCGATAGGGGCAGAATTGACGAAGCGCCTGTTCACCGGAAATCCGGCGCAGTGGTGTGCTCGTTCTTGGTCAGCGAACCCTGCTGAGCTTAGCTATCTATTGACCGTCTACATGACTAAAACTAAAGGTTGGCTTTTAGATTCCGATGAAAATTTCACCTCGACAATGCATATCGCTCCTAATGGGTACGATCATCTTGAAGAACTGAGACTCGGTGGCGCAGACAGGGTTAGTGGCTTTTGTGCGATGTGGTTCAACGAAGAGGTGGCAGCAATCTGGACAGACGCAATCAAGCCAGCGATTAACGCTGCGGGGTATGATGCGGTCCGAATCGATGGCGTCGAGCACAACAACAAGATCGATGATGAAATTCTCGCCAACATCCGAAGCTCCCGGTTTGTTGTTGCCGATTTTACCGGGGAGCGAGGTGGGGTCTATTTCGAGGCAGGCTTTGCTATGGGCCTCGGTCTCCCCGTGATCTGGACTGTGCGGGAAGATGCTCTTACTGAAGTTCATTTCGACAATCGCCAATACAATTTCATCGTCTGGAAGCCTGAGGACCTGCCCGAACTCACCAAGCGTCTTCAGTTGCGGATTGAAGCGACGATTGGTCGAGGTCCAGTCACTCCGCAAGCAAATTAACGTAAAGCGTGACCCGAACGGTCTTTAAGGCGATTCGTCCCCCTCTTGTACCTGAACGTTAACTTGAACCACCGCGGCTTGGCCTGTTCCCGAAGCACTATTTCTTCCACGCGCAGATTGCTAGTTATGCTCGGAGCAGAAATCTCCAAAGAGTGCTTCGCAACTTGGGAAAGAGTCGGCGATTTAATTGCGCGTGGTTTCGCCGCGGTTTTGGAGTGTTTCATGGGAATTTCCTCTCAGAGCATCGGGTTGATGCGGTGAGAAGATTCTCCTACGCAAACCAAATTTAGAAGTTCCAGTTTTCGGAAAGGTCCCCTACGGGCAGAGGGTCTTCCGTCTTCCTAGACAACAAAACAGCTCTATACCAAACAGGAAAGTATTGCGACTACCGCTGAAATGAGTATTAGGTTTCGGTGCCGGCGCTCCAGACCGGGGCCATAGGAACAACCTCCTGCACACGCTGCAAGGTCTCAAGACGGTGCCGAAACACATTCACCATGGCGTTTGTATTTTGCGCAAGATAGCCGATCACGCGCTCTCGCTCGCCTGCCGCGTCAAGTTCTTGGTAACGCACAGGTTGCACTTCAATCCAAATACAGGTCACATAAAGAATATCGGCAGGGCCTGCATTCGTGTTTAGTTCGGTACACACCGGCATTAGGTCACGCGCGTGTGGGTCAATCTCACGTATCGGAAGTGCGTCTGGGTGGCGAAACAGGAGATCTTGAAGCCATCCTCGCTGTACTGTCCGCTAGCGCCGCTTAAGGCAATACGCTGCAGGGATTGCCCACGGCCTGCTAGCTCAATCAGGATCGGTGAAGTGAATGCGCTCATAAACCAGGATGACGGTTAAGGAGAGGAGCCTGCTCTTCAAGCTGATCCGCCCAAGCAGGATCCTCAAGGGCAATTAGGCCGGCTTGGTCGAAAAACTTTGCAAAAATGACGCGCGGCTGGGGAATTCCCTTGATTAGCCTAGCCGGCTGGCAACGGATCGGCGAGTCCTTGCTCGCCTGTGGCACCGGCATATAGGCAACACAGGCTGGAGCAACGCCACGTCCCGAAGCTGCAAAAAATGGCATTGCAAGAACCATGTCGGGATGAACTGCGGTGAGCGGGCCACGAAAGCCGTAAGCTGACTTGTCGAGCTTCCCTTCGGTAGGATATAGCCCTTTAACTTGTACCGGACGTAGCAGTGTCTGCCCGTTCACCTCTTTGGAGGCAATGAAGTCAAATCCCACATCGCGCTTTGGAAAGTAGATCGCCCAGCCGTGGTCGCCAAACAGCCCGGCTACGTAGAGCTCGGCGAAATAATCATGGGTACGCGGGGCGGAAATCTTGACGCGCTTTACTAGCATCGGAATTGCCGTTCCGCGCCAGAAGCCCCGTGAAATCCTGCCATCGGACAAGCCGCCATTGGCATATTTCGCCACCAGTACATCCCCATCCCCGTCAAGCTCAGAACCGATCAGCCCAGCGATTGAGCGTTCAAGCAACGTGCGCAGTGTCGACGGTGATTCAACTAGCGTGTCGCCGAGTATGTTGGCGAGATCGGCCCACAAATATGGGTCGCCGCGCAGTTCCCAGTCGAGCGGAGGCGGTGTGAACAGTTCGGCAAGGCGTTGGACCATGTTGTGCGCTTAATATTTTCTTCTCGTCATCATACGCTAGTGGATCGCACATGCCTCCGCAATGAAGAAAATTCAAATCCGATTGACCTACCGAAAAATTTGCGACGTCTTTTGCCAACCACTGACGACGCCGTATTGCTCAAGTAGTAATTTCGTGACAGGATAGTGCAGCGTATACCCAAACGAACTCGTCCGTTCCAGACCATAAATTATGATATTAGATAAAATCCAGAGCCTTAAAAATGGCACAACAATCCCTAAACCTAAGGCAACTGCTGACTTCAAAATCAAAGGCTGGGGTATACGAAGGGGCGAACCGGCTTTGACTTACTGGGTACCAAACCACAAAAGTCCAGGCAAGCCTCTCGTAAAGGGGATAACCGTCACGGAATTTACTCGGGCATATGATCAACTCCGGGAGAATTCATCCTTTACCCGGACGTGGTTTAACATCAATCTTGATACCTGCGCAAAAGAAGGGTCTTGCAACTTCACGACTTTAGGCGGCATCTTTCAGCTACTCGGCGTAGCGCACTACGCCCGGCCCGGCACCTATGTCCTAAGTAGCGAACAAAGCGCAGCCGGCTCAGACGAGCACGACTTAGACGCGATGTTCGATCAAATCTTGGCGGAGGTTCAACAGGAGCAAGATACGGCAACGAAAGTCAACAGCACGGTTGACCGAGTGACGGGTTTGCTTGAGGAAGAAAGAAAGGCACGGTTCAACGCGGCAATTGATGGACTAGGAATACTCTTTGGTCCCGAAGAAGCGGATCAGCGAGTACCGAAATAAAATCGTAACCTGGACCGATTCCACGGTAACTCGGGGCAAACGGGGTGAAGCGTGGCTATCTATTCTTGAGCAACACGTAGTCAGCTTTATCTGCCAGCGGAAAGAACGCGGCAGTGTTTGATAACGTGGCGATGAAAACTGCGTCGCTCCAACTGGTTGGATCAGCGGCTACGATTCACGCTTCGCGTACGTTGCCGGCGGACGGCGCCCTGCACTTAGCCTGCAGCGCGCCGATGAGTTCCGGCAGTAGGAAGCCATTCAATTAAGCGACTGTCGAACTCCTGATTGGAGATTGGACGTGCACCCAACATTCTGGCTAGAGCTTCGCGCTCGATGAGTCGCACGCTATTTGCTGCGGCCTGCACACGGGCCGGCTCATTAAAGCGCTGGTTCGTGACCGCCACCTTCTCGAACTCCGTGTTGGGGTACCGCGCCTGGTAGCGTGCAGCACCGGCCGCTACTTCCTTAATCGCATCCCAGCCGACGGCATCCTTCACCGAACTTTTGCATTGCAGCAGTTCCCCGGAGGTTCCACGAAACGCCACAACGTCAATCCCGCCATCACCACCTTGCTTTGCCGTGACCGTTGCCACAAAGCCCTGCCGGGTCCAGAGGAGTTCGCACAGCACCTCGAACGAAAAGCCTTCCATGCGGTCGACGCTGTCCATCGTTAGATATTCGAGTGGCGCAAGCTCGCCGGTCTCTGTGCCGATAAGGTCGGCGAAGGTGGCATCACCGCCGGCGCCGTTGAGCATGGCAGCCATGCCTGATCCGTCAATTGTCGAATCGGCGAGGCCACCCTTGCGCGTCATGATTTCGTCGACCCGCACCTCGAAAGTGGCAAACTCGTCCGATACTACTGTTGGGCAATAGACGTACACATCGCGTTGCTGGCCGATGCGAAAGGCACGGTCGGTGGCTTGGTTTTCTTTAGCCGGGTTCCACGCGCGGGTGAAGTGAAATACGTGGTTAGCCGCAGTGACGTTTAGCCCAGCACCGGCGGCCAGCGTCGAAAGGATGATGACATCAAAACCTTCGCCCTCGGAAAATCGGTTGATGCTCTTCTGCCGCCCATCCGAATCGCCATTAATGATGATCGGTCGCAGGTCGAACACTTTCTTCAGGAAGTAAAAAAGAGCCAGCTGCGTTTCGCGTAACTCAGTGAACACAATCGCCTTTTCGCCGGCCAGCTTGACCTTATTGAGGTAAGCGAGCAACCAGGCCATCTTTGGCGAATTGGCGAGATGAGCGTCCAGTCCCTTGCTATCGATGAGAAACTTGGTACCAGGAAGACAATAAGGCTCGGCGCAGACGGCCTTCATGTGGTGAAGCGCACCGAAGGACAAGCGGGCACGCTTGCGACCGTCGTTTTCGCTGCCGGCAGCTTGTAGCTTTCTCAGTCCGCCTTTGTAAAGAACAAGCTGGTGCGGCGACATCGGTAGTTCGAGGCGTTCGCCGACCGCGAGACGTTCTTTGAATTGAAGGTCGTCGTCACGCGCGGCCTTGTATCCAAACAGCTTGCGCTTGAACTCACCGGCCAAATCGGCCTTGGTGCGGCGTAGAGTCTGCGGCTGAATTAACGCCTGGAGTTGTGCCAGCGCCGCCTGGTGTTCTTCGGTCGCGCATTCAATCGGACGCCGATAAACCTTTCCGAAATCTTCGAGGAAGCCCAGAAGCCCTGGCTGAACGAAATCGAACAGGCACCACAGATCCGCCAGCGAATTTTCGACAGGCGTGCCGGTGCAGGCGATCCGAAAGTCCGCCTTGAGCTTTTTGACGGCCAAGGTCACTTGGGTTCCCGGAGTCTTGATCCGCTGCGCCTCGTCACAGATGACGAATGTGAACGGCTGACGTGCGAACGAAAATTCGTAATGGGTCAGTGTTTCATAAGTGGTGATGACTATCTTGGCAGTTCCCACCCAATTCGGACGCAACAACTCGACGACTCCCCGGTTCTGAAGCGCTTGGTCAATCAGGCCGAGCGGCTGCCGCTTTTCCCGCAAATTGTCGCCGTACAGGACTAGTCGCTCCGGGAAGGAGTTCGTGAAGAACTTGCCGCATTCATTGTCCCAGTTCTCGACGAGGCTCTTCGGCGCGAAAATTATCGACGCCGCAGCTTCCGGGTTTTGCTCGTAGTGGTGTGCCAAAACAGTCAGTAGCTGCAGTGTTTTTCCAAGCCCCATATCGTCGGCGAGCAAAGCACCGCGGCAGTCGCGCGGCGCGCGCGAAACCAAATGCTGGAACCAAGCGATACCGTGTAACTGGTGTGCCCGCAGGCCGCCGGGGTCGCGCAGGCATCTTGGAAGGATGGGCGGGGCGCCGAAAGGTAAAGCAAGCGAAACGCGACGTTCTTCGGCATAGTCAATGCTATGGAAGTTTGTCTTGACGAGCAGGCTCTCGGCTGCGGGCCGCTTCTTCCTCGGCGTATCGTTGCCGCCGCTTTTGACGTGTTCCGTCGCTCCAATCATCGACTCGAAAGCGTCGAGCATTGTTCTGGCATTCGGCGTCGAGACAGGCGTCGGCAGCGAAGCATTCGTGATCTCGCCGTGCCCCCCGGCCTCCGCCTCCCTTACCTGCTTTCCGAAGTCGCCCACCCATTCCTGGCTTAAGGCGACCAACACATCCTCACTTTGCCCTTCAAGCGACACACGCACCATCGGTGTCAGGTCCGCTGGCATCCAGCCGGTGTCGCCGTCACCCTTGTCGGACGGACGCTGCACGACAGGCACGTACACTGGTTTAGCGATGCCAATTCCTTCTATGCGTCCGCTATAGCCATCGAGTTCATAAATGTCCTCGAACGAAATTCGCAAGGCGGGCTGCCTTATCCACAAAGCGTGCTGGCTGCGCGCCATTTCCAACTGCGACGCCGACTCCGCGTCGAGTGCGATGTCGAATTCTTCCCATGGAAATTGGATACGTTCGGCGGACAAAGCCTTTTCGAGGGCACTAATGAATTGCGCAAAGTGATCTGGGCCGGAAAACGGTTGCGACCCGACGCGCGGCGGCCCGCCCGCAAAATGCTCGGTGACCACCAGATCAATGCTATTGATGTGACCCTGTTCTACCCTGGGCACAATGCTGAAGGCCGTGTCAATTGCGCCGGCGTATGCGCGGTCGGCGAAGAAACCCTCCTCATCGATCACCTCTCGAGCGGCGTCCCCAAGAAACGCCCAAGGGTTGTGCAAGAACCGCTCTGCGCGCGCGCCAGCGACGAGGCGCTGCGGCATCTCGCGCTTGATTACCTCTAGGACTTTGCGCACCGGCTCGGAGATCACCACGCGGATGCGTCCGCGTCCTTCGCGCGACAGCTCATAGTGCGGCTGGACGGAATTGTAGCCATCGAACGCCTTGAGCCAGCCAGCAGGCGCGCCCTCGAATTGCGGTGAAACCCTGGTCACACGGCCGAACGCAGTCTCTTCTTTCGATTGCATCAAGCGCAGCGTTTTCGGAGTAAGGACGTAGGTGCTCTCGAGGTAGGGTCCTTTGTACAAGGCTCCTGCGGCGTCGGCCAAGGGCCGTATCTCTCCCCAGGCCAGTTCGTTTTCGTGCTGGGTGCGTTGCGCATCCTGGCGCGCGGCGAAGGTCTCCACCGCATCCAGGACCGCCCACGCCGCGTGCGGCAGGAGCGTCGGGGCACCATCGACGACGCATACCGCGCCGG
Source organism: Massilia sp. TWR1-2-2 (assembly GCF_049897565.1). Lineage (NCBI taxonomy): Bacteria > Pseudomonadati > Pseudomonadota > Betaproteobacteria > Burkholderiales > Oxalobacteraceae > Massilia > Massilia sp. TWR1-2-2. The sequence continues at coordinate 5,479 of NZ_JAFCWM010000062.1, read as the reverse complement.
TCCGGTTCTCGATACGCACCGATCTCCCATCCTTCAGCCAGCCGTCGATCTGCAGCGTAAATTGTGCGTCCGACAAACCGCCCTCGTGGTGCAATAACGGTGTCAGCACGCCGACAGGAGGTAGTCCGAACATGGTCATCGGACCCGCATGCTCTTTGTCCTCCAACAGGCGATACACCAGATTCCAGGGAAGCACGAGGTGCTCACTATTGATGTCGCACAGTCCTTCATCTCCAAGCTGACAGAGATATGCCCCGAACACCAAGTCGTGGTCGGGCGCAGTATCAATTATCAGCCGAAGCGCATCCGCATCTGCTTCAGCAAGGGGCACCGGAAGACGGACTTGTATGCCCGCAGTTGTCCACGTCAGCGGAAAAGAGTTCACGGCAGGAACGCCGCTCATGCGGCGGAAGCGGTCAAAGAAAGCCAATTGTTACTCCGGGAAGAACCACATAGAACTGCGTTCGGACCAGTCAAAGCCATTTGACTCCAACCAGTGATCCAGGTCCCGTCCCCGCTGAGGATTGGCTACCCATACTCGACCGCTGCCATCTGCCTTGCGCCCGTCGATAATGCGCGCTTCCTTGAACTGGCCGACCATGTACTGCAGGCCGGCCATTCGGAATTTTGCGCCGCGCGGGGCCATTGACCAGGTCGCCGACACGCTCTCGCGATCGTCTGAAGTCAGGGCCAGAGCCGATGGCACTGCGGTCGCTGATATTGCGGGGGCCTGGGTCAAACCCGGAGAGGGCCATGATCCGGCTACTGTCGTCGTAACGCGAGTGGTGGCCACCTCATCGCGTCGTAGCGGAGTCGGCGCGGCGCGGCGCATATCTTGCGCCGGTCCCTTCAGAGTGTCCTTGATACTTGCATCGGGCAAGATGCCCAACCGTGCGAGGGTCTTGGCGCCGTTGATTTGCCAATGGGGCAGATGTCGAATGCTGGCGGCATCGCTATCGTAGTAGCCGTACTTGAGGTCGTCAGTACCGCCAGTGTATTGCCTGCTGTTTCGATCGAACTTCATATCATCGACGTCGTAAATGTAGCAAGCGTTCGGTTTTTTGCTGAATTCGACGATGATGAAACGTCCGATGCGCATCATAAACGCATCGACGTCTTTGTTGACAGTCAGCGTTGCATAGGCGCCCTCTTCGCGTGCGATAAGTGCTCGCACCTCTGGCTTCTGGCGCGCCAGCGCCATAGTGTCGCGGCTGAAGATCAACCGCGTCCATGTGATCTGTTTCATGTACTTCGACCAGAATTCAAGCCGGCCCTCGTCGGCCTTATTGCGAGCGGCTAGGATATCGAAGAAGTCGCGCAAGTTGCGTTCGTTGACCCACCCGAGGACCATCAGCCACACCTCGTCGGGCACCCGGTTCCACGCGGTGGCATAGCCAGCGTCGCGCAATTTCGGATTGCGCCACACCTCTTTCTGGACGACGTAGTCCCGCAGGCCTTCATGCACCGGAGCGCCACGGCTGAGGTGATACCGGCCGAGGATTGCCTCGAGCGCGTCATCGCGGCACACCGGGCGCTCTGCGATCAAGTCCAGTAGTTTCGGGATGGCCGAAATGAATACCTCGTCTGACGCAGCCGTCGAAGCACGGACAGCACCAGCCACCAGCTCGTGCCAGAACCAGCTCGCCGGCGGAATGTCCAGGTCGACCCGTAGCTTCTCAGTTGCTTCGGTCTTGCCATCAAGCCAGTCGCGCCCGTACTTGTCTGCAGGACGAGGTCCTAAGAGCTGCCGCTCTTCCCGCATCAACGACAGCCAGTCCGGGCAAAGCGCATCCCCGGCCTGGCGATCAATTAACGGCCAGGTCTGATTTAGCAAGTCGCGCAACTGATCCCACCCGGCAAGGTCCTCGGCCTTCGCGCCAACCGGATCGAATGCGAAATACGAACCCATCAGCCCGTACCATGTCAATTGCCACAAGTTGCCCTTGTTGGCTTGGGACTGATAACTTGCTATCAGCTGCGCGAACCTGGGCAATCCCAGCAAACGGCTATGCGCCAATTCACGGAGCGGTACGGTGATGGCACTGGCGATCATATGTCGTTGCAGTTCGCTTACCTGTTGACCTCGGGCGAACGCAAGTACTGCAGCGTACGCATCCTCGGCGGAAGGCTTAGCCTTGGCGTAACCTTGGAAGAGCTTTTCAGACGCTTGCGCGGCGCGCTCGACCAGTTGAGGCTGTCCAAACCAGCCTTCTCCAAAATCAATCGACGATGCCGACTGCTTGAGGCGCTGCCGCAGTGACTCGATGGCAGAGTGGATCAGCATTGCCCAAACTCGAGGCCAGGTGGCTTGGCAGCGCCACCCTTTTTCTCTGCGTCGTCGAACTGCCAGAACTCGACCTTGAATTCGACGCGCCTGCTTTCCGCCTTGTTGAGCCGGATTGAGTTGAAGGAGTAGCCTCCCACCAGGAACAAATCGCTGATCTGGGTCTTTTGCCCTGCTGTGAGGGCCACCTCATCACTCGGCACTGGGGCAAACAGAACGCAGACCACACTCTTGCTGCGGTTGAGGCTAAGCGCCAGGTTGTAAAGGTACGTACCGTCCTGATCCGTGAATCCTTCGATAACGATCCGCCGGATCCATTTCTGACCAATCTGGGACGCTTGTGCCTTAAGAAGCAACGGCACGTAGCTACGCAAAAACTTTGCCTCGGCGGCGTCAATGTCAGCGCGACCACTGTCGAAGTTGACCTTATCGCCAAGGTCGATTCGATAGGTCGACTTGTTGACTTTCACAGCCTTGAACTCGCGCGAACTCTCCTCGATCTCGGACATCAGCTCACTGATATCTTTTTCTCGCTGGATTTTCTTTGCTTCTTCTTGGGTTCTGCCTTCCATCACCGTAACGAGCGTTACCGCCATGACCACCAGGAACAGTGTCATGAGTGCTGTCATGAGGTCGGCGAATGAGATCCAAAAAGGACTTTCTCCTTCGGCCTTTCCGCCGCGCTTGAGCACGATACGAGACAGCATGCTCAATCTACTTTCTGCAGACGCGCCATTGCTACCGCGAGCTGCTGGACGACGCCGTTTAGCTGATTAACGCCGTTCCCGAGGTGCCGGTCGGTGTCTGTAATAGACGTCTTCACTTGCTTGGTCAGCGCGTTACTGAAGTGATCGAAGGCGTCCACGAGAGCGGAATTGACCTGCTCCAGGTACTGAAGGCTCTGCCCTTCAGCACTGCGCAACTGGGCGACAATACGTTCCAGGTCATCGACGATCTGACGCGATAGGCCCGCTTCCTTCTTCACAGACTCGGCAAGCACCGTCAACGCCGCCACTTGTGTATCGGCGACCCGGCGGGTCGCGTCGTAGCGCTCGAAGCCGTCGCGTACCGCAGCTGCTGACGATTGCAGGCCGGCGGCAGTAATCGTCAGCTGTTCGGATAACTTCCCAGAGCGGTCGAACACAGTGCTGACTGCTCCGCCGGCAGTCTCGAACTTTTGCGCCGCAGCGCTCATCGTTAGCGCACCCTGGTTCATTCCGTCTATCGCTCGCATGGAAGTGCCAGACAAGGCGTCAATATTTTGCTGGGTTTTGGCGACCTGCTGCGCAACCGATTCAAGCAACGCCTGGACCTGGCCGGAAAGTCCTCCGATCAGCTGGCGCGTCTCGTCGGCGATCCGGGCACCACGCTGGTCTTCTACCTGGCCCGACGCAATTCGTGCGTGTTCGAGCTGAGCCACCGTTGCATTGACCTGTTCCAGCACCTTAGATACGGAACCGTCCATTGCTTGGGAAAGACCGCCGATCAGCTGGCGTGTTTCGTCCGCAATGCGGACTCCACGCTGCTCTTCAACTTCACCAGACGCGATGCGTGCCTGATCGAGCCGTTCCACGGTTGCACTGACCTGTTCCAGCACTTTAGAAATCGAATCATCCATCACTTGTTTCGACTTCTGCTGCTCTTCGGTAACGAGCTTTCGGAATTCGGTGACGAACTCGCGCATCTGTCCAGTCAACACCTCCTGGTTAGCTGCGGCCTGCTTCATTGCATCTTCTAGTTTGCCGCTCATCTGGCTGGCCGCGGTTTCGTTGGTCCGCCCGATATCGCCAAGCAGTTGCTGGAGTGACTGCTGGACCGCAGTCATCGCTCCCATTGAATTTGCCATCTGTTCATTGATGCCGCGCATCTGTCCACCAAAAGTGTCTTCGAGTTTCGCCATAAAGCCAGCGAGCATCGTTTCAAGCATGCCGCTAACCGCGTCGTTATTACCCTCAGCTGTCGTCCTGATTCCGTCAGCGATCGTTTGCATCGGTCCTGCCAGACTCTCAGCAATCACGCCGCCAATCTGCTGTCCTAGGGCGAGGTTCGACTCGGCTTGGGCTTTGATCTGCATCTCGACCAAGTTCGTCATCATTTTGGTCATATCGTCGACGAGCGCTTCTTTGAGCTGCGCGGCGTGCGCTTCGCTCTTTTCGGAGGCTTGTACCAGCCGCGCCAAGTACTCCTCACCGGCGCCGGTGCGGTACAGGGAGTCGATCGCTTGTGTAAGCTCGTCGACCAGCCGGTAGAGGTACGCGAGCACCAGGCGGCTGATGAACGTGACCAGCATCGCACATCCAATGGCCAGGGCGGACACTACGAAGGCATGAGTGACGCCCCCCATTAGCGGGGTCAGGCCGGAAATGGCGGAGGCAGAAGTGGACGGATCAAACTTGCCTAACCCGCTGAGCAGCCCGGCGAATGTGCCAATGATGCCCAGACCCGTCAGAACTCCAGGGATGTGGCGCGTGAAGTCGTCGAACAAACGTCCATCGACCAAGATATCTCGGGTGAAAAACGCTTCTGCAGGCATCGTCGCGCGCACTTCCTGGTGCGTCGTGGTACCTGATGAGGCGACTTTCAGGATGTGCAGTGTGTCCTTGTACTCCGACCAAAGGTGCGTAAAAGGCGCCCAGCGAAGGATTGCCCCTGCTTCTTCTGGCTCAGCTTCGTCTTTCTGCAACCCTTGGAGTCCCTTGACGGCACTGCGGAGCTGGAAACCAACCTGCACCCCCTTAAACAAATAGAACAACAGGAAGCTGGAGGTAATCAGGATGACGAGTACCAGCATAGCAAGCGGTACACCGTCCACATCGGCGAAAACCGGACTAATTTTGGCAAGGTAGCTTTGAATGGTCTTCATGGCTGTTGGGTTGCTGCCGGTGCGTCCAGACTTCAACAGACCACGCGGCAAAATTATTAGTAGAAAAATTAACTAACTGTACACTTTATATTGCATACTGGGAATGAAGAATTTATTTATGGCATTGTTTTGTTGCTACGGTGGTGCAAGCCAATGCAATTCTCGCCCGATGCAGTACGGCGACTTATCGCTACCTCGGCAACCGCCGGTGGCTACATGTCAAGACCCGCTTGGTTATAGACGCGTTTTAGAAATAGTTCCGGCTTTTTTTGCTGCCAATCCTTGAGAGCTTGAATCGGCGTTAAATGCTTCAAGGCGCGTTGCGGAATGCA
>NZ_JAFCWM010000061.1:0-13766 GCF_049897565.1 Massilia sp. TWR1-2-2 | reverse complement strand
AACGATATTACGCCGATGATAGTGCTGCAACCAGTGTGAAAGTAGGTTATCGTCAGGCTAGTTATAAGAGAAAAACCCCAGCAGAAATGCTGGGGTTTTTTTTCGTCTGGTGGTGTGTGCAAAGGCGGAGAAATTGGGGTGGCGTGTTTTTGCCAGCCCCGCCGACGGCCCGGAACGGTCGAATTACCTGGCGCCCAGCGCGCGCAATGCATCGAGCAAGGGCTGGGCAGCGTCGGCAATGCGGTCGATGCTGGCCTCGCGCAGGGCGGCGGTATCGACGCTCGCGTTCGAATTGAGTCCCGCCCAGCGCAGCAGTGCATCGCACGCCGCGGCCGTATCGAACAGCCCGTGCAGGTAGGTTCCCAGGATCTGTCCGTCCGCCGACCGCGCGCCTTCCGCGCGCCCGTCGATGGTGAACGCCGGCAGTGCGAAGGCAGCGCCGCGCGAGGTCCCCATATGTATTTCGTAAGCGCTCACCGGAGCATTGCCGGCATCGAAAGCGCAGTAGCCATGCACCAGCTTCAAGTGCTTTTCGGTGCCCATGTCGGTCACCATGTCGAGCAGTCCCAGCGCGGGCGAGGCGCCGGCGCTGCCTTCCACGCCAAGCGGATCGATCACGCTCGTTCCCAGCATCTGAAAACCGCCGCAGATGCCGAGCACCTTGCCGCCGTAGCGCAAGTGACGGGCGATGCGCGCCTGCCAGCCCTGGGCGCGCAGCCATGCCAGGTCGGCCCGCGTATGCTTGCTGCCCGGGAGGATGATCAGGTCCGCGTCGGGGATCTGTTCACCCTCGCGCACGAAGAGCAGGTCGATGTCGGGATGAGCGCGCAAGGCGTCGAAATCGGTGTGATTGCTCATGCGCGGCAAGCTGGGTACGACGACGCGAAAGCTGCCCCGTGTGGCCTGCACCGCTTGCACCGCATCCTCGGCGTCGAGGAACAAGCCGTGCAAGTAGGGCAGCACCGCCAGCACCGGCTTGCCGGTTTGCGCCTCCAGCCAGTCGAGGCCGGGCTGGAGCAGCGTGATATCGCCGCGGAAGCGGTTGATCACAAAGCCGATGGTGCGCGCCCGTTCGCTCTCGGACAAGCACGCCAGCGTGCCGACGATGTGGGCGAACACGCCGCCGCGGTCGATGTCTGCCACCAGCACTACCGGGCAGTCGACCGCTTCGGCGAAACCCATGTTGGCGATGTCGCGTTCGCGCAGATTGATCTCGGCCGGACTGCCGGCGCCTTCGACGACGATGCACTCATACTGCGCGCACAGGCGCGCATGCGATTCGAGCACCGCCCGCATGGCGATAGGCTTGTAATGGTGGTAGTCGCGCGCGTTCATGTCGGCGCGCACTTTGCCGTGGATGATCACCTGGGCGCCGGTGTCGCTGGAAGGCTTGAGCAGCACCGGGTTCATGTCGGTGGTCGGCGCCACGCCGGCGGCAATCGCCTGCAAAGCCTGGGCGCGGCCAATTTCGCCGCCGTCGGCCGTCACCGCGCTGTTGAGCGCCATGTTCTGCGGCTTGAACGGCGCCACGAGCACGCCTTCGCGCTTGAGCAGGCGGCACAAGGCCGCCACCACCGTGCTTTTGCCGGCGTCCGAAGTGGTGCCTTGGACCATCAGGGTCTGGCAGGGCAGCACCACGTCAGCGGCCGCGACGCTGACGCGCCAGTTCGAGTTTTTCACACAAGGCCGCGGTGCCGGCCACCATCCGCGGACCGGCGCGGTTGAGCAGTTCGCCATCGAGCGTAAACAGATTGTCGCGCTTGACCGCTTGCATGCCGGCGTACGGGCGCCATAGATTGACGCCGCCGTAGTTCTTTTCGCTGGTGCCGAAGATCGCTTCGGGATCGGCCTGTAGCACCGCTTCGGTGCTCACCACTGGGGCCGTGACGAGCAGATCGCCGAAGATGTTGACGCCGCCGCACAGGCGCATGGCGTCGCTGACGATCGAGCCATTGCTCAAGGTGTAGAGCGGCTTGTCCCACACCTGGTAAAACATGCGCACCGGTGCGCGACTGCCGTATTTTCTCGTCAGCGCGGCGAAGCCGCCCCGAACCTCGGCGGCGGCGGCAATGGCGGCGCTGTCGGTGCCCATCAGCCGGCCAAGCCGCAGCAGGCTGTCGGCAATGTCGTCGAGTTTTTTCGGCTCGCTTTCGTAAATCGGCACATTCAGCTTGCGCAGCGTATCGATCTGGCGGTGCGAGCTGCCGTGCATCCAGACCACAATCAGGTCCGGCTGCAAGGCGATAACTCTTTCGATATCGATCTGCCGGTTGCCGCCCACCCGCGGCAGCAGCTTGGCTGCCTCGGGGTAGTCGCTGTAACTGACGGCGCCGGCGATCTTGTCGCCGCCTCCGGCCGCGTACAGCAGCTCGGTGACGTGAGGGGCGAGCGAGACAATGCGCCGCGCCGGATTTTTCAGCGTGACGAGATTGCCGCCGTCGTCACGCACGGTGATGTCAGCGGCGGCGCAGTGTGTGGTTGTCGCCGCCGCCAGCAGCAGCATGGCGATCAGGGGGGAGGTATGGGTCATCGTAGGGTCCATTCATGAAGTGCGGTTTGCAGCCGCTGCCATGCGGCTTCGTCGGCCGGCAGGCCGAGGCGGATGCCGCGCGCGGCATGCTCGAACAGGCGTACCCAGATGCCGCGTTCGGCCATGTGCCGCCACAGCGCTTCCGCGTACGGCTCGGGCCACCATTGAAACAGCGGCGTGCCGGAGGAGCTGATGCCGGCCTGCCGGAGCAGCGTTTGAAGGCGCGCGCCGGATGCCGCCAGCGCGGCGCGGTTCTGGCGCTGCCACGCCTCGTCGCGCAGCGCCGCCAGGGCGATGTGCTGGGCTGGCCCGCTGATGGTCCACGGCCCCAGCTCATCGCCCAGCCGCGTCAACAGGGACTGTTCGGCGGCGACAAAGCCAAGCCGGATGCCGGCCAGGCCGAAGAATTTACCGATCGAGCGCAGCACGATGATGCCGGGCCGGCCGCCGTGGGCGGCGATGCTTTGCTGCGGGGCGGTGTCGCCGAACGCTTCGTCGACCACCAGCCAGCCGCCGCGCGCGGCCAGCGTATCGGCCCACGCCAACAGTTGCGGCGCCGGCACGGTGGCGCCGGTCGGATTGTTCGGATTGCACACGACCATGACGTCGCTGCGCGCCAGCGCCGCATCGAGTTCGGCGAACGGCGTCTGGGTCAGCGTGTGACCGTGCGCGGCCCAGTGATGCGCGTGTTCGGCATAGGACGGCGCGGCTACCGTCACGCGCGATGGCATGCGCAGGCGCGGCAAGGCCTGGATGGCGGCCTGGGTGCCGGCCACCGGCAGCATCAGCGCCGCGCCATAAAACGCACATGCCGCCTCGGCCAGCGCGGGATCGGCTTCCGGCAAGCGATGCCACGCATTTCCGGGCACGACGGGCGCCGGATACCAGTGCGGATTGATTCCCGTCGACAGATCGACCCATTCATGGCTGCCGAAGCGCCGGCCGGCGTCGCGCAGATTGCCGCCATGTTCAAGCATGGGCCAACTGCGCGAGCGCGGCGAGCGCCAGAAAAACGGTGAGCCAAAGCGCCGTCGTGCGTGCCACCAGTTGCCAGGCGCGGGCAATGTCGGCGCCGGTAGCGACGGCGCCCTGGCCCAGTGGCGGGCGCTGCTCGACTTCACCATCGTAGACGGCGGTGCCGCCAAGCGCGATGCCGAGAGCGCCGGCGCCGCTTGCCATGACGGGGCCGGCGTTCGGACTGCTCCACAGAGGCGCCTGCGCGCGCCAGCAGTGCCACGCGCGCAGTTTGGCCCGCATGCCCTGCGCCAGCAACGTGTACGACAACGCGGTGAGGCGCGCCGGCAGAAAATTGAAGGCGTCGTCGAGGCGCGCCGCCACGCAGCCGAAGCGCAGGTAGCGCACGGTCCGATAGCCCCACATGGCGTCGAGCGTGTTCGCCGCGCGATACAGCACGGCGCCCGGCGCGCCCGCCACGGCAAACCAGAACAGCGTGCCGAACACCGCATCATTGCCGTTTTCCAGCAGCGACTCGGCGCTTGCGCTGGCCAGCGCCGTGGCGCTCGAGCCGCTGGTGTCGCGGCTGACGATGCGCGCGGTGAGCTGGCGCGCCGCCGCCAGGTCGCCTCGCGCCAGGGCATCGGCAATCGGCAAATTGTGCTCGCGCAGACTGCGCAGGCCCAGGCACAGATAGAGAAGGATCGCGTGGACGCAGCATGTGAGCCAAAATGCGCTCGGCAGCAGCAGGGCCAGCGCGATGGCCGTCGGCGGCGCCACCGCCAGTAGCCATGCGAGCGCGCCGCGGCAGTGGCGGCAACTGCCCCGATTGAGGCTCCGCTCCAGCCACATCGCCCAGTTGCCAAAGCCAGCCAGCGGATGCCAGCGTCGCGCTTCGCCTAGCAACAGGTCGAGCAGCACGCCGGCCGCCATCAGCACGGCCAGCGTCGTCAGATCAAGTCCGCTCAGCATCGATCGCCTTTGAGGATCAGGGGCAGACCGGCGGCGACGAACAGGGCGCGCTCGCATAGCGCCGCCATCGCCTGGTTGAGGCGTCCCTGTTCATCCATGAAGCGGCGCGATATCGCGCCCATCGGCATGAGTCCCAGGCCGATCTCGTTCGACACCAGCACGACGTCGCCGGCGCATTGGGCCAAGGCGCGCTCGAGCCGGTCGCTCTGTTGGTAAAACAGCGCCGGCAGTTCGAGTTCGCCGACCTCCGGATACGCGGTGCCGGCGTTAAACAACAGATTGCTCAGCCACAGCGTCAGGCAGTCGACGATGATCAGGCGCTCGGGCGAGGACCAGCGCAGCAGTTGATCGCCCAGCGCCACCGGCTCTTCCACGGTGGTCCATCCGCCTGGGCGGCGCGCGCGGTGGTGTGCGATGCGCGCGGCCATCTCGCCGTCGCCGGCGCTGGCGGTGGCGAGGTAGATCACCTGCTTGCCCGAGGCGAGGGCCAGCCGTTCGGCGTACGCGCTCTTGCCGGAACGGGCGCCGCCCAGTACCAGGGTGTGCGTCATGCGCTCTGCCGCGACAACATCGCCGCCACTGCCGGCGCGTTGGACGCAAAGTAGGCGTGAAAATACGAGGCGGTAAGTGAACCGACGCGATACAGCGCCTCGCCCGCCGCCCCCGACGGATGCTTGACCGTGTGCCCGCTCGGCGTGAGCGCGGTAGTCAGCGCCGAATAGTGGAAGGTGTGTCCGCGCAGCTCGCCCTGCGCGGTCGCCAAGGCTTGCGAGCCCAGTCCCGCCAGGCGCTCCTGCATGCCGACGGCGCCGGCAAGCAGGCCGGCCATCGGCCAGCTTGCCCCCGATTGATCGGTCAGCACATCGGCCAGCGCCATCATGCCGCCGCACTCGGCAAGAATGGGCATGCCGGCGCCGTGGGCCGCACGGATCGACGTTCGCCACTGTGCTGCATTCGACAGCGCCTCACCGTGCAGCTCCGGATAGCCGCCCGGCAGATACACGGCGTCCGCCTCGGCCGGCACCGGCTGGTCCGCCAGCGGCGAAAAGAAGCACAGATCAGCCCCGAGCTGGCGCAGCGTGTCCAGGTTGGCCGGATAAATAAACAGGAAGGCGGCGTCGCGCGCGATGGCGATGGTCTTCCCCGCCAGCAACGGCGCCGCCGCGGGCAGCATGGCGCCGAGCTCGATGCGCACCGGCGGCAGCGCTTCCCAAGCATCGGCCGCGAACACCAGCTGATCGGCCAGCGTGTCGAGCAGGGCGTCGATCGCCGCCACTTCGCCGGGCACGACCAGCCCGAGGTGGCGCTCGGGCAGCGCCGCGGACTGCCGCGGCAGCGTCGCCAGCAACGCAATGTCGCGCAGCGAGGCGGCGACCATCTGCGCGTGCCCCACGCTGGCGACGCGGTTGGCGGCCACGCCCGCCATAGCGACCGGACCGTAGTCGCGCAAGCCGTGCGCCAGCGCGCCCGCGGTCTGCGCCATCGCCGCGGCGTCGATGACCGCCATGACAGGCACGCCGAACTCGCGCGCCAGGTCGGCCGACGAAGGGGCGCCGTCGTACAGTCCCATGACGCCTTCGATCAGTATCACGTCCGATTCGCTGGCCGCTTGCGCGAGCAATTGGCGGCACGCCTCGCGCCCGACCACCCACAGGTCGAGCGACTGCACCGGCGCGCCGCTGGCCCGTTCGAGGATCATCGGGTCGATGAAGTCCGGACCGCACTTGAACACGCGCACGCGCTGACCCTGGCGCACCAGTTTGCGCGCCAGCGCCGCCGTCACGCTGGTCTTGCCCTGGCCGGACGCCACCGCCGTCACCAGCAGGGCTTTGACTTCTATGTGCATCTCGCTCACCACTCGGTGCCTGTCTGGGCGCCGATGCCGGCCTTGAAGGCGTGCTTGACGACGGCCATGTCGGTCACCGTATCGGCGATGTCGACCAGTTCCTGCGGAGCGCCGCGGCCGGTGATGACGATGTGCTGCATGGCGGGGCGCGCCAGCAGGTCCTGGATCACCACGTCGACGTCGAGGTAGCGGTATTTCAGGGCGATATTGAGTTCGTCGAGCAGCACCAGGCCGATCGACGGATCGGCCAGAAACGTCTTGGCCTGTTCCCACGCGAGCAGCGCTTTCTCGATGTCGCGCTCGCGGTTTTGCGTGTTCCACGTGTAGCCTTCGCCCATCGCGTGGAACTGAACCTCGTCGGGGAAGCGGCGCAGGAATCGCTCTTCACCGGTCTCCATCGCGCCTTTGATGAACTGCACCACGCCCACTTTCATGCCGTGTCCCATTGCGCGAATCACCATGCCAAGGCCGCTCGAGCTTTTTCCCTTGCCGTTGCCGGTGTTGACGATGATGATGCCGATCGCCTTGTCGGCGGCGGCGATGCTGGCGTCGATGATGGCCTTCTTGCGCTCCATGCGCACGCGATGACGCTCGTTGATCGCTTCTGTTTCGGGGGTGTTTGCCTGGTTCATTGCTGCTCCTCGATAGGGATGAAAATACTGCGGCCGGCATGTTCGATGATGTCGATCGGGTGCCCAAGGTAGGGGCCCAGCAGATCGGCCCGCATTACCTCGTCTTTGGCGCCGGCCAGCCATCTGCCGTCACCCATCAGCAGTAGCGCGTGGCTGGAGACGCGGTGGGCCAGGGTCAGGTCGTGGCCGATCATGACGACGGTCTTGTTGCGTTCGCGGCACAGGCGCGCCAGCAGCGCCATGATCGACACCTGGTGGGCCAGGTCGAGCGCATTGGCCGGCTCGTCGAGCAGCAGCAGCGGCGTGTCCTGGGCAAGCATGGCGGCGATGGCCACCCGCTGGCGCTCGCCGCCGGACAGTGAGCGCACGTCGCGCTCGGCCAGCGCGGCGACCTGCATCTCGTCGAGCGCGCGCAGCGCCATGGCGTGGTCGTCGCTGCCCTCCCAGTACCGGTCGTCGTGGTAGGGGTGGCGCGCCGCCAGCACCGTTTCGATCACGCTGTAGGCAAAGGCGTCGCTGCGGCTCTGAGCCAGGAAGGCGCGCTGACGCGCCAGCGCCGGCAAGGGCCAGTCGGCGAGCGCGAGCGCTCCGATGGCGACACTGCCGGCGTCGGCGCTGCGCAGGCCGGCCAAGGTGCGCAGCAGGGTGCTCTTGCCGGCGCCGTTGCGGCCGATGACGCTCCAGCATTCGCCTTCGCCGACCTGTATGTTCAAGTTGTCGACCAGCAGGCGCTGGCCGGCTTTCAAACAGAGATTGTGTGTGCTGATCATGCTACCTCCGCAGCCGGTGCAACTGGTACAGGAAAACCGGCGCGCCGATCAGCGCGGTGACCACGCCGACCGGCAACTGCTGCGGCGCGATGGCGATGCGCGCCAGCGTGTCGGCCATCACCAGAAAACTGCCGCCGGCCAGCGTCGCCGCCGGAATCAGCATGCGGTGGTCGGGTCCGACGATAAAGCGGCAGGCGTGCGGCACGATCAGCCCGACAAAGCCGATCGAACCGGCGGTCGTCACCGAACTGGCCGTCAGCAGGGCCGAAGCGAAGAACAGGCCCTTGCGCAGGGGACCGACGGGAACGCCAAGGGTCGCGGCGTTTTCCGCGTGCAGGGCCATCACGTTCAGCGAGCGCGCCGAGCGCAGGGCGAACAGCAGGGCCGCCGCCAGCACAAGCCACGGCATGATGCGCAGCGGGGCGCCCGACAGGTCGCCGATCATCCAGAAAATCATGCTGCGCAGACGGCTGTCGGGTGCGATCGACAGCATCAGGGTGACCATCGCCATGCAGGCCGAGGCCAGGATCACGCCGGTCAGCAGCAGCAGCGCGCTGCCGCCTTCGGCCGCCGTGCCGCCGCGCAGGTCGCGCCGCGCCAGCAGGTAGAGCACCGCCGATACGACGACAGCACCGGTGAATGCGGCCGCATCGACCACCCATGCCGCGCACATGAACAGCAGCGCGGCGAGCGCGCCAACGGAGGCGCCGGCCGGGATGCCGAGGACATACGGATCGGCCAGCGGATTGCGCAGCAGCGCCTGCATCATCACGCCGGCCAGCGACAGGGCCGCGCCGGTGACGAAGCCGACCGCCGCGCGGCTGAGGCGCAGCTCGAGCAAGGTGGCGGCCAGCGTCGTGCTGCGCCCGTGCAGCAAATCGGTCAGGGCCGCCGGCATGTCGCCGACGGCGACCGGGACCGAGCCTGTCATACCGGCGAAAATCACGCTGGCAAGCGCGAACACGGTCAGACCGATCAGGGTGACCTTGGCGCGCCGGCGCAGCTCGCGAGAATATGAATGCATGCGCTACTTTCTACCAATGAGGGCGGCCTGAATCAGGTGCGGTTATTTATAACCGTAGCGGATGCCGGCGAACACCTTGGCGCCGGCGGTGGCGTAATTGCGCGCCAGGTCGTACTGCTTGTCGCCGACGTTATTCCAGCGTACCAGCAGCGACCAGTCGCGTGCGAACGCGTAGGTGGCGTACAGGTTCACCAGGCCGTAGCCAGCGAGGCGGTTCCTGTTGGCGGCATCGTCGAAGCGGTCGCCCGACACGGTCAGCTCGGCCCCGGCCTTGATGGCCCCAAACACGTAGGCGGCATTCACGCTGCCGTGTTTTTTCGCCCGGCGCGCCAGCCGCTTGTCGCTCGTTTCGTCGTGCGGATCCTGCAGGTCTACACTGGCGCCAAGATCGATGCCGGCCAGGCGCGTCGCGCCCGAGATCGTCACGCCTTGAAGTTGCGCGTGGTTGACGTTGTAGGCGCAGCCGAATTGATAGGCCCTCACGCCATACGGACATGGGTTGGTGTTGACCAGCAGGTCGGTCAGCCGGTTGCGGTAGTAGCTGATGCCGAGGGCATTGACGCCATCGTCGTAGCGCACGCCCGTTTCGACGTTGCGGCCCTGTTCGGGGCGGTTGGCCGGATTGCCGTAGGACGGGTAGTAAAGCTCGTTGTAGGTGGGCGCGCGGAAGCTGTTGCCGTAGCTGGCGGTGGCCCGCAGCACTGGCGAGAAGCTGTAGCCGTAGCCGACCGAACCGGTGTTCTTGTCGCCGTATCCGGATCGGTCGCGCCGTACGCTGGCGTTGAACAGCTGCTTGCCGCGCCGCGCGTTATACGAGGCGGCGAAGGAATTGGTCGAGCGCTCGCGATTGAGTGCATCAGCGCCATTGGTCGACACTTCTTCTTCGCGATGTTCATAGAGCAGTTGCAAGACGTCGGCGCCGATCAGCACATCGTTTTGCCAGCTCAGGCTATTTTGCGTGGTGTCGATCCGCGAATAGCCCGATGCGGCTGCGCTGCTGTAGTTGACGCCCTTGTCGCGCGTCTGGGCGTATTGCAGCATGCTGGTCCAAGATGGCGCCAGGCGCGCCTTGCCGAACACGGCGACGTTCGCCATCTGCGCTTCGCTGCGCACATCGTAGGCCGACGCGCCGCTGTCGTACTGGCTATCGAGCTTACTGTGCAGGAAGAGGGCGCCGACTTCGACGCCGCTGGCCACCTGCAGGCGCAATTGCGCTGCGACGTTGGTCTTGTCGTAGCCGTCCCGGTCGCGGTTATACGAGCTGCTGCCTGGGCGGGTCGCCGAGAAGCCGTCCGATTTTTCCGTGCCTGCACTGATGGCGTAGCTCAAGCTGCGCGCACCGCCGGTGGCGCCCGCGACGCTGGCGTCGACCTGGCGCGTGCTGTCGCTGCCGTAGCCGGCAAAAGCGGTGAGGGCCGGCGCGCCCTTTCCGGTCTTGGTGAAGATCTGGATCACGCCGCCAACGGCATCGGCGCCGTACAGGGAGCTGAGGGGACCGTAGACAATCTCGATATGGTCGATTGCGGCCAGCGGGATGGCGCTCCAGTTGGCCGCTCCGGTAGTCGACGAGCCAATCCGCACGCCGTCGACCAGCACGATATTCTGGTTGCTGTTGGCGCCGCGGATGAAGACACTCGAGCTGGTGCCGGCGCCGCCGTTGCGCGCCACTTCGATGCCGCGCTGGCGTTGCAGCAGATCGACGATCGAACCGGCGCCCGATTCGGCGATCTGGGCGGCGCTGATGGTGACGCTGTCGCTGATCACCTCGGCGAGCGGCTGGGGGGCGCGGGAAGCGGTGACGAGGACTGTGTTGAGCGGCTCGGCATGAACGACCGGAGCGGTCATTGCCATTGCCAGCGACGCCAGGGCGGCGCGGCGGGAAGTACGTGGAGTCATAGTCAGGTTTCTGTAAGGGGCAACCGGCCGACGTCCCCGTGGGCCAGATTGAACAGAAGCGACCAAACGGGACGATGCAGCAGGAGATGCCGGCATTGCCGGCATGGTCCGTGTCGCGCACATCCCGTTCGCTCACTTCCACCTGTCTTGGCCGGTATCCGGGCTGGCAAGTTGGACCATCTCACCTTCCCATGCAAAAGCACAGTGGTTGTCCGAGATGGCTTGTCGCGCGGCTGCGCGACACTTGCTGACCGTTGCGGGGGCAGCACACGTTGGCATTCTTTCAGAAGGTTTCGTGTTTCCCGTTTAACTGCGCGTCAGGACAGACGCGCGGGCACCAATACCCTTTCATTATACGGCTTTGCGGCGCAGCGTTGGCGCCAATGTTCAGAATCGCAGCGTGAGGGTGCCGGCGTAGTCGATTCGGTGCGGTGTGGCGGCCGCCCGCAACGCCGCCGCGGCCAGCACCGGGCCGGCCAGATCGGCGCCCCGGCCCCACACTGGCTGCAAGGCGGCCAGCAGGCGCATGGTGCCGGCGTGGCAGACGACGATGGCGTCTGCCCGCTGCCGGCGCCGCAACTCGTCGAGCGCCTCGCGCAGAAAGCCTGCTACCCGCACCGCTGCCTGCAGCACCGTCTCGCCGCCGCCTGGCGCATAGTGAAGCAGGTCGGCCGCCCAGGCGTCGATGTGCGCGCGCGCGATGCTGTCCCACGGACGCAGTTCCCAGTCGCCGAAATCGATCTCGGCCAGGCGGGCGTCGATCCTGGGCGCCGGCATGCCCAGCTGCGCCGCCAACGGCAGCGCCAGCGCGGTGCAGCGTCGCAGGGGGCTGGTATAGACCGGCGTGGTGCTGCCCAGATCCGCGGGCAGCGCCGCAGCGAGCGTAGCCAGCGCCGCCGCCAGGAGCGCCGGGGCGACGTCGATATCGCTGCGGCCGTAGCACAGGCCCGCGGCAATCTGCGGCGCCGGATGGCGCACAAGGATCAGCCGCATCGGTCAGCTGGCGAAGGCGCCGCGACCGAGCGTGGCCAGCACGCCCAGGTAGATCGTCACTTCTGCTACCTGCTGGACGGCGCCAAGGCAGTCGCCGGTGTAGCCGCCGATGCGGCGCGCGAACATGCGGGCCAGCCAGATGGTGGCGGCGATTGCTGCGAAGGCGCCGGCGCCGACGGCGGCAGGGGCGAGCCAGCCGGCGGCCAGTACCGCCGCAATGGTGGCCAGCGCGCTGGCGGCAGCGATGGCGAATTCGCCGCCGCGCATGGTCTGGGCCAGTGGCTTGGCCTTGCCTTCGGCGCGCGCATACTCCATGCGCCAGATCAGCGAGGCTGCCAGCAAGCGCGATAGCGGGTGGGCGACGAACAGGGCGCCGATTGCAGCCAGCGGCGGCAGCTGGGCGAGGGCGGCGCATTTCAGGCCCAGCACGCACACGGTGCCGATCGCGCCATACGCGCCGATGCGCGAGTCTTTCATGATCTCGAGCACGCGCGCCGGCGTCATGCCGCCGCCGAAGCCGTCGCACATGTCGGCAAAGCCGTCTTCGTGAAAGGCGCCGGTGGCGTAGATGCCGGCGGCGGTGGAGATGAGCACCGCCAGCGGCGCAGGCAGCAGCCACGCGGCGGCGACGTAGACTGCGGCAGTCAGCGCCGCCACCACCACGCCGACCAGCGGGAAGTAGCGCGAGGCCTGGTTCAGCCAGGCCGCCTCGAAACCGACCCAGGCCGGGATCGGCAAGCGCGTGAAAAACTGCAGTGCGGTGAAAAACAGGCGGAGCTGATGCACGGCTTACATGTCCTTTTCGCTGACCTGGGCCGATTCGAACGTGGCCATGTGAGCGACGAAGTTGACAGCGGCCTGCAGCAGCGGCACGGCGAGCGCGCAGCCGGTGCCCTCGCCGAGCCGCAGGCCCAGATGCAGCAAAGGCGTGGCGCCAAGCGCGGCCAGCATGCGCTGATGGCCGTTTTCGGCCGAGCTGTGCGAGAACACGCAATAGTCGAGAATGGCCGGCTGCAGGCGCGCCGCCACGAGCAGGGCGCTGGTTACGATGAAGCCGTCGATGAGCAGCACGCGGCGCTGCGCCGCGGCCTGCAGCATCGCACCTGCCATCATGGCAATTTCCAGGCCGCCGAAGGTGGCCAGCACCTCGAGCGGCGCATCGACGCCGGCGTGCAGCGCCACCGCCTGCTCGATCACGTGCTGTTTGTGGGCGATGCCGGCCTCCGACAAGCCAGTGCCGGCCCCGACGCACTGAGCTACCGGTATGGCGCACAGCTTGTGCATCAACGCCGCGGCGGCAGTGGTATTGCCGATGCCCATTTCGCCGAAACCGATGACATTGCCTTCGACCGCGGCAGCCAGGTCCATGCCGGCCGCCAGCGCCGCCGCGCAAGTCGCCTCGCTCATGGCCGGTTGTCGGGCGAAGTTGGATGTGCCGCGCGCCAGCTTGCGATCGACCAGACCGGCGCGCTCGCCGAAATCGTGATTGACACCGGCGTCGATAATCTGCAAGGCGCAGCCGGTTTGGGCGGCGAACACATTGATGGCGGCGCCGCCGGCGATCAAATTCTCGACCATTTGCCAGGTCACTTCCTGCGGATAAGCCGAGACCCCTTCAACGACGATGCCGTGATCGGCGGCGAACACCAATATGGTCGGCCGCGCCACGCTGATGGCCGTGGTGTTTTGAATCAGGCCGATTTGCCTGGCCAGCGCTTCCAGCGCGCCAAGGCTACCGAGAGGCTTGGTCTTGTTATTGATGGCATGGTCGAGGCGGGCGGCGAGGGCCGGATTGGCGGTGGAGCTGAGCTGAGGGATCATCGTGGGCGCATTGGAGGGTGATTAAGTTATCAATTAAAAATCCGGCCTAAGATAGCACAGCAACTGTCGAGAATTGTTACTTGCGGCTTGCGGGCAGGTTTGCTATAGTTCGCCACCCGAGAAATTGGTTAGCAAAAACGAGAGCTTGGGGACGTCGGAAACGACGGTGCGGTAAAAATAAGGGGTTGACGAAATAAGCGAAAAGCTTCATACTCTTCCTCCTTCGCTGCTGATGAACACAACGCTTCATCGCCAGGCAGCAAGCAGTACCGAACAAGTTCTTTAAAAATTAACAGTCGATAAGTGTGGGCGTTTGATGAAGGTGCCA
>NZ_JAFCWM010000060.1:0-14011 GCF_049897565.1 Massilia sp. TWR1-2-2 | reverse complement strand
CATTGCCAACCGTAGCGGGCATTAACATGCCAAAACCGGAGGCCGAGAGCGGGGAGAATCCAGAGAATTAGACACTAAACTCATCAAATTCATTGTCTCAAAGTGATTGACACATTCCGGTCGAGCACTCGAAAGAGCTGTCAGGGCCCAACGGAGAGAGCAACAACCAGGCTGAAGAGTTCAATGGCCGCTTTGACAGAATGGAGCGTGGGACACACCTGCACATTGGAGAAAAATACGCGCTCGATTACGCTGCCGAGAACGCCTTCCGATCGGATACCCGTCGCCTGCCGAACGGCCGGCAGCTCGAGGTGGCGCTCAATATCGCGATGAGCGTAGGGCGATCAAAGTTCTGGACTGGTTTCACACATGGCAATCACGGCGGCACTGAGCTCACGCTCCCGCTACCGCGGCTAGCTCGCGCAAGCGGTCCAGCGAAGGGGCAGCATCCGATTTCCAGCGCCAACGGCCGACCTCCGAGGTAGCGCGCGTTGCCGGGTTATGACAACTTTCCAAACGGCCGGTCATTGCGAAAAGCCAGAGCTTTGAGTAGACTGATTGATGAGCCCAGTTGTGTTTTTCTTGCCAGGTCGAAAAGTCTAACTGAAACTCCAACTGTAGCTGCACACATAGTCCGATTGGCGTGATTTCATCGGGCCAAGCAGCCTCCACATGACGTAGGATGGCGGCACCCAGCGCCCCGCGCTTGCCATAACGACCTTGCCATCCATTGATGTTCGGAATACGCGCCGGCGCGAGCCGCGGATCGTACTTTTGAATCAACGTGTCGCAAGCCGCTTGCCCGGCTTCCGCCTCATCAAGCTTTTTCCCGATCTCTTCATACAGTTTCCGGAGCCGAACTGCGTCCCCCGCAGAGCGGGCGCGGGTCTTGGCTAGACCTTTGAGGTAGGAAGGTGCCTTACGCATGTTGGAGCATCCAAAAATGATTGAAAGCTCAGTAGAGCTGACCAGCGATCGCCTGTAAAGAGCCCAAAACGCGCAGAAATATGATTCTGCGCGTTTTGGGTCAGTTGCGTAGTAACACCCGCTCGGCGGATCTAGCCTTAATGGCAAAAAGATGATACTTTCCTAGGGTTAACCTTTTGATTTTATTAAAGAATTCATGCATATACGCCATTTTGCCGTACCCCATTCCCTCCCTTGCAAGGCCATTTCCGCAGCCATCGTCCTGCTGGCGTCGAGCTGCCATGCCCACGCCCAGACGGCGCCGGCCGAGCCAGGCGCGCCGGTAGCCGCCAAGGCCGCCACGCCAGTTGCGCCGGCCGCCGCCAAGGCCAGCCTGAAAGTGGCCGATGCCGCCGCGCCGGCGCCGGAAGGGCCGATCCAGGTGGTTAACGTCATCAGCGAGCGCGACACGAACCGGGTCGATCGCCAGGTCTACGACATCAAAACGGGCGCCGCCACGGCGGGCGCGTCGATCGGCGATATCCTCAACAATGTGCCCTCGGTCAACGTCGATCCGAACGGCACGGTGCGCCTGCGCGGCAGCGAGCGCGTCACGGTGCTGGTCGACGGCAAGCCGACCGCGCAGCTGCAGGGCGAGAACCGGGCCGCGGCGATCAACGCCTTGCCGGCCGAAAATTACGAGTCGGTCCAGGTGATCAACAACCCGGGCGCCGAATTCGGCAACGAAGCCGGCGGCGGACCGATCCTGAACCTCATCTCGCGCCGCTTCACCAAGCCGGGCGGCAACGGCAGCGTGGCCGCCAATGTCGGTCCGGACGGGCGCCGCAACGCCTTTGCCAACGGTAGTTACAGCTCAGGCTACGCCTCCGTCAACGGCACCTTGAACCTGCGGCGCGACGGCAACGACACCGAGTCGACGCAGTTGCGCGAGCGCATCGACCCGCTGACCGGCGCCGTCAGCCGCCTGCGCCAGAACGTCGCGCGCGAAGCGATCAGCGACTTCGTCCAGGCTGGCGTGGGTGGGCGCTACAACTACAACGCGCGCGATACGCTGACCGCCTCGGTGTCGGTCAACCAGCGCGGCAACGACGCCGGCGCCAACGAACGCTTCACCGATCTGGGCACCGGCATGCTGCCGCTGGTCGATTATTCCACCCGCCGCAAGACCGATGGCGACGCCCGCAACTACGAACTGGTGACCGGCTTCGAGCGCCGCTTCGCCGCCGATGGCGAGACGCTGAAAGTGGACCTGCGCCATTCGTCCAACAATAACGTCAACGATACCGCCACGCTGTACCAGGGGCTCGTTATTCCTGCTACAGGGGCGCCAACCCTGCGCGACTACACCCAGAACGGCGAAACACGTGTCCGCCTGACCGACCTCAGCAGCGATTATTCCGGCAAGGTTGGGGCCGGTTTTCTTACCTCCGGCGCGCGCTGGCAGCGCAACCGCCAGAGTATCGACAACCGTTACCTGTTCCTCAACGGCCTGATTCTGGACACCCGGCGCAGCAATCTGTTCGAACTGGACCAGGACGTGGTCGCGGCCTACGGCACCTATGAAATGCCGCTCAATCCCGTTTGGTCCTTCAAGAGCGGCCTGCGCGTCGAGCATACCGACCTGCACCTCGACCAGGTCACCAGCGCCATCAAGGCCGAGCAGGCCTACCTGAGCTATCTGCCAAGCCTGTTCCTGACCTACAAGCTGGACAAGAACTCGAATCTGCGCCTGTCGTACGCCGAGCGCATCTCGCGCCCCAGCGCGGGAGAGCTGAACCCGTTCGTCAACTATGCCAACGACTACTACGTCAGTTCCGGCAATCCACGCCTGCGCGCGGTCAAGCTCCATTCGCTCGAGCTCGGCTATGAAACCCGTGTGATGGGCCTGATGCCGGTTTCCTTGCGCGGCTACTTGCGGCGCGAGTCGGACGTCATCACCGACCGCCGGGTATTCTTGAACGAGAAAACTTTGCTGACCACGCGGGAGAACCTGGGCGACCGCCGCGCCGGCGGCGTCGAGTTTTCCTTGATGGGAATGGTGCCGCCGGGTTATCGCGTCGCCGGTGTCGCCTTGCCCAACATTCGCTTCATGTTCAACGGTAACTGGGGCTATATCCAGCAGGACCGCCTCGATGCATTCGGCCTGACCGGGGACAAGCGCTCGACGTCTTCGCTGCAGCTGCAAGGCGGCGGACAATGGCAGATTACCCCGACCGATACACTGTCCGTGACGGCCTTTCATCAGGGAAGATTGTTATCCGGAGAAGGATATCGCGAGCCGTTCGGCGTTATCGGCATGGCGTACGAGCACAAATTCACTCCCCGCCTGTCGCTCAACGTACGCGCCAACGATGTGCTGCGCTCGTCCGACCAGAAATTCCGCGTCGATACGCCCACCCTGCGCGACCAAACCGACACCATCGTCAACCAGCGCCGCGTCTACGTCGGCTTGCGCTACACCTTCGGCGGCGTGACCGGCAACGATGCCGTGCGCAATGCGCTGCAAGCGGCCGGCGTCAACGCCGACAGCCCGGCCGCGCGCGAGGCCATCCGCATGATGCAGTCCTCGCAAGCGACGCCGGCGCCAAAGGCCGAACCGGCGCCCCCGCCGCCGACCGTTCCAGCGCCTGCCAATCCGCCAACACCGCCGACAACCCCAGCGTAATTGCTCAGTGGTGGGAGTCGAAAAAAAAGAGCCCGCGAGGCTCTTTTTTGTACGCTACGCATTCAGCGAGAGCGGGTCTGACTATAGTCAGACCCCGCAAACACCCTATTGGTTCCGCACGCAGTCGACAAAGTAACCGCGCTTGCCGTCGACTTCGCGTTTGACCAGGCCGTGCACGTCCGTCTCGAAGCCGGGGAAGCGCTCGTTGAAGTCACGTGCGAAGCGCAGGTAGTCGACGATCGTCTTGTTGAATCGCTCGCCCGGAATGAGCAGCGGAATGCCCGGCGGGTAAGGCGTCAACAGGATCGCGGTGATGCGCCCTTCCAGCTCCTCGATGGCGACACGCTCGATTTCGCGGTGCGCCATTTTCGCGAACGCGTCCGACGGCTTCATCGCCGGGATCATGTCGGACAGGTACATCTCGGTCGTCAGGCGGGCGACGTCGTAGGCCTTGTAGAAGTCGTGGATCGACTGGCACAGGTCGCGCAGGCCCATCGCTTCGTAGCGCGGGTTGGCGGCGGCGAATTCGGGCAGGATGCGCCACATCGGCTGGTTCTTGTCGTAGTCGTCCTTGAACTGCTGCAGGGCAGTCACGAGCGTGTTCCAGCGGCCCTTGGTGATCCCGATCGTAAACATGATGAAGAACGAGTACAGCCCGCACTTCTCGATGATGACGCCGTGTTCGGCCAGGTACTTGGTGACGATCGACGCGGGAATGCCGCTGTCGCCGAACACGCCGTCGAGCGTCAGGCCAGGGGTGACCACGGTCGCCTTGATCGGGTCGAGCATGTTGAAGCCCGGAGCGAGGTTGCCGAAGCCGTGCCAGTCGTCCTCGGCGCGGATCATCCAGTCGTCCTGGGTGCCGATGCCTTCTTCGGAGAAGCTGTTCGGGCCCCATACCTTGAACCACCAGTCGGCGCCGAATTCCTCGTCGACCTTCTTCATCGCGCGGCGGAAGTCGAGCGCTTCGAAAATCGATTCTTCGACCAGCGCGGTGCCGCCCGGCGCTTCCATCATCGCCGCGGCGACGTCGCACGAGGCGATGATCGAGTACTGCGGGGAGGTCGAGGTGTGCATCAGGTAGGCCTCGTTGAAGGCGTCCTGGTCCAGCTTGACTGTTTCCGATTCGCGCACCAGCACCTGCGAGGCCTGCGACAGGCCGGCCAGCAGCTTGTGGGTCGACTGGGTCGAGAAGATCATCGACTCCTTGGCGCGCGGGCGGTCCTTGCCGATCGCGTGCATGTTCTTGTAGAAGTCGTGGAAGGTGGCGTGCGGCAGCCACGCTTCGTCGAAGTGCAGCGTGTCGACCTTACCGTCCAACATTTCGCGCAAGGTCTCGACGTTGTAGACCACGCCGTCGTAGGTCGACTGGGTGATCGTCAGGATGCGCGGCTTCTTGTTCTTCGCTTCGCGGGCGAACGGGTTCGCCTCGATCTTGCGGGCGATCGACTCGGGCGTGAACTCTTCGAGCGGGATCGGGCCAATGATGCCGAGGTGATTTCGGGTCGGCATCAGGAATACGGGGATCGCGCCGCACATGATGATCGAGTGCAGGATCGACTTGTGGCAGTTGCGGTCGACGACGACGATGTCGCCCGGCGCCACGGTGGAGTGCCAGACCATCTTGTTCGACGTCGAGGTGCCGTTGGTGACGAAGTAGCAGTGGTCGGCGTTGAAGATGCGGGCGGCGTTGCGCTCGGACTTGGCGACAGGACCGGTGTGATCCAACAGCTGGCCGAGTTCCTCGACGGCGTTGCAGACGTCGGCGCGCAGCATGTTCTCGCCGAAAAACTGGTGGAACATCTGGCCGATCGGCGACTTGAGGAAGGCGACGCCGCCCGAGTGGCCCGGGCAGTGCCACGAGTAGGAACCGTCGTTGGCGTAGTTGATGAGCGCGCGGAAGAACGGCGGCGCCAGGCCGTCGAGGTAGGACTTCGCTTCGCGGATGATGTGGCGGGCGACGAATTCGGGGGTGTCCTCGAACATGTGGATGAAGCCGTGCAGTTCGCGCAGCACGTCGTTGGGGATGTGGCGCGAGGTGCGCGTTTCGCCGTAGATGTAGATCGGGATGTCGGAGTTCTTGTGGCGGATCTCCTTGACGAAGGCGCGCAGCGCGGTGAGCGCGAAGTCGGTCTCGTCGACCGAGCCGCCGCCAAATTCCTCGTCGTCGATCGACAGCACGAAGGCGGAGGCGCGCGACTGCTGCTGCGCGAACTGCGACAGGTCGCCGTAGCTGGTCACGCCGAGCACTTCCATGCCTTCCTTTTCCATCGCGGCGGCAAGCGCACGGATGCCCAGGCCAGAGGTGTTCTCAGAACGGAAATCCTCGTCGATGATGACGATGGGGAAACGAAATTTCATGGACAGCTCCAAAGCGAAGCGCCGTGAGCGCAGTCCGCGCCGGCGATGGCGGGATGCTGTTCACGGCACCGAAGAAAATGAAGAAACGGATTTTCGCAGAAATGTCCGCAGTACGGTGAAAAGATTTTCGTAAGGGTAGCGGCCATCGGGCAATCGTGTCGCACTTCTTGCAGCAGGGATTTGTTTTCGGCGGTGAATACGCCGTCGGCAGGCGCCAACGCCCGCTTGCCCCACGCCAGGTGAGGGGGAAGCGGGCCGGCCTGGTCGGACGCGCCGCATGGAGAATTAAACAATTCGGCGCCGCCGCCGGACCTGTTGGACGCGAGGTTCTCATAGCAAAAGATATTGAACATCGCGTCCCTGCACAACCGTCGGTGTGGAAAATAAACGTCACAGGTTAATTTCCTTGCGGCAAGGATTAGTGCCCAGATATAATATTTTCGTCCACTGCGGTCGGCCGACATGACCGACTGTGTGCGCGGCCGTGGTCGCCTGTGCTGAATGCAGCGGGGCGCCACATATTGAACGGAGACACGATGAAACACCCTCTTGCGCACCGCCCTGGAACGGGATCGCCAGCCATCCTCGCGTTGGCCGACGGCAGCACGTTTCGCGGCATATCGATCGGAGCGCCTGGCCATACGGTTGGCGAAGTCGTGTTCAACACGGCAATGACAGGCTACCAGGAAATGTTGAGCGATCCGAGCTACTGCCGGCAGATTCTCACGCTGACCTATCCGCACATCGGCAACACCGGTATCAACCATGACGATGGCGAGTCGGCGAAGGTGCATGCCGCCGGCCTCGTCATCAAGGATCTGCCGTTGCTGGCGTCGAATTTCCGCGCCAGCGATGACCTGGCGCCGTGGCTGGCGGCGCAGGGGATCGTCGCCATCGCCGGCATCGACACCCGCAGGCTGACGCGCCTGCTGCGCGAAAAAGGCGCCCAGAACGGCGCGATTGCCGTCACCGGCGACGCCGACGCGGCGCTGGCGCTGGCGCGCGGTTTCGCCGGGATGGCCGGCATGGACCTGGCGCGCGAGGTCTCGTGCACGGCGCCGTACGAATGGGTCGGTCAGGATTGGCAACTCGGGGGCGGCTTCGCCGAACAGCGCGCGCCACGCCGGCACGTCGTGGTCTACGACTTCGGCGTCAAGGCCAACATCTTGCGCATGCTGGCCTCGCGCGGCTGCCGCGTGACGGTGCTGCCGGCCAAGTCGAGCGCCGCGGACGCGCTAGCGCTCAAGCCGGACGGCGTGTTCCTGTCGAACGGGCCGGGCGACCCGCAGCCTTGCGATTACGCCATCGCCGCCGCGCGCGAACTGATCGAGCGCGGCATCCCGACCTTCGGCATCTGCCTCGGGCACCAGATCATGGCGCTCGCCTCCGGCGCCAGGACAATGAAGATGAAGTTCGGCCACCACGGCGCGAACCACCCCGTGCAGGACCTCGACAACGGACAAGTGATGATCACCTCCCAGAACCACGGCTTTGCGGTCGACCCGGCCAGCCTGCCGGCCAATTGCCGGGTGACGCACGTCTCCCTGTTTGACAACTCGCTGCAGGGCTTCGCGCGCACCGACCGGCCGGCTTTCTGCTTCCAGGGCCACCCCGAAGCGTCACCCGGGCCGCATGACCTTGGCCCGATGTTCGACCGCTTCGTGTCGATGATGGAGGCTACCGGCAATGCCTAAACGTTCCGACATCAACACTATCCTGATCATCGGCGCCGGCCCGATCATCATCGGCCAGGCGTGCGAATTCGACTATTCCGGCGCGCAGGCGTGCAAGGCGCTGCGCGAGGAAGGCTATCGGGTAATCCTGGTCAACAGCAATCCGGCCACCATCATGACCGACCCGGAGATGGCCGACGCCACCTATATCGAGCCGATCCAGTGGGACGTGGTCGCGCGCATCATCGCCATCGAGCGGCCCGACGCGATCCTGCCCACCATGGGCGGCCAGACCGCGCTCAACTGCGCGCTCGACCTGCACCGCCACGGCGTGCTGGCCGAGTACCAGGTCGAACTGATCGGCGCCACGCCGGAGGCGATCGACAAGGCGGAAGACCGCTCCAAGTTCAAGGACGCGATGACCAGGATCGGGCTGGGGTCGGCGCGCTCCGGCGTGGCCCACAGCATGGCCGAAGCGTGGAGCGCACAGCAGGCGCTCGGCTTCCCCGTCATCATCCGGCCGTCGTTTACGATGGGCGGCAGCGGCGGCGGCATCGCCTACGACGCCGCCCAGTTCCACACGATCTGCGCGCGCGGCCTGGAGCTGTCGCCGACCTCGGAACTGCTGATCGAGGAGTCGCTGATCGGCTGGAAGGAATTCGAGATGGAAGTGGTGCGCGACAAGGCGGACAACTGCATCATCGTCTGCTCGATCGAAAACCTCGACCCGATGGGCGTGCACACGGGCGACTCGATCACGGTCGCGCCGGCGCAAACGCTGACGGACAAGGAATACCAGCTGATGCGCAACGCCAGCCTGGCGGTGCTGCGCGAGATTGGCGTCGATACCGGCGGTTCGAACGTCCAGTTCGCGATCAATCCGGCCGACGGGCGCATGATCGTCATCGAGATGAACCCGCGCGTGTCGCGTTCCTCTGCGCTGGCGTCGAAAGCGACCGGTTTCCCGATTGCGCGCGTCGCCGCCAAGCTGGCCGTCGGCTACACGCTCGACGAGCTGCGCAACGAGATCACCGGCGGCGCGATGCCGGCCTCGTTCGAGCCGGCCATCGATTACGTGGTGACCAAGGTGCCGCGTTTCGCGTTCGAGAAATTCGCCGGCGCCGACGAACGCCTGACGACCCAGATGAAATCGGTGGGCGAGGTGATGGCGATCGGGCGCACGTTCCAGGAATCGTTCCAGAAGGCGCTGCGCGGGCTCGATGTCGGCGTCGACGGCCTGCGCCGCATGCACTCCGGTCGCAGCGTCATCGCCGAGCAGCTCAGCGCGCCCGGTCCCGACCGCATCTGGTATGTGGGCGACGCCTTCGCGCAGGGCTTCACGCTCGATGAAGTGCAGCGCCTGTCCGGCATTGATCCCTGGTTTCTGGCGCAGATCGAGGACCTCGTCGGCGTCGAGCTGTGGCTCGAGACGCAACGCCTGGACACGCTCGACGAGCCGGTGCTGCGCAAGCTCAAGCAGCAGGGTTTCGGCGACCGCCGCCTGGCGACGCTGCTGCAGACCGACGAGGACGCGGTGCGCGCGCGCCGCCATGCGCTGGCAATCCGGCCGGTGTACAAGCGGGTCGATACCTGCGCCGGCGAATTCGCCACCCGCACCGCCTACCTGTACTCGACCTACGACGAGCAATGCGAGGCCGAACCGAGCACGAATCGCAAGATCATGGTGCTGGGCGGCGGCCCGAACCGGATCGGCCAGGGCATCGAATTCGACTACTGCTGCGTGCATGCGGCGATGGCGCTGCGCGAGGATGGCTACGAGACCATCATGGTCAACTGCAATCCGGAGACCGTATCGACCGACTTCGACACCTCCGACCGCCTGTATTTCGAGTCGCTGACGCTGGAAGACGTGCTCGAGATCGCGGCGCTGGAAAAGCCGGTCGGCGTGATCGTCCAGTACGGCGGCCAGACGCCGCTGAAGCTGGCGCTGTCGCTGCAGGCGAACGGCGTGCCGATCATCGGCACCTCGCCCGACATGATCGACGCGGCCGAAGACCGCGAGCGCTTCCAGGCGCTGCTGCACGCGCTCGACCTGCGCCAGCCGCAGAACCGCACCGCGCGCACCGAGCAGGATGCGGTGCGCCTGGCCGAGGAGATCGGCTACCCGCTGGTGGTGCGCCCGTCGTACGTGCTGGGAGGGCGGGCGATGGAGATCGTCCACGAGCGGGCCGACCTCGAGCGCTACATGCGCGAAGCGGTCAAGGTGTCGCACGACGCGCCGGTGCTGCTCGACCGCTTCCTCAACGACGCCATCGAAGTCGACGTCGACTGCGTCTGCGACGGCGTACAGACTCTGATCGGCGGCGTGATGGAGCATATCGAGCAGGCCGGCATCCACTCGGGCGACTCGGCCTGTTCGCTGCCGCCGTATTCGCTGTCGCAGCAGACCATCGATGAAATCGAGCGCCAGACCCGCCGCATGGCGATCGGCCTGAACGTGGTGGGCCTGATGAATGTGCAGTTCGCGATCCAGCAGAGCAGGGTCGACGGCAGGGTGCGCGACGTCGTCTATGTGCTGGAAGTGAACCCGCGCGCGTCGCGCACGGTGCCGTTCGTGTCCAAGGCGACCGGCCTGGCGCTGGCGAAGATCGCCGCGCGTTGCATGGCCGGGCAGTCGCTGACCAGCCAGGGCGTGCTCGAACAGCGCGGGTCGGGTTACTTCTGTGTCAAGGAGTCGGTGTTCCCGTTTGCGAAGTTCCCCGGCGTCGACACCATCCTCGGGCCGGAAATGCGTTCCACCGGCGAGGTAATGGGGGTCGGCAAGACCTTCGGCGAGGCATTCTACAAGGCGCAGCTGGCGGCCGGCGTGCGCCTGCCGCGCGGCGGCATGGCCTACCTGAGTGTCAAGCGCGGCGACCAGGCGCGCGCCGTCGCGCTGGCGCGCCGGCTCGATGCGGCCGGCTTCACGCTGTGTGCCAGCCACGTGACGGCAGCGGTGATCGGCGCCGCCGGCATCGCCGTCACGCCGATCGATGCCGACAGCGTCTCCCTGGCCGCGCTGGCGGCCAGGGAGATCGCGCTGGTGGTGCTGACGGTCGATGAGCACCGCGGCGCGATCGGCGCCTCGCGCGCGCTGCGGGTGGCGACCTTGAACGCGGGGACGGTATTTTTTTCGACCATCAGCGGCGCCGAGGCGGGGGTCGAGGCGATGCAGCACGCCGACAGCTACGGCCTGTATGCGCTGCGCGACGTGCAGCGGCAGGGCACGCCGGTACGCGCGGACGCGCCGCGCGCCGTGCCCACAGCGGGCGACCTGGATGCCGCGGCGACGCTGGTGCCGGAGCGGCGCGCGGCGCTGCGCCGGCGCGCCGGCGCGCCGGCGCGACGGCGCCGCTCAAGCTTTTCATCCGCCAGCCGTTTACCGAATCGGACGATCAGCAGCAGCGCCTGGTCGGCGAGATCATGCAGCTGATCGACGGCGCCAACGGCGCGCCGCATGCGTTCGACTACCTGACCGGGATCGTGGCCGAAAGCGCAGCGACGTTCAAGAAGTCGTTCGAACGCCAGTACGAGCGGCCCTTCACGCCGAAGGCCTTCCGCGACCAGCGCCTGCGCCTGCTGGACCAGGCCGATGCGGTGGTCAACATCCGCGTCGGCATGAGCGAGAGCAGCGCCTTCGAACTGGCGTATCACATCTTCGAAGGACGCCGCACGCCGTTGCTGTTCCTGGTCTGGAAGCATGCGCCGATCAAGACCACGCTGCTGCGCGAACTCGACGACCTGGTCGATGTGACGTATATCGAATTCGAACACGCCGCCGAACTGCGGGCCGGCATTCACGCTTTTTTTAACGCAATACACACTGGGAACTAACTGCCGCCATGATGGATAACCTGAAAATCAAAACCCTCGTCGTCAGTGCACTCGGCTTCCTGCTGCTGCTGATGGTGGTCATCGGCGCGGTCGGTCTGTACAGTGCGCAGCACTCTGTGAGCCTGATCGAGGACGTGACCCTGGCTGAACAGAAGAGCAGCACGGTGCGCACCGCGATCCGGCTCGAAATGGAAAACAACCGCAGCCAGGTGCTGCAGGCGCTGCAGCACAATCCGGGGTTCGAGTGGTCGCAGTTGCACGACCATGCGTTGACGGTGCACCACGCGCAGATCGAGGCGGCCACGGCGCGCGCGACCCGCCACTGGAGCGAGTACCTCGCCAACCTTCGCTCGCCGGAGGAAAAGCGCCTGGCGCAGGACTGGCATGCCAACAGCGACGGACTGGGGCTCGATTCGGCGAGGGCGGCCGATGCGGCCATCATGGCCGGCAAGTGGGATGACGCCGAGGCGATCCTGATCAAGAAGATCAACCCATCGTACCGCGTCGGCGATATCGCCCTCAAGCAGCTGATCGACTTGTCCGACGCGCGCGCCGCGCTGCACGCCGCCGAAGTGAGCATCAGTATCGCGCGCAGCACCTATGCCACCTTGGCGGTGCTGCTGGCCGGTCTGGTGCTCGGCGCAACGGTCGCCTGGCTGCTGGTGCGCGCCATTTCCGGCCCGCTCGAAGAAGCGATGACGATTGCCACCAAAGTGGCGGCGGGCGACCTCACCGGGCAGATCGCGGCGCACGGCAATAACGAGATCGGTGCGCTGCTGCGGGCGCTGGGCAAGATGAAGTCGAACCTGGCGGGCATCGTCGCCGAGGTGCGCACCAGCACCGACACCATGTCGAGCGCCTCGCGCGAGATCGCGGAAGGCAACATGGACCTGTCCGAGCGCACCGCCGAGCAGGCCGATTCGCTTGAGAAGACCGCCTCGTCGATGGAGCAGCTCACCAGCACCGTCAAGCAGAACTCCGACAATGCGCAGCAGGCCAACGAGCTGGCGATGTCGGCCTCGCAAGTGGCGACCAAGGGCGGCGTGGTAGTGGCGCAGGTGGTGGTGACGATGGGCTCGATCAACGAATCGTCGAAGAAGATCGTCGACATCATCGGCGTGATCGACGGCATCGCGTTCCAGACCAATATCCTCGCCCTCAACGCGGCGGTCGAAGCGGCGCGCGCCGGCGAGCATGGCCGTGGCTTCGCGGTGGTGGCGAGCGAGGTACGCAACCTGGCGCAGCGCTCGGCCGGCGCCGCCAAGGAAATCAAGCAGTTGATCGGCGATTCGGTGAGCAAGGTCGATAGCGGTGCCAAGCTGGTCGACCAGGCTGGCACCACGATGCACGAAATCGTCACCAGCATCCGGCGCGTGACCGATATCATGGGCGAAATTACCCAAGCGAGCCGTGAACAGGCGGCGGGGCTGGAGCAGATCAACCAGGCGATCGGACAGATCGATACGATTACCCAGCAAAACGTCGCGCTGGTCGAAGAGGCGGCGGGTGCCGCCGGTTCGCTGCAGGACCAGACGCAGGCGCTGGCGACCGTGGTCAGCGTCTTCAAGCTCGATGGCGCGGCGCAGCCGGCACGGGAACACATGGCCGCGCCCCGCACCAGGCTGGCCGCGCCGGCACCGCGGGTGGCGCCTGCCGCGCCGGCCAGGCCAACGCGCCAGCGCGCGTTGGCGGTGGCCAACAGCGACTGGGAAGAGTTCTGACGCCGGCTCGCTGCGTGTACGAGCGCCTGGCCGGGCCGGCCGGGTTGGCGTCAGCGGTGACCGAAGATTGTTATTTCACTCGGCTGTAGGTAACGAAAGCGTAGTCGAAGTTGTTGGCGTCGGAATGATGGCGCTCGCGCGCCGTTTCGAGCCATTCGCCGGCGGCGAGCGGCGGGAAGAACGTGTCGCAGTCGAACGTGTGCTCGATCTCGGTGACGATCAGGCGGTCGGCGATGTGCATCGATGCGGTAAAGATCTGGGCGCCGCCGATGATGCACGCGTCGCCGGCGCCGGCCAGCGCGATGGCGTCGGCCAGCGACGTCACGGCGTCGACGCCGTCATGGCGCCACTGCGCGTTGCGGGTGACGACGATGTTGCGCCGGTTCGGCAGCGGGCGGCCAATCGAGTCGAACGTCTTGCGTCCCATGATGATCGGGTGACCGGTGGTGACGCGCTTGAAGTGGGCCAGGTCTTCGGGCAGGCGCCACGGCAGCGTGTTGCTGACGCCGATGCCGCGCCGGGCGTCGATGGCCACCACCAAGGTCAGGCGCGGCGCGGCCGGCGCAGCCGGATCGGAAGAGGAAGAGACGATAGTCATGAAGGGGCGTTCCGGATAAAGATCAGCAAGGAACATTCTAGCAGGCGGCGCCGGCCGGCGAGGTTGTTGCCAACAAGATACAGACCTTGCGGAATGCACGACGTCAATTTACATTAGCAGGGCGTTGAAAAAGGCATGAATACCTTCGGGTTTTATCGATGATCAGTCGAAATTTATCGATCCAAACCCGCATGCCTCCTGAGAACCAAGTTCTAGCCGCTTTTCAGGGCGA
>NZ_JAFCWM010000059.1:7719-15311 GCF_049897565.1 Massilia sp. TWR1-2-2 | reverse complement strand
GTCGTGGTTGATGTTGACCTGTCGAAGTTCTTCGACCGGGTCAATCATGACATCCTGATCGACCGCCTGAGGAAACGCGTGGACGACTCCGGAGTGATCCGTCTGGTCCGTGCCTATCTGAACAGCGGCATCATGGATCATGGCGTGGTGCAGTCGCGAGATGAAGGAACGCCGCAAGGTGGTCCCTTAAGCCCGTTGCTGGCCAACGTAATGCTTGATGAAGTGGACAAGGAACTGGAACGGCGCGGCCATCGCTTCGCGCGCTATGCCGACGACGCGAATGTGTACGTTCGCAGCGTGAAGTCGGGCGAACGGGTGATGGCGCTGCTGCGGCGCTGCTATGCCAAGTTGCACCTCGTGGTCAACGAAAGCAAAAGTGCCGTAGCCAGCGTCTTTGGTCGCAAGTTCCTCGGTTACAGCCTGTGGGTGGCGCGTGGGGGCGAAGTCAAACGCAAGGTGGCCGCGAAGCCATTGAAAACGTTTAAACAACGCGTCCGTGAACTGACCCGCCGCACTTGCGGTCGGTCGATGTCGGATGTGGTGGAACAACTTCGTTCCTATATGCTGGGTTGGAAAGGCTACTTCAAGCTGGCCCAGACGCCTACAGTCTGGAAAGCCCTCGATGAGTGGCTGCGTCACAGGCTTCGAGCCATCCAGCTCAAGCACTGGAAGCGCGGAACTACCATGTATCGTGAATTGCTGAAACTGGGTGCACCGCCATCGGTAGCCAGGCAGATCGCTGCAAACAGCCACTGCTGGTGGCGCAACAGTGCCAAATTACTCAATAGCGTGCTCACCATAGCGTACTTTGATCGCCTTGGCGTACCACGTCTTTCTTAACCTCAACTAGTCGAATCGCCCGGTGCGGACCCGCATGCCGGGTGGTGTGGCAGGGGAGCAGCTATTACTAGCTGCCCCCTATGCCGATGTCTGGCGGCCCGGATCGCCAGGCGCGCGCCCAGTGTTCGCGCGCCGCCCCGAGCACAGATTTGTATCAAAAGTTATCTTGCCAAGATTTAATGTTGCTAGAGAAATACTTTCGTGGCCTAATGTGCCGTATCACTTGCGCGGACGGCGATCCGGTCCGTGCACCATGTATTTCAATCAAGAAGCGGAGAACCACCATGCAGGGGAAATATCTGTTGTGCGGCCTCGTCGGCACCACGCTCGCAGTTGGCATGACGTCCACCTCGATCGCGGCGCCAGCGGCCGCGACGCCAGCGACCGCTTCCAGCGCCTACAATCAGCCGCCGAAGGAAATCCTCGACGTGATGCGCGCGCCGGCGCCGCCATCGCCTTCCCTCAGCCCGACCCGCGACAAGCTGATGCTCGTCACCATGCACGATTATCCATCGATCGCCAAGGTGGCCACGCCTTTCCTGCGCCTGGCCGGCGTGCGCATCGAACCGGGCAACCGCAGCCAGCATGACACGCCGGGTGGCTACGGCATCCCGCCATGCGTGAGCGCCATTGATCTGGTCCAGGTGGCCGACGGCAAGCGAACGGCGGTGAAGCTGCCGGCCGACGCCTGCCCGCGCCGGCCGGTCTGGAGCGCCGACGGCCAGCGCTTTGCCTTCGAAAACATCACCACCGAAGCGGTCGAATTGTGGGTGGGCAACGCCAGCACCGGCGCCGTGCGCCGCCTGCCGGGCGTGCGCCTGAACCAGATGTTCGGCGACCAGGTGCAGTGGATGCCCGACCAGAAAACGCTGCTCGTCAAGCTGGTGTCCGCGCGCAAGGGACCGCCGGTGGCGCCGCCCGGCTCGGCCGGCCCGGGGATTCAGGAATCGTCCGGCCAGAGCGGTCAGAGCAGCACGTATGAAAACCGCGACACGCTGCGCAATCGTGACGACGAAGAGCTGTTCAACTACTACGGCACGTCGCAACTCGCGCTGGTCGATGCCGCCAGCGGCAACATCACGCCGGTCGGCAAACCCGGCTTGTATGAGGAACTGGGCGTGGCGCCCGATGGCCGCCACGTGCTCGTGACAGAAATCCGTCCGCCGTACTCGTACGTCACCACCTTCGACCGCTTCCCCAAACAGGTCGACCTGTGGGACCTGGCCCGGCGTGCGGCCAAAGGCGCCAATCCCGTCCTGCGCGAAATCGCCGCGCTGCCGCTGGCCGACCGCGTGCCCAACCGCGGTGTGCCGGTCGGTCCACGCAACTTCAGCTGGCGGCCTACCGACGCGGCCACGCTGGTCTGGGCTGAAGCGCTCGACGGCGGCGACCCGAACGTGCAGGCAGCCGACCGCGACAAGCTGGTGATGCTCAAAGCGCCGTTCAACGCGGCACCGGCGGAAATCACCCGCACCGGCCAGCGCTTCGCCGGCCTGTCCTGGAGCGAGCAGCCGGGCGTGGCCCTGCTGAGCGACTACGACGTCAACCGCAAATGGCGCCGCACCTGGCAGCTCAATGTCGACGACGCGCAAGCTTCGCCTCGCCTGATCTGGGACATGTCGAGCGATGAGAAGTACGCCAGCCCCGGCACTCCGGTGCGCCGCCAGCTGGCCAACGGCTTTTCCGTCGTCCGCCAGGACGGCGACACCATCTTCCTGTCCGGCGCTGGCTCATCGCCCGACGGCGACCGTCCTTTCCTCGACAAGTTCAACCTGAAAACCCAGCAAGCCGAACGGCTGTTCCGCAGCAGCAAAACCGCCCATGAACAGTTCATCGGCTTCGCCGGCAACGATGCGGGCCGGCTGCTGACCTGGTACCAGTCGGCCGAGGAAACGCCGAACGCCTTCGTGCGCACCCTGGGCGCGAGCACCACCGCCGCTGCCGGCGAGCCAGGCTACGCCTCGTCCGGCGTGGCGCTGACCCACCTGGCCGATCCGGCCCCGCGCATGCGCGAGATCAAGAAGCGCCTGGTGAAATACAAGCGCGCCGACGGCATGGAGCTGTCGTTCACCCTCTATACCCCGCCCGGCTACACGGAGGGCACACGCCTGCCGACTATCCTGAACGCCTACCCGCAGGATTTTGCCGACGCGTCCAAGGCTGGCCAGACCACCGGCTCGCAGGCGACCTTCACGCGCTTGCGCCAGTACCGCCTGCTGCTGTTGTCGGGCTACGCCATCATCGACAGCGCCGCCTTCCCGATCGTCGGCGATCCGCGCAAGGCGTATGACACGTACACCGAGCAACTGGTGGCCAACGCCAAGGCTGCCGTCGACGAAGCGGTCCGCCTCGGCGTGGCCGACCCAGCCCGCATCGGCGTGACCGGCCATAGCCATGGCGCGCTGATGACGGCCAACCTGCTGGCCCATTCGAATCTGTTCCGCGCCGGCGTGGCCACCAGCGGCTCGTACAACAAGTCGCTCACGCCGTTCGGTTTCCAAAATGAGCGCCGCTCGGTGTGGGAAGCGCCGGACGTGTACACCAGGGCCTCGACCTTCTTTTACGCCGACAGGCTGAAGACGCCGCTGCTGATCGTGCACGGCGCCGACGACGCCAACCCGGGCACCACGCCGCTGCAATCGACCAAGCTGTACGAGGCGATCCGCGGCAATGGCGGTGTGACGCGGCTGGTGATGCTGCCGCACGAGCCGCACTGGTACGCAGCGCGCGAGTCAAATGAGCAGCTGGTGTATGAAATGCTGCGATGGTTCGACAAATACGTCAAGAACGCACCGGCAAGCACGCCGGCAGGCACGCCAACCGCCGGCCGCTAAACGATTCGAGCCGCACGCCTTTGCCCCGTTATTTCGCCTGGGCGGAAGAACGGGGGTAACCCTTCGGATTCACGCCTGGTTCCTCCTTCTAGCCGAACAGGTTCCTACTGCGGCTGGATCGAGAACACTCCCGGCGCCGGGGTGGAACACGGCTCCTCGTCAAACGCGATGTCCCCCAGCGGATTGGCGACGCCGTCCGTTTTCAGGTCGGTAAAACCGAACAAATCACGGTCCATCAGATGTGACGGCACTACCGTCGACAGCGACGAGAAGATGCTTTCGACGCGGCCGGGATATTTTTTTTCCCATTCGCGCATCAAGCCCTTGATCTGCTTGCGCTGCAAATTCTCCTGCGAGCCGCACAGATCGCATGGGATGATCGGGAACTGTTTTACCTCGGCGTAGCGGGCCGAATCGGCTTCCTTCACGTACGCCATCGGGCGAATCACCATGTGCTTGCCGTCGTCGGACACCAGCTTGGCCGGCATCGATTTGAGCTTCCCGCCGAAGAACATATTCAGGAAAAACGTCTCGAGGATGTCGTCGCGATGGTGACCGAGCGCGATCTTGTTGCAGCCCAGTTCATCGGCGACGCGGTACAGGATGCCGCGGCGCAGCCGCGAACACAGCGAGCACGTGGTCTTCCCCTCCGGGATCAGCCGCTTGACGATGCTGTAGGTATCCTGGTTCTCGATGTGGAACGCGATGCCGAGCCTGGTCAAATAGGCCGGCAGGATATCGGCCGGGAAGTTCGGCTGCTTCTGGTCGAGGTTGACCGCGACGATGTCGAAGTGGATCGGTGCGCGCTCGCGCAGCGTCATCAGGATGTCGAGCAGCGCGTAGCTGTCCTTGCCGCCCGACAGGCACACCATCACCTTGTCGCCGTCCTCGATCATGTTGAAGTCGCCGATCGCCTGGCCCACCAGGCGGCACAGCCGCTTGTGCAGCTTGTTGTTCTCGTGCGCGGTCTTTTCCATGTCGCGCGTGTTCGGTTCGATCACTGCTGCTGCGCCGCTCATGCTTCTTCCTTGATCTGGAAAACTTCAACGCCGACGCCTTCGCAGTCGGGATAGACGTCCGGCTTCATGGTCGATACGCGCACCGCGCGCACCCGCGGGTGCGCCAGCATCGCGCGGGCGACGTCGTCGCACAGCGTCTCCTGCAGGTGCACGTGGCCCTCGGCCATGCGGCGCGACACCGTCTCGCGCATGAAATCGTAGTCGACCACTTCCTCGAGCTGGTCGGACTTCGGCGTCGACTGCGCCAGCGGGATGTACAGGTCGACGTTGATCAGCACGCGCTGCTCGCCGCGCTTTTCGAAGTCGTGCACGCCGATGTTGATCATCACTTCGTAATTGCGCAGGAACAGCCGGCGGCAATCGGCCAGCTTGGGGTGGGTCAGTGCGGACAACATGGTTAAGCCTTATTTGGTGAGGAACATCACGTCGCGCGGCAGCGGCATCAGGTGCTGGCCGCCGTCGACGAGTAGGGTGGTGCCGGTAACGGCGCGCGCGCCGGCCAGGTAGCAGACCGCGTCGGCCACGTCTTGCGGCGTGCTCGATCGGCCGAGCGGCGTGGCCTGGTGCGCGCTGGCAAAGCCGGCCTCGGTCTGCTCGCCCGACACCATCGTGATGCCAGGAGCGACGCCGACCACGCGCACCGTCGGCGCCAGCGCCTGGGCCAGCATCGTGGTGGCAGTTTGCAGCGCCGCTTTCGACAGCGTGTACGACAGAAAATCGGGATTCAGGTTGGCCAGCTTCTGGTCGAGCAGGTTGATGACCACTGCCTGGCTGCCGGCCGGCGTGGCCGCGTGCAGCGCCTGCGCCAGCAAGATCGGCGCGCTGACGTTGGCCTGCATGTGCGCCGCCAGCAGCTCCGGCGAAAAATCGGCCGCGCTGTCGTACTCGAACAGCGAGGCGTTGTTGACCACGCAGCTGACCGCGCCGATGGCCTCGGCGGCGCGCGCGACCAGCGTGCGCACCGCGGCGCTGTCGGCCAGGTCGCACTCGAGCAGCACGGCGCGCCGGCCCAGCGCCGTGATGGCGTCCGCCGTTTCCTGTGCCTCGGCGCGCGAATGGCGGTAGTGGACGGCGACGTCCCAGCCGGCCTGCGCCAGCGCGATCGCAATGGCGCGCCCGATGCGCCGCCCGGCGCCGGTGACGAGCGCGGTTTGCTGCCGTCCGCTTGTGGTTGAAGTCATGTTGTCGTTTCGATTATGCGCCAGGCTGCATAAATGGTTAGTGTCTGCCGTTGTCGCTACAATGCCGGAATGCCCCTACCTGAACCCGATAGCGACGCGCTGGCCGCGTCCCACGCGCTGCAGCAGCTGATCGCCAACGAGATTGAGCAGCACGACGGCAGCATCACGTTTGCCCGTTTCATGGAGCTGGCGCTGTACGCGCCGCGCCTGGGCTACTACAGCGGCGGCGCGGCGAAGCTGGGCAGGGACGGCGATTTTACAACGGCGCCTGAAATCACCCCGCTGTTCGGCGCCGCGCTGGCCCGCGTCACAGCCTCTATTATCGCCCAAAGCGCGCCCAACATCCTCGAATTCGGCGCCGGCACCGGCAAACTGGCGCGCGACGTGCTCGCCGCGCTGGCCGCCGACGGCGTCGCCATCGACAGCTACGCCATCGTCGAACTGTCGGGCGAACTGCGCGCGCGCCAGCAGGAGGCGCTGGCCGATTTCCCGCAGGTGCGCTGGCTGGACGGTTTCCCCGACGCCTTCAGCGGCGTGGTGCTGGCCAACGAGGTGCTCGACGCGATGCCGGTCGAACTGGTGACGAAGACGCCGGCCGGCTGGCGCCAGGTGATGGTGACGGTCGCCGATGGCCGCTTCGTCTTCGCCGACCGCGCGCCCGACGCCGCGCTGGCGGCGCACATCGGCCGCCAGATTCCCGACGCCGAGCTGCTGGCGATCGGCTACCTGACCGAGGTCCATCCTGTCGCCGCCGGTTTCATGGCGACGCTCGCGCGCATGCTCGAAGGCGGCGCCGGCGCGGCGATCCTGTTCGACTACGGCTTCCCGGCGCACGAATACTATGTCGACGACCGCACCGGCGGCACCTTGATGTGCCACTATCGCCACCACGCTCATCCCGATCCGTTCTACCTGCCAGGTCTGCAGGACATCACCGCCCACGTCGACTTCACCGCCATGGCGCTCGCCGCCCAGGACGCCGGTGTGGACGTGCTGGCCTACATGAGCCAGGCCGGCTTCCTGCTTGGCGCCGGCATCGGCGAGCTGCTGCTTCGAACCGACCCGCAGGACGCGCTGCGCTACCTGCCGCAGGCGAACGCGGTGCAAAAGCTGGTGTCGCCGAGCGAAATGGGCGAGCTGTTCAAGGTGCTGGTGGTCGGCAAGGACGTCGAACTGCCGGCGCCGATCGCCGCCGCCGACCGCAGCCACCGGCTCTAGCGGTCAGACGCCGGTGCGAAGCGGCCAACTCAACCGGGGTCCGGCCCGGCAGACTTCTGGTATCGCTCAGTATCGCTTATCATGAAGCCATGGCCAAGATCCACACTCATTATGACAACCTGAAAGTGGCGCGCCTGGCGCCGCCGGAAGTCATTCGCGCGGCCTACAAGGCGTTGACCCAGAAATACCATCCCGACAAGAACCCAGGCGACGAGAAGGCGGCCCGCATCATGGCCATTCTCAACACCGCCTACGGCATCCTGGCCGACCCGGTGCGCCGCAAGGAGCACGACGAGTGGATCGCGGCCGAGGAATGGGAAATCGCCTGGCTCGACAGCACCCGCACCGACGACGGCCACAAGGCGCGCGAGGGCGCCCCGGCGCATGCCTGGGAGCCGCAGCCGGTCGAGGCGCCGGGGCCGGATCGGCGCCGGCGCGCCCCCCAGGGGGGGGGGGGGCGGGGGGCCGGCGGCGCCGCCCGGGGGGCGGGGGGGCGGCGG
>NZ_JAFCWM010000059.1:0-7709 GCF_049897565.1 Massilia sp. TWR1-2-2 | reverse complement strand
CCCCCCGCCGCCCACCGGGCGGGCGGGGGCCCCCGGGCGCTGGCGGGGGCGCCCCCGCGGGCCGCCGCGCGGGCGCCGTTGGGGCGCCGCCGCGACCCGAAGTGGTGGCTGGCGCTGGGCGCCTGCTTCGCCGCCGGTTGCGCGGTCGGCCTGCTGGCGGTGGACCAGCCGCGCGTGCTGCCGGCGGCGCTGGCCTCGGTGCTGGGCACCACGGCGGTGCCGCGCGTGCAGCCGCAGCTGGTGCCGGAGTCGGCCACCGATCCGGCCATCGACAGCTGGGCGGTCGGCAAGGCTTACCTGCCCGACAACCAGGCGGCGCGCCCGCCCGACATCAAGGCGCTGGCGGTAACCCAGCTGATCGTGCCGGCGCACGCGCCCGATTGCGACTCCGATCTGCAATCGCTGGTGGCGCCCAACGGCGAAAGCTGGCCGGTCGGATCGGGCTACGTCGACGGCTACCTGGTCGGCAACCAGGGCGAGGAGATGCAGATAAAGGTCGATAACTCGGCCAATCCGTCGGCGGTGTTCGTCAAGCTGTACGACCTCGATCGGCGCGCCAACGTGCGCCATGCGTACGTGCTGGCGCACGCGACGCTGGCGATCGACCGGCTGGCGGCCGGCAAATACGAGGTGCGCTACCAGAACGTCGACGCCGGCGCCGGCAAGGCCGACTGCGCCGCGCGCGTCAGGGCGCCGGCCGGGCCGGCTCCGGCCGCCGCGCCGTAGCACCGCTTCCGGTCGGCCGGCGCCTCAGCTTGCATGGAGCGCCGAAAGACTGGACGCGCGCGCCGCTTTGGATATATTCTAGGCTTGTGATTTTGGCAGCGTTGCGCCTCCCGACAGGAGCCTGGATGGATAACACAGACGACGACGACTGGCTGATCGACGATGACGATGCCGTCATGTCGGCCGCCAGCGCCGCACATGCCGCCGGCGCGCTGCCGCCTTGGCGGGTTCTGGTGGTCGACGACGACGCCGACGTCCATGCGGTGACCCGGCTGGCGCTGCGCAACGTCGCCTTCAAGGACCGCGAGCTCGAACTGTTCTCGGCCCACAGCGCCGCCGAAGGCTTCACGCTGTTGCGCGACACCGCCGACATCGCGCTAGTGCTGCTCGACGTGGTGATGGAAACCGAAGACGCCGGCCTGGTGCTGGCGCGCCGCATCCGCGAGGATCTGGGCAACCACACCGTGCGCGTGGTGCTGCGCACCGGCCAGCCCGGCCAGGCGCCGGAGCAGCGCGTGATCATCGATTACGACATCCATGACTACAAGGCAAAGACCGAACTGACCACCCAGCGGCTGTTTACCGCCGTGATCTCGGCACTGCGCGCCTACGACACGCTGACCACGCTCGAGCGCAGCCGCGATGCGCTGTCGCGCGTGCTGGCCTGCTCCGGCCACCTGTACCAGGCGGTGTACCACGGCGGCTCGCTGCGCGAATTCGCCACCGGTGTGCTCGGCCAGGCCACCGCCGTGCTCGGCGTCGGCGCCGATGCCATGCTGTGCGTGGTGCAGGCCGACGGCGGCGAACTGGCGGTGCTGGCCGCCAGCGGCGCTTTTGCCGACCTGGCCGGCCTGGCGCTGCTGCCGGCGGGCCATCCACTGCGCCCGGCCTTCCAGCGCGCCCTGGCGCAGCGCAGCAGCCAGTACGACGACGACGCCACCGTGCTGCTGGTGCCGACCGAACAACAGCGGCGCGCCTGCGTCGCGTTCATCCCGCCGCTGCCGGTGGCGCCGATCCAGCGCGACCTGCTCGAGCTGTTCGGCCAGCGCGTTGCCGGCGCGTTCGATAACCATTATCTTGTCGCCCAGCTGCGCGCGCTGCGGCAAAGCGCCGAGGCGCCGCCGCCGCCGCCGCCGGGTACCTTTCCAGCCCATTGAGCGGGTCGGCGCGGTCGATTTGTCGCGCCGAGCCGTCAAAAGCGGGCTGTATCACCGCCGCCATGGCTGATTTAACTTTTTTCCGAGTTTGCCGTTATATACTCCAAGCATAAGGCGTGCCCAAGCAGCGCGCCAGTGGCTTGGACGCCAATGGCATTACAGGAAAAACAACTGATGAATGAACTAGACGGACTCTCCGCACTGATTATCGAGCCGCATGCGGGCATGCGCGCCAGCATCCACAACATGCTCAACCTGTGCGGCCTGACCAAGATCGACCACGCCGGCAGTTCGAACAATGCCATCAAGCACCTCGGCCTGAAGACGTTCGACCTGATCCTGTGCGAGTACGACCTCGATGGCGGCCAGGACGGCCAGCAGCTGCTCGAAGACCTGCGCCACCACAAGCTGATCACGCTGTCGACGATGTTCTTCATGGTCACCGCCGAAGGCAATTACGGCAAGGTGGTCAGCGCCGCCGAACTGGCGCCGACCGATTACATCCTCAAGCCGTTCACCGCCGACCGCCTGCTCGAGCGGATCGGCCGCGCGCTGGAGCGGCGCAACGTGTTCATGCCGGTCTATCAATTCATGGAAAGCGGTAACCAGCGCGACGCCATCAGCGCCTGCATCGACGGCATGAAGGCGCACCCGCGTTACGCCGTCGACTTCCTGCGCCTGCGCGCCGAGCTGCACATGTTCCTCGGCGAGCCGGCCGAAGCAGAGCCGATTTACCAGCAGCTGTTCGAGTCGAAGGCGATCGCCTGGGCCAGGCTCGGACTGGCCAAGACGCTGTTCATGCGCGAGCGCTTCGACGAAGCGAAGGACATGCTCGAGGGCCTGGTCGAGAGCAACAAGAAATTCGTCGACGCCTACGACTGGCTGTCGAAGACCCATTCGGCCATCGGCGCGCTGGAAAAGTCGCAGGCGGTGCTGGCCGAGGCGGTGGCGGTGTCGCCGCACGCGGTGCGGCGCTTGCGCAAGCTGGGCGAGCTGGCGCTCGAAACGGGCGACACCGAAACGGCCGAAAAAGTGCTCAAGCAGGTCGTCAGCAAGGCCAAGTATTCAGAATTCCGCGACCCGGAAGACCATGTGAAGCTGGTGCAGACGCTGGTGCGCAAGGGCGATCCGGTGCAGGCCGCGGCGGTCATCCGCGACCTCGACAAGTCGATGGGCGGGCAGAAGAACACCAGCGTGTGCAGCGCGATCTCGTCGGCCATGGTGCATGAATACACCGGCAACGAAGTCCGCCTGAACGAGTCGCTGGCGGCGGCGCTGGCCGCCTGCAAGGCTGCGCCGGGGCTGTCGGCCGACATGAAGATGGAACTGGCCCGCAACTGCCTGCAGAACAACATGGAAGACGGCGCGGCCGACGTCATGCGCGACGTCATGCGCAACGCCTCCAACAACGCCGCCATGGCCAAGGCAATGAGCGTGTTCGAAAAGGCCGGCCGCGGCGACCTGGCCGCCAGCACCGCGCAGGAAAGTCGCCAGCAGGTCGTCGACATGGTCGCCGCCGGCGCCAACAAGGCAAAAGAAGGCGACTACAAAGGCGCGGTGGCGCTGATGGTCGAAGCGGTCAACAAGCTGCCGGACAATCCGCAGGTCGCGTTCAACGCCGCCGTCGCGGTGCTCAAGTGCCTCGAAAACCTCGGCTGGGAAGAGCGCCTCGGACAGTATGCGGTGACGCTGATCGACAG
This sequence comes from Massilia sp. TWR1-2-2, assembly GCF_049897565.1. Classification (NCBI taxonomy): domain Bacteria; kingdom Pseudomonadati; phylum Pseudomonadota; class Betaproteobacteria; order Burkholderiales; family Oxalobacteraceae; genus Massilia; species Massilia sp. TWR1-2-2. Next base: position 4,126 of record NZ_JAFCWM010000059.1, on the reverse strand, counting down.
CGTGCGCCGGCTCGACCCGATCAATCCGAAGCTGCCCGCACTGGCCGGCCTGCACCAGCAGATCCTCAAAAAATACGACAAGGGTCCGCGCGTGAAGAAGGCCTGACGGGCCCGATGCGGCCATTCGACCCAAGAAGAATACGGAAACAGTAATGGCAGTTGACTCCAATCCGCCCAGTGCCAACGAGACGCGCCGCGTGCGCGCCGCGCTACTGCAAAAAGTCTGCGGCGACGAAGACATGTTCGCGCTCGGCACGTCGGTGGCGCGGGTGGTGCAGATGGCGTCCTCGGACGACAAGGGCACCCACGACCTGGCGTACTACGTGCTGTCGGACGTGGCGCTGACCCAGCGCATCCTGCGCCTGTCGAACACGCCCACTTACCGCACCGCGTCGGGCACTTCGGTGACGACCATTTCGCGCGCCATTTCGCTGCTCGGCTTCGACAACGTCAAGACCACGGCGCTGGCGATGCTGCTGGTCGACGCGCTGTCGAACAGCGCGCATGCGCAAAGCGTGCGACTCGAGCTGGAGAACGCCTTGTGCGCCAGCCTGGTCGGACGCGAAATGGCGCGCACCAGTTCCTACCAGGGCGCCGAGGAGGCGTCGATCGCGGCGCTGTTCAAAAATCTTGGGTCGCTGCTGGTCGCCTCGCACGAGCATGCGCGCTACCGCGAGATCAGCGCGCTGGCCGCCGGCGGCAAGCACACCGTCGGCCAGGCCTCGCAGATGATCCTCGGGTGCAGCTACGACGCGCTGACCGAGGCGGTGCTGGCCGAGTGGAAGATCCCTGATTCGATCGTGCGTTCGCTCGCGCCGCTGCCGTCCGGGATCCAGAAGCCGGCCGCCAGCCGCGGCGAATGGATGCGCCAGGTCGCGTCGTTCAGCATGGAGGTGTCGAAGTTGCTGGCGCGCTCGGTGAACCCGGCGGCGACGCCCGATGCGCGCTCGCTGCTGACCCGTTACGGCGTCGCCCTCAATCTCGACGCCGACCAGATGGAAGACATGTTCGCGTCGGTGCAGGCGCACATGACGGGCCTGTTGCAGAGCATGAACATGCAGCCGCAGCCGCGCATCGAGGAGGCGCCGATGGGCGAAGGATTGCCCAACGTGCTGCTGCTGGCGACGATGGACGCCGGCGAAACCGCTGAAGACACCTTTTACCCGAGCGGCAAGCCGCACAACGCGCGCGAGCTGCTGCTGGCCGGGGTGCAGGACGTGACGCAGATGCGCGCCGGCGGCGACGCCAAGCTCAATGACGTGATCCTGGCGGTGCTCGAGACGCTGTACCGAAGCATGGGCTTTCGCTTCGCCACGGTGTGCCTGAAGGACCCGCGCAGCGGCCAGTTCCGCGCGCGCGTGGCGTTCGGCGAAGACCACCAGCGGCGCCAGGCCGGCTTCGTGTTCCCGATGGCGCCGACGCGCGACCTGTTCCACCTGGCGATGGAAAACGACGCCGACCTGATGATCGCCGATGCCGGCAGCAGCAAGATCCGCGACCTGCTGCCGATCTGGCACCGCAACCTGCTGCCGGACGCCCGCAGCTTCATCGTGCTGCCGCTGGTGGTGGGCAAAGTGCAGCTCGGCCTGTTCTATGCCGACCGCATCCATCCGGCGCCGGAGGGCGTGCCGCCGGACGAGACGTCGCTGATCAAGGCGCTCAAAGGCCAGGTGCTGGTCGCGCTGTCGCCATAGGGTCGGGTCTGACATTCGGACATTTCAAGAAGACGAAATGTCCGAATGTCAGACCTGACCCTGGCTTTTAACCGCTGGCTCCAAAATCAAACGCCGCGGTCCGGCCCCAAGCCGTCGCCATGAACTCGCGGAACTGCGCCGGCGGCATCGGCCGCGCGAACAGGTAGCCTTGCGCTTCGTCGCACACGTGCAGCCGCAAAAAATTGCGCTGCGCAGCCGTCTCCACGCCTTCGGCCAGCACCGTCAGCCCCATCGCGTGCGCCATGCCGATGGTGGCGGTGACGATGGCCGCGTCGTTCGGATCGGTCTCGATGTCGGTCACAAAACCGCGGTCGATCTTGATGCGGTCGATCGCAAACAGCTTCAGGTACGACAGCGACGAGTAGCCGGTGCCGAAGTCATCGATGGCGACGTTGATGCCGCGCTCGCGCAATGCCGAGCGCGATAATCAGGCCCGACTCCTCAGCCACCGGAATGATGCGCTCGGGCCCCGTCAGGCCCAGCTCGGGATGGTCCCAGCGCAGCAGCGCCTCGGCGCTCACCACGCGTCCGCTGACTAGCGACACCTGCGGCGCAGGTACAGTTCGAACTGCTGCTGGCCAAGCGCGACCCAGATGCGGTTTTCCATCAGCAGCCGCTCGTGGGTAGCGACATTCGTCGCCGGCGAATAGAACTGGAAGTTGCCGCGGCCATGGCTCCTGGCGACGTATATCGCGGTGTCGGCATGGCGCAGCAGCGTGGCGGCGTTGGCCGCGTCGTCGGGGAACACGGCGATGCCGCCGCTGGCGCCGCTGTACATGGTCTGGCTGGAGAAGTGGTACGGCGCCGACAGCGACTGCACGATGCGGATCGCCACCGCGCTGACCAGCTCGGGCGTCAACGCGCCGGCCATCACGACGATGAATTCGTCGCCGCCGAGACGGGCGATGATGTCGACGTCGCGCAGCAGTTCGCGCAGCCGCTGCGCCACCTCGACGAGCAGCAGGTCGCCGGTCAGCACGCTCCAGCTTTGCCAGCTTCGCTGGGCGCTCTGGTAGGCGTCGTCGGGCGCCAAGTGCAGTTCGTAGCGGCGCCCGCCGAATGCGAGCTCGCCGCGGTAGCGCGGCCCGTTCGCGTGCGCGCCGATGGTGTCGGTCATGGTGACCGGACTGGCGCGCTCGGTGATGTCGGCAAAGGCGACCAGGAAGTGCTTGAAGCCCGACTGCGCGACGGCGCGCCCGACATACGCGTTGGCCCGAAGCTCCAGGTTCAGCACGCCCGTCGGCTCGGTGTCCAGGCCCGCCACGCGCTGCAGCAGGTGCACGCCGAGTGTGCCGGTCTGGTTCAGCCTGACCGGCGCGCTGGCGGCCGGCCGGCCGCTGCGCAGCGTCGCCGCCAGCGCCGCGCCGCGCAGCGGCTCGGACATGAAGTCGCACCCCAGCAGCACCTCGCCGCTGGCCGGCTGGATCAGCAGCACCGGGTAGTAGTCGGAGCGCGGCGCGGCGCGGCGGACGCCGTCGTCGGCGACGTTGAGCACCTCGAAGTGGCGGCCGAAATAGGTGCCTCGAATGCCTTGCGCCGCGCGCCGGAAGGAGGGTGCAATGTAAAGCCCTCCAGAATGCAATGTAGCTTTAGAGCCACAAAATTACGCTGCGGGGATCGACGCCCGTTGCGAATAATTCTAGACGAAATTGCGGCCGATTCACCTGGCCTTGCACTGTTGCCGCAGGTGCGGTTACAATCACGCCCCGAAGCAAGTTCGTCGCCGATTCCGCGGAATGTATCCCGCAAAATTAGTTGACAGTGTTGTGTGCTTGCTTCATACTCTGCGGTTCCTCGCGGAGGGGTGGCCGAGTGGTTAAAGGCGACAGACTGTAAATCTGTTCTCTATGAGTACGCTGGTTCGAATCCAGCCCCCTCCACCAAGATGTTGCAAGGAAGTTGTGGCGGTACAGTGAAGAAGAGTTCAGGCGTTACCTCGCGGGTGTAGCTCAATGGTAGAGCAGAAGCCTTCCAAGCTTACGACGAGGGTTCGATTCCCTTCACCCGCTCCAGTAGTCTTGCAATGCATGTAGCACATCGCGATACATTAGCCCTTTTAGCTCAGTGGTAGAGCACTCCCTTGGTAAGGGAGAGGCCACGTGTTCAATCCACGTAAAGGGCACCAGAATTCAGTAGTACGCAGGTCGCAGTAAATTCAAAGACAAGTCAGGCGAGTGCCTGGGCAATTCTCAAAATCGTTAGGAGTCTAAAATGGCAAAAGGTAAATTCGAACGGACCAAGCCGCACGTCAACGTCGGCACCATCGGTCACGTTGATCACGGCAAGACGACCCTGACGGCTGCGATCGCGACCGTTCTGTCGAAGAAATTCGGCGGCGAAGCAAAAGCATACGACCAGATCGATGCGGCACCAGAAGAAAAAGCGCGCGGCATCACCATCAACACCGCGCA
>NZ_JAFCWM010000058.1:0-15783 GCF_049897565.1 Massilia sp. TWR1-2-2 | reverse complement strand
TGTGCGGGCCCCCCGGTCAAAAAATTTGGGGGGGGGGGGGGCATTTTTTTTTTTTTTTTGGGGGGGGGGGGCGCGCCTGGGGGCCCCCCCGCCGCACTGCCATCGTGCCCACTCTCACAAGGACGCCACATGAAGTCACGCATCACCCGCCTCGCGCCGCTCGCATGCATGCTCGCCACGGCCGCGGGCCTGGCCCACGCGCAAGGCGCGCCGGCGCCAGCAAGCTATCCCGCGCTGCCATCGGAAACGCCGGCCCAGTTCGAGCCCGTCACCACCGGCTTCAATTATGTCAAGCGCTCGGTGATGGTGCCAATGCGCGACGGCGTCAAGCTCAATACGGTGATCATCGTGCCGCGCGGCGCCAAGGGCGCGCCCGTTCTGCTGACGCGCACCCCGTACGACGCGGCCGGTTTGACCAGCCACGCCGAGAGCTCCGACATGAAGTCGATCCTGCAGGGCTACGACAACGCCGCCGACGTCATCGTCGAAGGCGGCTACATCCGCGTGGTGCAGGACGTGCGCGGCAAGTACGGCTCGGAAGGCGACTACGTGATGAACCGTCCCCTGTCCGGCCCGCAGAATCCGACCCCGGTCGATCACTCCACCGACACCTGGGACACGATCGAGTGGCTGACCAGGAACGTGCCCGAATCGAACGGCAAGGTCGGCATCATCGGCATTTCGTACGACGGCTTCCTGCCCTTGATGGCACTGGTCAATCCGCACCCGGCCCTGAAGGTGGCCGTTCCGATGAACCCGATGGTCGACGGCTGGATGGGCGACGACTGGTTCCACCACGGCGCCTTCCGCCAGGTGAACATCCCTTACGTGATGGAGCAGGTCGTCACGCGCAAGAACGACGCCAAGTGGTTCACCGCCACGCATGACGATTACGATACCTACCTGCGCGCGGGGTCGGCCGGCGAACTGGCGCGCCAGCGCGGCGTGTCGCAAAGCGGCTTCTGGCGCAAGATCGTCGCCCACCCGGCCTACGACGCGTTCTGGCAGGATCAGGCGATGGACAAGATCCTGGCCAAACAGCCGCTGACGGTGCCGACCATGCTGGTGCACAGCCTGTGGGACGCCGAAGACATCTACGGGCCGATCGCGGTCTACAAGGCGCTCAAGGCGAAGGACGCCGCCAACGACAAGCTGTTCCTGGTGATCGGCCCGTGGTCGCACGGCGGCGGTATCGGCGACGGCAGCAAGCTTGGCGCCATCAACTTCAACGCCGACACGGCACTGCACTTCCGCCAGGAGATCCTGCGCCCTTTCCTCGACCGCTACCTCAAGGACGACGCGCCGCCGGCCGGCGTGGCGCCGGTGTCGGCCTTCGAGACCGGCACCAACAAGTGGCGCAGCCTGGCCGCGTGGCCGAGCGGCTGCACCAGCGGCTGCGCGATCAAGCCGGCGCTGCTGCGCCTTGGCGCCAACCAGAAGCTCACGCTCGGCGGCGAAGGCGGCGGCCAGGGCCACGACGAATACATTGCCGATCCGGCCAAGCCGGTGCCGTACCGCGCGCGGCCGATGCAGATGGGGTACGACGAAGCGAAAGGCCAGAGCTGGCCGCGCTGGCTCACCGACGACCAGCGCGAAGCGTCCGGGCGCACCGACGTGATCACGTTCACATCGGACGTGTTGACGGCGCCGCTTAAAATCAGCGGCGAGCCGATCGCCAACCTGATCGCCGCCACCAGCGGCACCGATTCGGACTGGGTGGTGAAGGTAATCGACGTCTATCCCGACCAGGTGGCGGGCCAGAACGCGATGGGCGGCTACCAGCTGATGATCTCGGCCGACATCTTCCGCGGCCGCTACCGCGAAGGCTACGAAGTGGGCAAGCCGATTGCGGCGAACAAGGCGCTGGCCTACAAGTTCGCGCTGCCGACCGCTAACCACGTGTTCCTGCCGGGGCACCGGATCATGGTGCAGATCCAGTCCAGCTGGTTCCCGCTGTACGACCGCAATCCGCAGACCTTCGTGCCGAACATTTTCGACGCCAAACCGGCCGACTATAAAAAGGCGACGCAGCGCATCTACCACAGCAGCTTCGTCGAACTGCCGGTGGTCGAAGCGGCAAAATAAGCGCTTGCGTTTTACGTCAGGCGCTGCGTTCGTATCCTTCAACGCGGCGCCCGGCCATTTCTCCTGGAATGCCACAGCAATACCAATCCCGTCGCGAGGCCGACGCGCGCTTTCGAAGCGACCGCAGGGACCGACCCGCCAGCAGGGGTCTGACCCGACAGCAAGCCGGGTCAGACCCCTGCTGCTGTCAAGCTGGCGCCTCGACAGGGCAGCCCGTGCGACCTGCATGGTTAATACCAATTAAATACCTATTGACAAGCCCGTGAGCGCTACCTATAGTGCCCTGACCTCCTGGCAGCTCACGCTTACATCAACATGATCGAATACTTCATCGGCGTCGACGGCGGCGGAACCGGTACCCGCGTACGGCTGGCCAACGCCGGCGGCGACGAACTGGCGCAGGGCCAGGGCGGCCCGTCGGCACTGGCGCACGGCATCGGCAACGCCTGGTCCAACATCGGCGCCGCCGTGGTGATGGCCTTCGACCAGGCCGGCCTCGCCCAGCCGCCATTCGGCGCCATGGCGATCGGCCTTGGCCTGGCCGGCGTGCACAACAAATCCTGGGCCGCGCAGTTCGTCGACGCCAATCCCGGCTACGCGGCGCTGCGCCTCGAAACCGACGGCTTCACCACGCTGATGGGCGCGCACGGCGGTCAGCCCGGCACCATCGTCGCCATCGGCACCGGCAGCGTCGGCCAGGCACTGCTGCCCGGCGGCGAGCAGCGCGAAGTGGGCGGCTGGGGCTTCCCGGCCGGCGACGAGGCGAGCGGCGGCTGGCTTGGCCTGCGCGCCATCAACCACATCGAACAGGTGCTCGACGGGCGCAAGCCAGGCAGCCCGTTCGCCCAGGCCGTCATCGGCGCCTGCGGCGGCGCGCGCGACCCGATCCAGGTCTGGCTCGGCCAGGCCAACCAGACCAGCTACGCGCAACTGGCGCCGATCGTCATCGCGCATGCCGATAACGACGCCACCGCGCGGGCGTTTTTGCTCGCCGCCGGCGCCGAAGTGGCCGCCATCGCCCACGCGCTCGACCCTTCCGGCACGCTGCCGCTGGCGTTATGCGGCGGCCTCGGTGCGCCTTTGCGCGCCTACTTGCCGCCCGACCTGCTGGCGCGCAGCGTGCCGCCGCAAGGCGACGCCGCCCGCGGCGCGCTGCGCATGATCGAACAGCACGTGCGCGCCAACCCAATCAATTCATGGCGGACCACTCAATGAGCGAAGCAATCAAGGGCAATATCCTGACGCCGGCCGGCTGGATCCATGGAGCGATCAGCTTCGGCGACCGCGTCACCGACATTGACGGCGCCCCCGCCAATCCAGGCGTCAACGGCGACGACTATATCCTGCCCGGCTTCATCGACCTGCACGTGCACGGCGGCGGCGGGCGCGATGTGATGGAAGGCGGCGACGCGCCGCACGTGATCGCGGCGATGCACGCCAGGCACGGCACCACCAGCCTGCTGGCAACGACGATGACGGCGCCGCCGGAAGACATCGTCGCCGCGCTGAAGGCGATCGGCGCCGCCGCCGGCGCACGCCGCCCGGGCGCGGCGCGCATCCTCGGCGTGCACCTCGAAGGCCCGTACATCAACGCCGGCAAACTCGGCGCGCAGCCGCCGTACGCGCGCGCGGCCAACCTGGCCGAGGTCGAGCAGCTGGGCAGCTATGCGCCGCTGCGACTGATCACGGTGGCGCCCGAAATCGACGGCCACCTGGCGCTGGTGCGCGAGCTGGCCGACGCCGGCATCCGCGTCCAGATCGGCCACACCACCGGCTCCTACGACGACGGCGTGGCCGCGCTGGCGCACGGCGCGGCCGGCTTCACCCACCTGTTCAACGCCATGAACCCGCTGCACCACCGCGAGCCCGGCATGGTCGGCGCGGCGCTGGCGCATGCGCAGTACGCCGAGATCATCCCCGACCTGCTGCACGTGCACCCGGGCGCCATCAAGGTGGCGCTGCGCGCGATCCCGCAGCTGTACTGCGTCACCGATTCGACCGCCGCCACCGGCATGCCGGACGGCGAATACATGCTGGGCCGCCAGCAGGTACACAAGTGCATGGGCGGCGTGCGCCTGTCCGACGGCACGCTGGCCGGCAGCACCCTGACCATGGACCAGGCGCTGCGCAACCTGGTCGGCGCCATCGGCCTCGACCTGGCCGACGCCTCGCGGCGCGTGTCCACCAACGCCGCCGACTACCTCGGCGAAACCGAACGTGGCCGCCTGGCCCCCGGCTGTTACGCCGACATCGTCGTGCTCGACCGCGACCTGAACATCAAAGCCGTATATATAGAAGGAGAAGCTTGTGACCTCACTGATGCTTAAAGAGGCGTTGTCCGCCGCCGAATGCGTATCGCTGCAACTGTCGAACGACATTGAGCGCTACGCCGAACTGGGACGCAAGCTGCGCTCCACCAATTTCAACAGCGCGCTGACGGTGGCGCGCGGCAGTTCCGACCACGCCGCCAACTACTGCGCCTACCTGATCATGGCGCGCATGGGGCGCATCGTCGCCTCGCTGCCGATGTCGCTGGTAACGCTGTACAAGTCGCCGCTGGTCACGCGCGACACCCTGACCATCGCCATCTCGCAGTCGGGCCAGAGCCCGGACGTAGTCGAGCCGATCCGCTACTTCCGCGACGGCGGCGCCACCACCGTCGCGCTGGTCAACGACATCGACTCGCCGCTGGCGCAGGCGGCCGAATGGGCGATCCCGCTGCATGCGGGCAAAGAGCAAAGCGTGGCCGCCACCAAGAGCTTCATCACCAGCCTGGTGGCCGGCGCGCGCCTGGTCGCGCACTGGCAGAACGACCCGGAGCTGATCGAAGGCCTGGCCGCGCTGCCGCAAGCGCTGGACGAGGCGACCCGCGCCGACTGGTCGGCCGCGCTCGAGGTGCTGACACCGGCGCGCAACATCATGGTGGTCGGACGCGGCATCAGCTTTCCGATCGCGCTCGAATCGGCATTGAAGTTCAAGGAGACGTCGGCGCTGCAAGCCGAAGCGTTCAGCGGCGCCGAAATCAAGCACGGCCCGATGGCGCTGATCGAAGACGGCTACCCGCTGCTGATCTTCGCCACGCGCGGCCCGACCCAGGCCGGCCTGGTGCAGCTGGCAACCGAGATGCGCGGGCGCGGCGCGCGCGTGCTGCTGGCAGCGCCCGCCGACATCGCCGAGCGCGACCTGACATTGCCGGTCGCCGCCACTGCCGACCTCGACCCTATCGTCGCGGTGCAGGCGTTCTACGTGATGGCGGCGCACCTGTCGAAGGCGCGCGGCATGGATCCGGACCGCCCGCGCCACCTCAACAAAGTGACCAAGACACACTAGCCATGAACGACTCACGACAACTTGCCGGCCAGCTGATCATGGTGCGCCTGGCGGGCACCGAACTCGATGCCGCCAGCGCCGCCTTCCTCAAGGCCAACCGCGTGCGCGGCGTGTGCCTGTTCCGCCAGAACATGGTGGACGCGGAGCAGCTGGCGCGCTTGACCTTCGAGCTGCGCGCGGCGATGGGACCGGAGGCGCTGATCGCCCTCGACCAGGAGGGCGGCGCCGTGGTCCGTTCGACCTGGGTGCCGGCGCCGCCGTCGGCGATGGCGCTTGGCGCGGCCGACGATCTGCCGCTGGCGCGCGACGTCGGCGCGGCAGTCGCGCGCGCGGTCAAGGCGCTCGGCTTCAACTGGAACTTCGCGCCCGTCCTTGACCTGAACAACAACCCGCACAACCCGGTCATCGCCGAACGCTCGTTCGGCGCCGACCCGCGCCGCGCGACCGAACTGGCGATGGCCTGGATGGAAGGCAGCCATTCCGAAGGCGTGGCCTGTTGCGTCAAGCATTTCCCCGGCCACGGCGACACCAGCGTCGATTCGCACCGCGACTTGCCGACCGTCGACAAGCCGCTGGCCGAGCTGGAGCAGTTCGAATTCGCGCCGTTCCGCATGGCCGCGCCGCACGCGCCGGCGATGATGACGGCGCACATCGTCTACCCGACGCTCGATGCCAAGTTCCCCGCCACCATGTCGCGCCGCATCCTGACGGGCCTGTTGCGCGAAGAATGGGATTACCGCGGCGTGATCATCACCGACGCGATGGACATGCACGCCATCGCCCACCGCTACGGCGCCGGCCACGCCGCGGTGATGGCGCTGGCCGCCGGCGCCGACATGGTGATGGCGCTTGGAACACCGGATATCCAGGAAGAGACGATCGCCGCGATCGCCGCCGCGATCGACGCCGGCACGCTCAGCGCGCAAGACGTCGCCGCGCGGCTGCAGCGATTGTCCGAGCTGGCGCGCCGTTATCCATGCCAGCCGCGCGCTTACCTGGAAGAAGCCGGCGACCGCGCACTGATGGCCGACGGCTGGCGCCGCGCGCTGACGGTGCGCGGCGACGCCTGCCGTCCCGCCGCCGGCGCCAAAGTGCGCCTGGTGGTGCGCCAGGATGTCGTCAGCGACGGCGTGTCCGAAGCCGGCGTGCCGGCGGCCGCGCTGGCCGCCTCGCTCGGGCGCCTGTACGACGTCGACACCGTCACCTACCGCGACGCCGAGACGTTCGACTGGAACACGCTGCCCGCCGATGGCCGCTTCACCTTTCTTGCCTCGACCGCGCGGCTGCGCTACGGCCCGCACGCGCGCGCCAACTGGCATCCCGACCTGCACCTGGCATTGTGGAACCCGTACCAGGCGCTCGACATCGACGCGCCGGCCTTGATCACCTACGGCTTCGCGGCGCCGGCGCTGGACGCCGTCAACGCCTGGCTGGCCGGCGAACTGGAAGCGCGCGGCTGCAGTCCGGTCGCCGGCTTTTAGGCGCCGGATGGGCGGCGTTTCCATAGGGAAATCGCGATGCACGATTGCACGGTGAGCTGCTGTAGTTTTATGGGACAATACGCGCTGATTTCGTTGTTGCTTGCCGAAACAGCATGTGCACCGATCGCCGCGTTCACGCGTTAGTACCGAACTTAGCTGAATTTTTGTCTTCTGATTGAAGGGTTTTCCATGTCCCAATTCCGTCTTGCTCGCATCACGTTGGTGCTGGCCGCTATCGGCCTCAACGCTGTCCCGGCGCTGATGACCGGCGCGCACGCCCAGAAAACCCCTGCTCCCGCCGCGGCCGATGCGCCCAAGCCAGACACCGTCCGTCCCGAGCTGTTCAAGCTGATCGATTCGAACGTCATCAAGCAGCTGATGGCCGAGAAGAAGTTCGACGAAGTGAAGACGCGCCTGACCCAGGCCGATGCGTTTGCGGCCAAGACGCCGTACGAGACGTACGTCGTCGACCGCATGAAGGTCGCGCTCGGCTCGGCCAGCGGCGACGATGCGATGACGATCACCGCGCTCGAGGCGGTGATCGCGGCGAACCGCCTGCCGGCGGTCGACCAGGGCGAGTTCATGCTCGCGCTCGGCAACATGTACTACAACGCCAAGAATTACCCGAAGGCGATCGAATGGATGAAGCGCTATCAGAAGGAAGGTTCGACGCCGGAAAAAGTGCGCAGCCCGCTGATCCGCGCCTACTACCTGAGCAATGATTTCGCGACCGCCAAGACCGAACTGACATCGCTGATCGCCGACACCGAAAAAGCCGGCCGCCAGCCGTCGCTGGAAGACCTGCGCCTGCTGGCCAGTTCGGCCGCCAAGCTGAAGGACAACGCGACTTACCTGGTCGCGATGGAAAAGCTGGTCGCGCTGTATCCGGCCGACGACTACTGGACCGACCTGCTGCGCCGCATGCAGAACAAGCCGGGCTATAGCCAGAGCCATCAGCTCGACGTGCTGCGCCTGCAATTTGTTGCGCAGAAGGCGCTGGCGCCGGAAGAGTACCTCGAGATGGCCGAATCGACCTTGCTCGCCGGCTTCCCGACCGAAGCGAAAAAGACGCTCGACGCCGGCGCCGCCGCCGGCGTGCTGGGTTCGGGCAACAGCGCCAATGTCTACAAGCAACTGCGCGACAAGGCCAACAAGGGCGCCGCCGACGATGCAAAGAACATTGCCAGCGGTGAAGCGAGCGCGGCCAAGGCAAAAGACGGCACCGGCCTGGTCAACCTCGGCTGGGCGTACGTCACGATGGACCAGTTCGACAAGGGCATCCCGCTGATCGAGCAAGGCATCGCCAAAGGCGTCGGCAAGAAACCGGAAGAAGCCAAGTTGCGCCTGGGCATGGCGTACGCGAAGGCCGGCCGCAAGGCCGAAGCGATCAAGACGCTCGAGTCCGTCAAGGGCACCGACGGCCTCGGCGACCTGGCGAAGTACTGGTCGCTGTGGGCGAACCGCTCGGCCACCCCTGCTGCCGCGCCGGCCAGCGCCGCAGCGCCGGCCCCTGTTGCCAAGTAAACGAGCGCGCGCAATGCTGCCACAGGCGGGTTCGTACTTCGGTCCGGCCCGCCTTTTTTGATGCCCGCCGGTTAGTTGCCGTACATATCAGACGTAACATTTCTCGGATACTTAACGGACTCTTCAGAAAGGTTGATCATGACGTCGGTACGCAAAGGACAAGCCCCCGCCAAGCTCGGGCGCAACGAGTTTCACCTGGTGTTTTCGCGCTCCTTCATGGATCCGGCGTTCGGCAAGGTCGCCGGCGAACTCGCCGCGGTCGAGGAGATCGCGTGGAACAACTACAGCGAATCGCACAAGGCGCCGACGACCAGGAAGGCCGGTCCGGGCTTTGCCGATCCAGAGTACGAACTGTCGGTCGAATGGATCGCGGCGCGCGACCGGCTGCTGGCGGCCGAAGCGGTGCAAAAGAATCCGGAAACCCGCTCGCGCGTGCTGGTCATCAACGGCGCCGCGCGCAACGACGGCACCTGCCCCGGCGAAATCTCGAAGTCCTACCGCATGACGCAGCTGGCGCGCGAAGTGCTCGAAGCGCACGGCATCGACGTCGACATCCTCGACCTCAGCCTGCTCACCTCCGATTACGACCGCCACATCCACCCGTGCAAGGCCTGCGTCTCGACCGCCATGCCCTTGTGCCACTGGCCGTGCAGCTGCTACCCGAACCACTCACTGCGCCAGACCAACGACTGGATGAACGAGATTTACGAAAAGTGGGTGGCCGCGCACGGCATCCTGATCGTCACGCCGGTGTACTGGTACCAGACGCCGGCGGTGCTCAAGCTGATGATCGACCGGCTGGTGTGCGCCGACGGCGGCAATCCGGATCCCACCGCCACGCACGGCAAGAAGGCGGAAGAAGCGAAGGCACTCGAACTGGCAGGCTGGGACTATCCGAAGCACCTGGCCGACCGCGCGTACGGGCTGATCGTGCACGGCGACGTCGCCGGCATCGAAGGCACGCGGCGCGGCTTGTCGGACTGGCTTGACTGGATGGGGATGATCGACGCCGGCAGCTTTGCGCGGCTGGACCGCTACGTCGGCTACTTCGAGTCGTACGCAGAGAGCCACGACGCGTTCGATCGCGACACCGATTTCCAGGAAGAGGTGCGCAACGTCGGGCGCGCGCTGGGCCAGGCGGTCAGCGAGCTGCGCGCCGGCAGACTGTCGTCGCCAAACCGCGCAGTGCGCTCGCCGCGGCCGAAGTAGCAGAAGGACAATAACCGGTGTCAGGTCTGACATTCGGACATTTGGTCGTTCAAATGTCCGAATGTCAGACCTGACACCAGCACGTTGCGTTAAATCGCGGTCAGGCCGCCGTCGACGGCGAGCTGGTGGCCGGTGACGAACGAGGCCTGATCGGAGCACAGCCACAGCGCCGCGTTGGCGATTTCCGACGCCTCGCCGAAGCGGCCGATCGGATGGATGTTGCGCAGCTTCTTCTGGCGCGTCGGCTCGCGCTCGAGCGCGCGCGCCAGCATCGGCGTGTTGATCACGCCGGGGCAGACGCTGTTGACGCGGATGCCGTCGCGCCCATATTCGGCGGCGGCCGTCTTGGTCAGGCCGATCACGGCGTGCTTGCTGGCCGCGTAGATGGCCTGCGTCGGCGCGCCCACCAGCCCGGCGACCGACGCGGTGTTGACGATCGCCCCACCGCCCTGCTTGAGCATCTGGCGGATCTGGTACTTCATGCACAGCCAGGTGCCCTTGACGTTGACGTTGACGATGCGGTCGAACAGCGCTTCGTCGGTGTCGGCCAGCTGCAGGTGTTCTTCCTCGATGCCGGCGTTGTTGAAGGCGCAGTCCAGGCGGCCGTAGTACGCCACCGTCTTGTCGACCAGCGCTTCGACTTCTGCCGCGCGCGTGACGTTGGTCTGCACGAACAGCGCCTTGCCGCCGGCTTCGACGATCATCGCCGCCGTCGCGTGGCCGCCGTCGACCGAGGTGTCGGCCACCACCACGCAGGCGCCGGCGCGGCCGAAGGCCAGCGCGGTGGCGCGGCCGATGCCGCCCGCCGCCCCAGTCACCAACACGACCTTGCCCTCGAACGAGGTATCCCGCTGCTGCTTGTTCTTGACGACCATCACGCACTCCAATATTGAACACCGGCAGTATTTGCTGCCTCAAGGCAACATCATAACGCCGCATAAACAATCAATCAAACAAATGTGCGGTTGTTGGTAGCAAAAACATTACTATTTCGGCGCAGCTGTGGCCTTTTGCTGATCTGCGGCCATCACCACGCTCAATCTGGCCGGGTCGATCGCCTTGCGAAACGCCGCGTTCAGCTGCGCCAGCGTCACCGCGGCCAGCTTCTGCTCGAACCGGCGGCTCCACTCGAACGTCTGGCCGCGGTGCAGGTAGCTGGTCCAGCCGGCCGCCAGCACCGCGTCTTCCGAGCGGTTCTGCAAGCGCTGCTGCAGCGTGCCGGACTTCGCGCCGGCCAGTTCGGCGGCGGTGAAGCCGCCCTTCAGCGCGCGCGCCAGTTCCTCGCGCACCGCAGCATCGAGCTTGCGCAGGTTCTGCGGCGCGGCGATGGCGTCGATGCCGAACGAGCCGGCGCGGTCAAGCTCCCCCGCCGACAGCTGCGAGCCGCCGCCGTACGACAGGCCGTCCTTCTGGCGGATGCGGTCCAACAGGCGCGACTTCATGCCGCCTTCGCCGAAGATGTAATTGGCCAGCGTCAGCGCCGGATAGTCGGCGTCGTCGATGTTCAGGTCGAGGTTCAGGCGCGCCGTGTAGAAGCCGTTTTCCTTGTCGGGCGTGTCGAGCGCCTTTTGCAGCGGCGCGACGTCGGCATGCTTGCGCAGCAGCGGCGCCACGTTCGCCGGCGCCACCCACTGGCCGAACAGCTGGTCGACCAATGGCGCCACTGCATCGGCGTCGAGGTCGCCGACGATGGCCAGCTCGGACGGCCTGGCGCCATAAAACTGGCGATGGAAGTCCTTGATCTGCACCAGCGTGGCCGCGCGCGTGTCGGCCAGGTCTTCCTCGATGGTGGTCGCCTCGCGCGGATCGCCGCGCGGGTAGATGTCGAAATGCTCGGCCAGCGCGCGCGCGGCCACTTCCTGCGGCTCGCCGCGGCCCGACTCGATGCTCACCAGCGCCTGCTCGCGCAGCTGCTCGAATTCGGCTTCCGGAAATGCCGGCTCCTTCAGCACGTGCGCCACCAGCCGCAGCGCTTCGGCCAGGTTGGCGCGCGTGGTCTCGAAGCGGTGCGGGCCGCCGGTGATCTTCAGGCGGTCGAATTCGTCGGCCAGCTGTATGCGATTGAACTTGCTGGTCCCGCGCATCAGCATGGCGGCCGTCAGCGCCGGCACCGCGCCTTTGCCGAACAGGGTCTTCTCGTCGCCGAAATGCTGGACGAATTCGACCGACACGGCCTCGCCGCGGTTCTTCTTCGGCAGCAGCGCCATCTTCACGCCGCCGGCCGTGACCAGGCGGGTGCGCTTCATGATGTTGTCCTGGCTCGGCTCGAAGTTTTCCGACTTGAGCGAGGCGGCGCGCGGCTTGAACGCCTTCATCAGCGACTCCACCGTCGGCGCTTGGGCGATGTCGGCGCGCTGCGGCGTGTCGTCGGGGACGAAAAATCCGGTCACCCGGTTGTCGCGCCGCAGGTAGCGGCCCGACACCTTCGCCACGTCGTCGGCGCTGATGGCGGCGACCCGTTCGCGGCCGACGAAGTACAGGCGCCAGTCGCCCAGCGCGATCGCTTCCGACAGCGCCACGCCGACCCGCTGCGGCTCGTTCAGGCTTTTCTCGATGTCGTTGTTCTTGACGCGTCGCACCCGCTCCATCTCCTCGGCCGTGGCCGGATTGCGCGCGAAATCCTCCACCGCGGCCGTCATCGCCGCGCGCACCGGCTCGATCGGCGCGCCCTTCTTGACGACCGCGCCGATCAGCTGCAGGCCCGGCGCGTAGCCGGTCTGGCCGAACGAGAACACCTCGCTCGCCTGGCCGCTTTCGACGAGCAGCTTGTGCAGGCGCGCCGCCGGCCCGCTGCCGAGGATGTCGGAGGCGAACGACAGCACGTCGGAATCGAGGTGCAGCTCGGACGGCACCTTGTAGCCGAGGGCGACGATCTGCACGTCGCCCTGGCGCCGCACGCTGAAGGTGCGCTCGCCGTCCTGGGTCGGCTCGACCGTCCAGAACGCCGGCAAGGTTCGTTTCGGCTTCGGGATCGCGCCGAACTTCTGGGCGATGAAACGCAAGGTGCTGGCCTCGTCGAATTTGCCGGCCACCAGCAGCACCGCGTTGTCCGGCTGATACCAGGTGCGGTAGAACGCCTGCAGGTTGGCGATGCCGACGTTCTCGATGTCGCTGCGGTTGCCGATGGTCGAGCGCCCGTAGGCGTGCCAGTCGTACGACACGCTTTGCATGCGCTTCATCAGCACCGCGCCGGGCGAATTCTCGCCGCTTTCGTACTCGTTGCGCACCACCGTCATTTCGGAGTCGAGGTCTTTTTTGGCGATGAAGGAATTGACCATGCGGTCCGCTTCCATCTGCAGCGCCCAGCGCAGGTTGTCTTCGCTGGCCTGGAACACTTCGTAGTAGTTGGTGCGGTCGAGCGAGGTGGTGCCGTTGAACTGCATGCCGCGGTCGGCGAACTGATGGGGAATGGCGCGGTTGTTGCGCGAGCCTTTGAACAGCAGGTGTTCGAGCAGGTGCGCCATGCCAGTCTCGCCGTAGTTCTCGTGGCGCGAGCCGACCAGGTAGGTGACGTTGACGGTGACGGTCGGCTTCGACGCGTCCGGGAACAGCAGCACCTTCAGTCCGTTGGCCAGCCGGTATTCGGTGATGCCCTCGACCGCCGGGCCCTGGGCGACGCCGTTGGGCAGCGCCGGGGCGGCGAAGGCAGCGCCGCTGATAGCGCCGGCCAGAATGGATGCGCCGATGCGCAGCGTGCAGCTGTTTCGATTCATGAGGTCTCGCGAGAAGTGTTGGAGCGGGGTACATTGGATAGTAGCAGACCGCTGCGGCCCCACGCGCCATCCTCGCGATACGAGGATGGCGTTAGCTTTTGCGTCGACGACTTGACTGTCGGGATTTGTGCATGCGCCCCTGGCCGCCGAAATCAGTGACGGGCGCGCTTTTCCTGCGACTGCTGGTGCGGGCCGATGCGCGCCAGTTCGCTCATCTCCCCGGCCAGGAAGCCGAGTAAATCGTCGGCGCTGACGATGCCGGTCAGGGCGCCGTTTGCATTGACCACCGGCACGCGCCGGATGCCGCGCAGGCGCATGCGCTCGATGGTTTCGTAGACGTCGTCGCTTTCGCTGCAGGTAAGCAAGTCGTCCGTCATGATGTCGCCGACGAGCAGGCTGGCCGGGTCGAGGCCGAGCGCGATGACCGAGACGACGATGTCGCGGTCGGTGAGGATGCCGGTGGGAACGCGCTCGGCGTTGGGCTGCTCGACGACAACGACGTCGCCGACGTGGTGGGTCCGCATCAGCAGCGCGGCGCCCTGGACGCTTTCCTCGCGCGTGCAAACGATGGTCTGGGTGGTGCACATTTCGCCAATCCGCATAATCAGTCTCCTAGGCGGCGCCGGGCCGCTCGTCCTTGCGCGCCGACAGAGCTGCGCGCATCAGCCGCTACGCTATCGCGCCGGTTCTGCAGCAGCCTTGATCTTGGTCAAAGCGACGGCAAAGGAGAATTATTTGGCGGGAACAGGATCAGGCAGGATGCACGCTTCCACCACTTGCAGGTCATTGTCCTTGGCGAAGTTGACGACGAAGTGGTAGGCCAGCGGCTCGATATTTTTCAGCGCGGCGTCGACGACGACCGCCTTGATGCCGTTGAGCATCGCCGGGCGGACGTATGGCGAAAACTGCAGGTGCGCGTCGCGCCCGCCGGAGCCTTCCGGCTTGAAACAGGACATGACGCCGCACAGGCGGTCGGCCCAGTCGCTGGGACGAAACTGCCTGCCATCGCTGGTGACGCCAAGAATGAAAAACTCTTCGGCGAGTTCTTTCTTGATTTGCGGTGACTCGACCATTGGCGGGATTCGGGCAAGGATGCTGCGTGAAGGGCCCCGGTCGCAAGTACCGGGCGCTGACGCAGTATTATATCTTATAGAAGACCTGAAGTCGCCATTTGCGCGGCCCGCACTGCGCCGCGCGAGCCGATTAACCGAGCCAGACGGCGCTGGACAACAGCAACAGTAACATCATCCACAGCAGCAAGGCGCGCCAGACCAGGCCGACCGTGCTTTGCAGGGCGCGGATGGTCGGCTCTTCGCCCGGCAGCACTTCGGCTTCGGTATCGAGCGAGTCGACCGTGGCGGCGTCGGCCGGGATGATGACGCCGGACGCGTTCTCGTACGGCGTGCCGAGGCGCACGCCCATGGCGCCGCCGCCGGCGGTCAGGATGATGCCTTTCGCTTCATCGGCCCAGCGGTGGGCGAAGTTGCGCCAGGCGTAGATCGCGTCTTCGAAGTTGCCGACGACGGCGAAGGCGACCGCGGTCAGGCGCACCGGCAGCCAGTCGATCCAGTAGAACGCGCGGGCGGCGAACTGGCCGAACGCTTCGCCGCGCATGTGGTCCGGCTCGTTCCAGGCGCGCGCCAGGTATTCGGACACGCGGTACATCACCGCGCAGGCGGGCCCGAGCGGCATGAGGAACCAGAAGAACACGCCGAACACGTTGCGGTGGGTGGTGACGAGCGACTTTTCGACGGCGAGGCGGCAGATCTCGGTGCTTTCCATACCGGCCGTGTCGACCCGGGTCCATTCGGCCAGCAAGGCGCGCGCGGTCGGCTCGTCGCCGGCGTTGAGCGCCATCTGGATCGACGTGAAATAGTGGCTGTAATGACGAAAGCCGAGCGTCAGGTAGACGATCAGCACGTTCCAGGCGAAGGCGGCGAAGACGAGGTTGAAGTGCAGCAGCGTCCAGTAGATGAATGCGGTGGGCACCATCAGTGCCGCCACCATCAGGATCCAGCCGAGGCGGCCGTGGCTGGCGTCGCCGGCGTTGAACCAGCTTTCCATGCGCATTGCGAAACTTTTAATCTCGGCATAAATCATGTTATCCGCGCGCAAGGGCTTCAGTTGCTCAATTAGCAACGCGCACAGAATAGAGAGAAAAGTCATCGATACGTCCTTTGTGAAATAAAGCAATACTGCCCGGCCCCGCTACGATAGCGCAGAGCAGTACCCAAATCAAACTTATTGGCGCCGTCCCAGGTTTGGAGCACCATCGGGGTCGGAGCACCATCGGGGTCAGGAGCACCATCGGGGTCAGACCTAGGTCTGACCCTAATGCCGCTAAGTTAAGCTTTAGTCGCATTTTCTTGTTGTAAACTTTCGGCCGAAGTGTTAACTTTCTGGCTGATGCTGTCCGATGCCCTCCCACTGGTTATTGATTT
>NZ_JAFCWM010000057.1:0-15932 GCF_049897565.1 Massilia sp. TWR1-2-2 | reverse complement strand
ACCCGGACGAAAGTTCGCCCGGGTCGTTAAAGCAGTAGCGCAGCGCTATCCCGAAAAACGATTGACGAAAAAGACGACTGAGGAAAAAAAAGCTTAACTTAGCGGCATTAGGGTCTGACCCCGGTTGTGTTGGCACCTGTGAATCCGGGGTAGGACGGGGACGCCGAGTCCCAAAAAACGGGTCAGACCCCTGCTGACGCTTGCGGCCGTTGCAGCAGCTCGGCGTGCGCGGCGCGCAGCATCGTTTCGGTCGACGCCCAGTCGATGCAGCCATCCGTCACCGAGCAACCGTACTTGAGCTGCGACAGGTCGGCCGGGATCTTCTGGTTGCCGCCGACGATGTTCGATTCGATCATCACGCCGACCACCGACTTGTTACCGTGCCGGATCTGCTGTACCACGTCAGACATCACCAGCGGCTGCAGCTCCGGCTTCTTGTAGCTGTTCGCGTGGGAGCAGTCGACCACCAGGTTGGCCGGCAGGCCCGCCTTGTGGAGCGCCTGCTCGGCGATCGCCACCGATACCGAATCGTAGTTAGGCCGGCCATCGCCGCCGCGCAGCACCACGTGGCCGTACGCGTTACCGCTGGTGCGCACGATCGACACGCTGCCTTCGCCATTAATGCCGAGGAAAGAGTGCGGATGCGCCGACGACAAAATGGCGTTGATGGCGATGCTGATGTCGCCGTCGGTGCCATTCTTGAAGCCGACCGGCGTCGACAAGCCGGACGACATCTCGCGGTGCGTCTGCGACTCGGTCGTGCGCGCGCCGATCGCGGTCCACGCAATCAGGTCGCCCAGGTACTGCGGCGAAATCGGATCGAGCGCCTCGGTGGCGGTCGGCAGGCCCATTTCGCAGACGTCGAGCAGGAACTGGCGCGCCTTCTGCATGCCTTCGTTGACGCGGAACGAGTCGTCCATGTCCGGATCGTTGATGTAGCCCTTCCAGCCGGTGGTGGTGCGCGGCTTTTCGAAGTACACGCGCATCACCAGCAGCATCGTGTCCTTGACTTCTTCCTGCAGCTTGAGCAGGCGCGCGGCGTAATCGAGGCCGGCCACCGGATCATGGATCGAACAGGGACCGACGACGACGAACATGCGCTTGTCCTTGCGGTCGATGATGTTGCGCAGCGTCGCGCGGCCTTTCATGACGGTGTCGAACGCGCGCTGGCTCAAGGGCAACGCGGCGTGCAGCTCGACCGGGGAAGGCATCCGCCCGAACGAGGTGACGTTGGCATTTTCGACGTTGGTATTTTCGATATCCTGGGTGATCATGTTCCGGCTTCCCTGCGTGACTATGTGCAAGCAGTGTAGCGTTAATCGGCCACAGTTGCAGGCCGGCGGCCAAAATGCCGCCGCCGGCGCACCTGCTCACGGCTGCTGCGGCTCGCTGTCCTCGGGCGCAGTCGCCACCAGCGCGTCGACATTGCCCGCTTCCGAATCTTCGGGCGAGACGGCGATCTGCGCCAGCACTTGCGTATAGAAAGCATCGACGGCCGGCGGCGGCAACGGTGGCAACGGGACGTCGTTGTCGCCCCTGCTGCAGCTGGCCAGCAGCAGCGCGGCGATCAGGCTGAGTTTTTTCATGATGTACTCCTGTTAAGGCTGCCGCGGTGAGCCCGGCGACGGCGTCTTGAGGTAAGGGAAGCTGTCGTCGAACGCGCTGACGTCGAGGAAGGCGCCATCCGTGAACTGCACCGTGCCGGACGGCGCGTCAGCCGGCGCGCAGCCGATATTGAGCGTGCACAGCTTGCCCATGGCAACGCGCAGCTCGATGTCGACGACGTCGTCGCCCGGCCGCCGCCCGTTCGGGAAGCCGGCGTTGTCGCCGCCGATGACACCGAGCCGGTTCTGGGCGCTGGCGACGACCGCGGCGACCGACGTGTTCAGGCGCAACATCTCGGCCGGCGTCACCGTGCGCGGCTGGTTCACGCCGGGAATGCCGGTGAGGAAAGTGGCGACCAGGTCGTTGCTCGGGAAGTTGCGTGGCGCGCGGACGCCGGCGGCGGTGAACAGCGTTTCGATCAGCGCCGGCAGCGTGGGGTTGGTGACGTAGTCGGCGAACTGGGCGTCGGCGGCGGGCTTGCTGTGGTTGAAGCGGTCCTTGTGCTTGAGGCCGATGATGACCTCGTTCACCATCGGCATGCCGAGGCGCGCCACCTGCACCCACGGGCCGCCTTCGAGCGACGCGCCGACGCTGGCGCCAGGCTGCGGATTGAGCAGGCGGCCCTGGCGCAGGCTGGCGGTGGTCCAGCCGCCGATGACCGGCTTGCCGCTGCTGGCCAGGCAGGTGGTCGGCACTTCCAGTTCGAGCGAGGTGACGTTCTTGTCGGCCAGGTCATCGCGCGCGGAACGCTCGGCATTCGGGTTGAACTCGACCGCCGGGAAGCGGTAGTTGACCAGGTCGAACGTCTCACCGAGGTTGACGGCAAACGAGTCCTTGCGCTGGCCGACGAACATGCGCGCCGGCTGGGTGCAGGCGGGAATGTTGATGTTGTAGACGTGGCGGCCGGCGTACGTGCTGTAGTTGGGGATCGACTTGTTGCCGATGTTGTCGACCGGCTTGTCGAAGGCGGTGGCGCCGCCGTCGGCGTTGGTGACGCGCTCGCGAGTGCCAGCGCGGCGGTCGCCGCGGACGCTGGTAACGGTGTAGGTTTCGCGCACGTTGAGTCCGGCTGGATTGGCAGTGTCGATCGGGCCGCCGTTGATGATCAGCGGGATCGACACCTGCTTGCCGCCGACGCTGAACTTGGCGTCCCTGTTGGTGTTGGTGAAGCGGAACTGGAACGTCAGGTCTTCCTTGCCGTCGCCGGTGTTGTCGATGTGGATCTCGTAGAGGGCGTCCGGGTCCATCGAGAAGAAATTCGGGCCGCCGTAGGCATCCTGCAGCGGAATGTAGTTGGCGACCAGCGTGGTGTAGGCGCTGCGCTCCGGCTGGTAGCTGCGGAACAGGTAGAAGTCGGTGGCGTCGACCTTGGGAACGCGGGTGATGAACGGCGCCTCGCGGTGGCTCGACGCCGACGCCGGCGCCGCAACGCCAAGCGCGAGCAGGTTGGCGGCGACGAGTGTGGTGATCGTCGCCATTTTGAATGTTGACATGTCGGCCTCCTCGAATGGTTGGTTAACCCATTCTGGGTCGCGCACGATTGGATGGCCTTGGCCGCGCATCAGCTACGCGAGAAGAAAAGGCGCGTGTCGGTGTAAGCTTGGGACTATGAATACATTACAAGAGAAATTCGCGGCAGCCTACCTGATCAAGGAGATCGGCCGCGGCAAGAACGGCTCGCGCAGCATGTCGCGCGATGACGCGCGCGCGCTGTACGCGGCCATGCTGGACGGGCGCGTGTCCGACCTCGAAATGGGCGCCGTCGTGATGGCAATGCGCATCAAGGGCGAGTCGGTCGACGAGATCGGCGGCTTTCTCGATGCGTCCGAAGCTTCCCTTGCGCTGCTGCCGGCCCCGCAAGGTGATTACGCGCCGGTGCTGATCCCCAGTTACAACGGCGCGCGCAAGATGGCCAACCTGACCCCGCTGCTGGCAATGCTGCTCGCGCGCGAAGGCGTGCCGGTGCTGGTGCATGGCGTCACGCGCGATCCCGGGCGCGTCACCACCGCCGAAATCCTCGAGGCGATGGGCATGCCGCTCGCCGCCAGCCTGGCCGACATGCAGGCGGCGCACGTGCAGCGCCAGCCGAGCTTCTTGCCGATCGAGGTGCTGGCGCCGAAAATGGCGCGCCTGCTGGCGCTGCGCCGCGTGCTTGGCGTGCGCAACTCGACGCACACGCTGGTGAAGATTTTGCAACCGTTCCAGGGGCCGGCCTTGCGCCTGGTGTCGTACACCCATCCCGAGTATCTGGAAATGCTGGGCGAATATTTCATCGGTGCGGCGCCGCCAGAGCGTGGCGACGCTTTCCTGATGCGTGGCACCGAGGGCGAAACGGTCGCCAATGCCAACCGCGCCCAGCAGATCGACTGGTTTCATGGCGGTGAACGCACCATCCTGGTGCAGCGGGACGCACCAACGGACGACTTGGCGGAGGCGCCGGCCGACCGCGATGCGGCCACCACCGCGGCCTGGATTACCCGCGCGCTGCGGGGTGAAGAGCCGGTGCCGGCCTCGATCACGGCGCAAGTGGCACAGTGCTTGCTAGTTTCAAAGGCATTACAAGCGAACACGGGCGGGCATCATGGAGAGCACAGGTAAGGTATGGCTGGTGGGCGCGGGGCCTGGCGATCCTGAACAATTGACGCTGAAAGCGGTGAAGGCGATTGCCGGCGCCGACGTGCTGCTGGTCGATGACCTCGTCAACGCGGACATCCTCGCGCACGCGCCGGCGTCGGCGCGCGTGATTCACGTCGGCAAGCGCGGCGGCTGCAAGTCGACGGCGCAGGCGTTCATCGAGCGGCTGATGGTGTCCGAGGCGCAAGCCGGGCGGCGCGTCGTGCGGCTCAAGGGCGGCGATCCGTTCGTCTTCGGGCGCGGTGGGGAAGAGCGCGCGTTTCTGATGGCGTCCGGCGTCGAGGTCGAAGTCGTCAACGGCATCAGCAGCGGGCTGGCGGCGCCGTCGGCGATCGGCGTGCCGCTGACGCACCGCGACTGGAGCTCGGGCGCGATCTTCGTCACCGGGCACGAGCGGCAGGATGAGCACGGCGCCGCGCGCACGCCGGACTGGGGCCTGCTGGCCCAGACCGGGCTGACGCTGGTGATCTATATGGGCGTGGCCAGGTGCCTGCAGATCCAGGCGGCGCTGCTGGCCGGCGGCAAGGCCGGCACGACGCCGGTGGCGGTGATCGAGTCGGCCACCGGCAGCGGCCAAGCGCATCTCTTGACAACGCTGGCCGCGCTGGCGGACGACCTGTTGCTGTCTGGACTGGGCAGCCCGAGCATCATCGTCGTCGGCGACGTGGTGCGCTGCGCCGATGTGGCCGGCAATCCCAGGCAGGCCGAAGCCGTAGGCTGATCGATCTGTCGCACTTGCCTCCGCGCAGTTTACAATCACGCTTTAAGTGATCAGCGGAATCGGCAGCAACCATGGCAAAACAATTTGATGTAGCGGTGATCGGCGCCGGCGCCGCCGGCATGATGTGCGCGGCCGTCGCGGCCCAGCGCGGCAAGCGCGTCGTGCTGATCGACCACGCCGAGAAGCTGGCCGAAAAGATCCGCATCTCCGGCGGCGGCCGCTGCAATTTCACCAACGTGAACACGGCGCCGGCCAATTTCCTGTCGGCCAACCCGCACTTCGCCAAGAGCGCGTTGTCGCGCTACACGCCGAGCGACTTCATCGCGCTGGTCAAGAAACACCGCATCGGCTACCACGAGAAGCACCGCGGCCAGCTGTTCTGCGACGAATCGGCCGAACAGATCATCCAGATGCTCAAGGCCGAGTGCGCCGCCGGCGGCGTCGAATGGCGCATGCCGACCAAGGTCGAATCGGTCGAGCAATTCCCCGAACGCTTCCTGCTGTCGACCGACACCGGCGACATCGATGCCGACAACGTCGTCATCGCCACCGGCGGCCTGTCGATCCCGAAGATCGGCGCCACCGACTTCGGCTACCAGCTCGCCACCCAGTTCGGCCTCGCGCTGGTCGAGCCGCGCCCTGGCCTGGTGCCGCTGACCTTCGACGGCCCGAGCTGGGAAACGTTCGCGCCGCTGGCCGGCATCGCCCTCGAAGTGGAAGTCGAAACGGGTTCCGGCAAGGGCAAGACCGCGCTCAAGGGCAAGTTCCGCGAAGACCTGCTGTTCACCCACCGCGGCCTGTCCGGCCCGGCCATCCTGCAAATTTCCAGCTACTGGACGCCCGGCACGCCGATTATCGTCAACCTGCTGCCCGACATGGACGTGGCGGAAACGCTGATCGAAGGCAAGGGCACGTTCAAGAAGCAGATGGGCAACGTGCTGTCGCAATGGCTGCCCGCGCGCCTGGCCGAAGGCTTGCTCGACGCCAACGGCATCGCCCTCGACGCGCGCCTGGCCGACATGCAGGACGCCAGGCTGCGCAAGCTGGGCGACGCCATCAACCGCTGGTCGATCGTGCCGGCCGGCTCGGAAGGCTACCGCAAGGCCGAAGTGACCCTGGGCGGCGTCGACACGCGCGAACTGTCGCAGCAAACGATGATGGCGACCAAGGTGCCGGGTCTGTATTTCATCGGCGAAGCGGTCGACGTCACTGGCTGGCTGGGCGGCTACAATTTCCAGTGGGCATGGGCGTCAGCGGTGGCGGCGGGCACCGCGATTGCCTAGCGGCGCGGGGCAAAAGCGGGCCCGGCGCATGTGGCTGTCTCGAAACAGCTTGGCGAAAAGCTTCCCCTGCTTGCCAAATGCTGCTAGAATCTCGTTCTTCCCCTAATCTAACGGTTTGATTTTTACATGACCACTATTCGCCTTAAAGAAAACGAGCCGTTCGAAGTCGCAATGCGTCGCTTCAAGCGCACCATCGAAAAAACCGGTCTGCTGACAGAACTGCGCGCACGCGAGTTCTACGAAAAGCCAACGGCTGAGCGCAAGCGCAAGCTGGCAGCTGCTGTGAAGCGTCATTACAAGCGCATTCGCAGCCAACAACTGCCTAAGAAATTATTCTAAGATAGCTGGTCCAGTGATCCGGTACGGCGATGGCCTGTCCGGATTCATGGTCTGATGCGTCGCAGGCCCGCTCCGGTTTACCGCAGCGGGTTTTGCTATTTATAGCTTTCGAAACGAGGATGACATGAGCTTGAAAGAACAGATCACCGACGACATGAAAGCGGCGATGCGCGCCAAAGCGGCGGGCAAGCTGGGCACGATTCGCCTGATCATCGCCGAAATCAAGCGCAAGGAAGTCGACGAGCGCATCGACGTCAACGACGACCAGGCGCTGGCGATCATCGAAAAGATGATCAAGCAGCGCAAGGATTCGATCGCCCAGTTCGAGGCGGGCAACCGTTCCGACCTGGCCGACATCGAAAAAGCCGAGCTGGTCGTGCTGGAGGCCTACATGCCGGCCGGCCTGTCGGAAGCGCAGATCAGCGCGGCGGTCGCCGACGCCGTGGCCGCCTCCGGCGCCGCGGGCCCGCAGGACATGGGCAAGGTCATGGCGATCATCAAGCCGAAAATGCCAAAAGGTACCGACATGGGTCTGGTATCGACCATGATCAAAAAGGCGCTGTCCGGCGCCTGAGGTTGGGGTCAGACCCGGTTTTGCTTTCAAAGGGTCGGACCCCGGGCCAACGCGTCAGTTGTTTTAAGTCAACCTGACGCGGTCCCGGCGGTATAGTCTGACTTTAGACAAAGACTGTTCATCCAACGTGATTCCACAATCATTTATTACCGATTTGCTTAACCGGGTCGACATCGTCGACGTGGTCGGTCGCTACGTCCAGCTGAAAAAGGGCGGCGCCAACTTCATGGGCCTGTGCCCGTTCCACAACGAAAAGTCCCCCAGCTTCACGGTCAGCCCGACCAAGCAGTTTTACCACTGCTTCGGCTGCGGCGCGCATGGCACGTCGATCGGCTTCCTGATCGAATACTCCGGCATGGGCTTCGTCGACGCGGTCAAAGACCTGGCGCAGAACGTCGGCATGGTGGTGCCCGACGCGGACGACAAGATTCCGCCGGCGCAGCGCGCGGCCATCCAGGCCCAGGCAATGGCGCTGACCGATGCCATGACCCAGGCCAGCGACTTTTACCGCGGCCAGCTGCGCGGCGCCGACAACGCCATCGCCTACCTGAAGAACCGCGGCCTGACCGGCGAAGTGGCCGCTCGCTTCAGCATGGGCTACGCGCCGAGCGGCTGGGACGGCCTGAAAGCGGTGTTCCCCGATTACGATGCGCTGGCGCTGGTGGAGTCGGGCCTGGTCATCGACAAGGTCGACGAGGACGGCAGCAACAAGAAGCGCTACGACCGTTTCCGCGAACGCATCATGTTCCCGATCCGCAACACCAAAGGCCAGGTCATCGGCTTTGGCGGGCGCGTGCTCGACCAGGGCGAACCGAAATACCTGAACTCGCCGGAAACGCCGTTGTTTCAAAAAGGTTACGAGCTGTACGGCCTGTTCGAAGCGCGCCAGGCGATCCGCGACGCCGGCTACGTGCTGGTGACCGAAGGTTACATGGACGTGGTGGCGCTGGCGCAGCTGGGCTTTCCGCAAGCGGTGGCCACGCTCGGC
This sequence comes from Massilia sp. TWR1-2-2, assembly GCF_049897565.1. Taxonomy (NCBI): domain Bacteria; kingdom Pseudomonadati; phylum Pseudomonadota; class Betaproteobacteria; order Burkholderiales; family Oxalobacteraceae; genus Massilia; species Massilia sp. TWR1-2-2. The sequence continues at coordinate 7,788 of NZ_JAFCWM010000057.1, read as the reverse complement.
ACCGCCTGCACATCGACCCACGTGCAAAAACTGTTGCGCCAGACCGACACCGTGATCTTCAGCTTTGACGGCGACCGCGCCGGGCGCAAGGCCGCCCGCCGTGCACTGGAAGCGTGCCTGCCGCAGGTAACGGACAACAAGACCATCAAGTTCCTGTTCCTGCCGAGCGAGCACGACCCGGACAGCTTCGTGCGCGAGCGCGGCTTCGAGGCGTTCGAGCAAGAAATCCACGAGGCCATGCCGCTGTCGCAATTTCTGCTGCGCGAAGCGGCCGGCGAGCACGATCTGTCCACGCCGGAAGGACGCGCCCGCGCCCAGTTCGACGCGAAGCCGCTGCTGCAATCGATGGCGCCGTCGTCGCTGCGCCTGCAGATCGTGCGCGGCCTGGCCAGCATCACCCAGTCAACCCCGGCCGAGATTGAAGCGTTATTTGAACTGGCCAAGCCGGTATCGGTCGCGCGCCGGGCGCCACCGCGCCAGGGGCGCCCGCAACCGGTGGGGCTGGAGTTGCAGATCCTGCGTCATCTTGTGGCCCACCCGCCACTGTGCGTGGAGCTCGACGATGCGGCATTGCAGTCTTTCGACCACTTCGGCCCCGAGTCGGCCGAGCGGTTGCGCCAATTGGTGGCGGCCGGACAGGCGCTCGGACCGAACGGCGGCTTCGCGGCGTTGTCTCAGCAATTGAAGGAATCGAGCGTGGAATACGACTCGTTGATCGCCGAGATCGCTTCCGAGCCGGAATCGGACGTCGACAGCGTCAAGATGTGGCTCGTCGCCACCGTGAGGCAGCTCAAGGCCGATGCATTAAAACGGGAGTTGAACCAGTTGTTTTCAAAGGGACTGACCTCAGATCAGATAGGTATCCGGTACCGCGAAATCACGGCGATCCAGAACCAGCTGAAAGCGGAAGAAGATGCGGAAAAAGCTGCCCGTTGAGGATGGGATGTTGCTCTCGTTCAAGGGGTTGCCGAGACTGGAAAAAGTTGGGGTGCGTGCTATAATAAAACGATAAGTATTGTGTTCTTACAAAGCGTTTTGTCGTTTCGCGTGGGCACAGTATCTTCGACAGTCAGGCTCTTGATCGGCGCGCGAGATGGCGCCGGCGGCCAGGGCCGGCTTGGGTTGCGAACAGGGCGTTTTGCCCTCGGAAGGCGAACATCAGTTCGCTCCGCAACCACGTGGTCTACGCCCCCATCCGCCGCTGTTCTGCAGGGAAATACTTCTGCGGAAAACGGCAGCGTGGAGGGTGCCTGCAGGATGCAGTGAAGATGGTTGAATGCGGTAGTGCCGGGTGGGCCTGCGAGGGCCGGCCAGGAGACGTAGGCCCGCAAGGGCGGCAACAAACTTACTCTATAGTCGTTGTGACATCGAAAGCGCCTGTGCCAATCAAGAAACCCGAATCCCAAGTGGTTGAAACGCCAATCAAAATGTCCGCCAAAGCAGACAAAGCGCAAGACAAGGCCGAAGCGCGCGCGCCGACCGCGCCTGTCTCGGGCACGCCTGCCGTTAGCCAGACCACCGACGCCGCCACCCTGGCGGCGATCGACACGTCCGGCTACGTCTTGCCGTCGGTGAAGGTGCCCGGCCGGCGCGGCCGCAAGCCGAAAGAATTCCAGCCCGAGAACGACGAAGTCGCCGCGCTCAACGCCGTCGAGCGTGCCGAACTGAAGGCCGTCGACAAGGCCAAGGCGAAGGACCGCAAGGCCAAGGAAAAGGCGTTGCTGAAAGACGCGTTCTCGTCGGATACCGAAGCGAGCGAGGAGGAACTCGAGCGCCGCCGCAACAAACTGAAGACCCTGATCAAGTTCGGCAAGGAACGTGGCTTCCTCACGTACGCCGAGATCAACGACCACCTGCCCGAGAACATCGTCGATCCGGAAGCGATCGAAGGCATCATCGGCACCTTCAACGACATGGGCATCGCCGTCTACGAGCACGCGCCGGACGCCGAGTCGCTGCTGCTGACCGACAACGTTGCCACCGTCACCAGCGACGACGAAGCCGAAGCGGCCGCCGAAGCGGCGCTGTCGACGGTCGACTCCGACTTTGGCCGCACCACCGACCCGGTCCGCATGTACATGCGCGAGATGGGCTCGGTCGAGCTGCTGACCCGCGAAGGCGAGATCGAAATTGCCAAGCGCATCGAAGACGGCCTGAAGGACATGATCCAGGCCATTTCCGCCTGCCCGGTGACGATCGCCGAAATCATTTCCGCCGCCATCCGCATCCAGAACGACGAAACCAAGATCGACGAAATCGTCGACGGCATGGTCGATTCGGAAGACGGTCCGGCCGTCGTGGCGCCGCCGGCGGCGTCGGATGACGACGATGACGACGAAGAAGGTGACGAAGAGGAAGAAGTCGAAGAAGAGGAAAACAATGCATCGGGCGCGGCCGGTTTCTCGGCGGAGCAACTCGAAGCGCTGAAGGTGCAGGCGCTCGAGAAGTTCGAGATCATCTCGGTGCAGTTCGACAAGATGCGCAAGGCGTTCGAGAAGGACGGCTACAACTCGAAAGCCTACGTCAAGGCGCAGGAGACCATTTCCAACGAGCTGCTCGGCATTCGCTTCACGGCCAAAGTCGTCGAGAAACTGTGCGACACCTTGCGCGGCCAGGTCGACGAAGTGCGCCACATCGAAAAACAGATTCTCGACGTCGCGGTGAACAAGTGCGGCATGCCGCGCGCCCACTTCATCAAGGTATTCCCGGGCAACGAGACGAACCTGGAATGGGTCGACGGCGAAGTCAACGCGGGCCACGCGTACAGCGCCATCCTCGGCCGCAACATCCCGACCATCAGGGAACTGCAGCAGCGCCTGATCGACCTGCAAGCGCGCGTCGTGCTGCCGCTGCCGGACCTGCGCAACATCAACCGCCAGATGGCGGCCGGCGAAATGAAGGCGCGCAAGGCCAAGCGCGAAATGACCGAGGCCAACTTACGCCTGGTAATTTCGATCGCCAAGAAATACACCAACCGCGGCCTGCAATTCCTCGACCTGATCCAGGAAGGCAACATCGGCCTGATGAAGGCGGTCGACAAGTTTGAATATCGCCGCGGCTACAAGTTTTCGACGTACGCCACGTGGTGGATCCGCCAGGCGATCACCCGTTCGATCGCCGACCAGGCGCGCACGATCCGTATTCCCGTGCACATGATCGAGACGATCAACAAGATGAACCGCATCTCGCGCCAGATCTTGCAGGAAACCGGCGCCGAGCCCGATCCGGCAACGCTGGCGATCAAGATGGAAATGCCGGAAGACAAAATCCGAAAGATCATGAAGATCGCCAAAGAGCCGATCTCGATGGAAACGCCGATTGGCGATGATGACGACTCCCACCTGGGCGACTTCATCGAAGACAACAATACGCTGGCGCCATCGGATGCCGCCTTGCACGCGTCGATGCGCGGCGTCGTCAAGGACGTGCTCGATTCGCTGACCCCGCGCGAGGCAAAGGTGCTGCGCATGCGCTTCGGCATCGAGATGTCGACTGACCACACACTGGAAGAAGTGGGCAAGCAGTTCGACGTCACGCGCGAGCGTATCCGCCAGATCGAAGCGAAGGCGCTGCGCAAGCTGCGTCACCCATCGCGCTCCGACAAGCTGAAGAGCTTCCTCGAAGGAAACTAAGGCTTGACGGCGTGAGGGCAAAAGCAATATCCTCTCGCCACTTCGTTCCGGACCTGTGCCGGACGGTGGCGAGATGCGTATCTCCCGCCGCACCCATTTCGGGCCTCTAGCTCATGCTTGGTTAGAGCAGCGGACTCATAATCCGTTGGTGCCGTGTTCGACTCACGGGAGGCCCACCAGATTTTCTACGTACAATCAAAGGGTTGGCTCGATGCCCGCCCTTTTTTTTCGTCCGCGACCTCATCCGTTTGTGTCAGTATTGTGGCTTTTAGTATCTTGCCGACAATTTCTGCGTGAAGTGACATCTGCGCTGGACCCAAGTGTGCATAGCGCCGGACCATATCTGCCGACTTCCAACCACCCATTTCCTGCAGGTCGTACATCGGCGTGCCATTCTGGATCAGCCAGCTCGCCCAGGTGTGACGAAGGTCGTGCCAGCGGAAATTCTGTATCCCGGCTCGAGCGACGGCATCGCGCCAGCTCTTCGTGTTGACCTGGCTAATCGGATGCCCAGCGCGAGTGAACACACGAGTTGGATGTTTGCCGAGCTGCCGCTGCAATAACTCAACGGCAAACTGGCTCAGCGATACGTGGATGTCCTCGCCATTTTTGGCTTCGTCGGCCGGAATCCAAGCCGTTCTGCGAACGAGGTCGACCTGCTCCCAGGTCAACTTGTGCACATTCGATTGGCGCAGCCCCGTTGCAAGAGCAAGCAGCGTTAAGTCTTGCTGGTGCGGCATCAACTCCGCCATCAACGCCTGGACCTGCTCTGGGGTTATCCATCGAACGCGCCGGCGCACTTCTTTGTACATCTTTACCTTGGGCGCCTTGTCGATCCATTCCCATTCGTCCCTGGCGCGTCGGAGGATCGCCCTCATCAGCGCCATATAGCGGTTTGCCGTCGAAGCGCTGGCTTCGATGCGTTTGCGTTCTGCGATCGCAATGAGTTGGTCGCGGGTGATCGACGTGAGCAGTTTGCCGCGAAAGAACTGATGCAACCATCCGATCTTTGCGACGTCGTCATTGTGAGAACGTTTGTGCTTCGTTTCCATAATCCATTTGTACGCTGCGTCGTCCCAGGTGTACTTGGGTTTTTCGCCTAGCTTCTCCACGCGCCAGCTTTCAGCCTTTAGCTGGTCGTGGAAATTTTCCGCCGATTTTTTGTCACTTGTTTGAGTAGAGCGTCTAACTCGCTCTCCTGACGGGGTTGTAAATCAGACCCACCAGGTATTGCTGCGTTTGTAGAGTGACATGATGCTTGCTCCTTTCTAAGTGTCACTTGCAACGCTTGCCGACTTTCAGAATAATTCGCACGAATGAAGTCAACAAGGTCATCCTCTAGAAAAACCCATGCGCGGCCGATTTTTGCCGCAGGAAGCCGACCTTGCTTGGCGCGCTTCCTAACCTCCTCGCGGTGCATATGCAGGAATGTGCTTGCCTGAGCCAGGTTCAATGTGTCCATGTGGTAACTATATTTTCAAACGAGAAAGGAATCGCCATCTATATTGGATTGCTATTTTGATATCAAAATTGACCAGCCGCAGCGGTAGTGCTGCCGGGTTTTGCTATTTGATAAGAAATAATGCTGAGCTCGTATCCAGTTGCGACATCGAGTGGCAGTAGCGACTCGCCGCAGGCGGAGTTCGGTGGCAACAGCAGCAGGCGAGTGAAACGAACCCGCCGTCGGACGATTTTGCATCGTGGGCCAACGCGCGTTACGCGACCATCCTAAAGCCGTTCATGTGCAGGCAATCAACCAGTCCACGATCTGCCGGCAGGGGCGATTTGAGCCGAGCGAAGGCGAGGTCGCCCGCGAGGGCGAACCCCTGCGCGTCTCCGGCGCTCCTCCAGAGCGACGGCTGGGGGGCTCAAAGCTGGGCGTCGAGGCCGATTATTTTTGGCACCATTACCTGTGGCGCGTCCGCGGCAGCGACATTAGATTTTCTGCTCTGACCTGCGGCGGCGGTCGGCACCGTCCACCCGGGCCGCCTCGCGCCGCGTGGCATCACGGCTAATCGCCGCGGCCCTCACTTCGGCGCCGAACGCCTCAGCTTGGGCTGCCCGCTCGCGCGCCGCGTCGAGCTTCGCTTCAAGAACGGCGGCCTCCTGTGTCGCGGCCGTCCGATCCTGGTGTTCGGTTTTTAATTCCTCGCGCAGCGCTGCGAGATCGGCTTCCAGGCGAGGCATCGCTTCAAGCCGAAGCAGCGCCTTGGCCAGATCGATGCGGGCCTTGGCGGCGTCCTCACGCTCGTTCCTTGTCTCGCGCCTGGCGTGGGTCAGTTCGCCCTCCGTTTGCGCGATCCGCCCCTGCAATGTCGCCAGATCGGCGCGCAGTACGACCTCGGCCTGGATCCTATCCTCGATATCTGCCCCTTGGCGTTCGTTCTCGATCGCCAGATCCGCCATCTCCTGCCGCTGCTCCGCCAACGTGGATTCGAGCAGTGCCTTCGCGGTGGCCAGCTCCTGCGCCATGAAGTCCAGGATTGCCCGCTGCAGGACCGGCGGCAGCGTGAGCGGCTGCACCAGCTGACGCTCCTGGGTGGCCTTCCATTCCTGTAGCAATCGGTTGATCGTGCCCATGCTGCCGGTGTTGCCGAGCCGCTCACGCAGCGTGCGCGACGAAGGCCTGATATTGGCGGCGCACATGGCATCGGCGGCGGCGGCGACCTGTTCGTACGTGATCTTGGCTTCGCGTCCCATTCGAATCCCCGTTATGAATCGTTACGTTACGATCGATCATCAAGTCGAAACGTAAACCGGTTGTTGAGCAATATCAGGGCGTTGTGAAATTTCGATGCGTTATGGTTTGTTACGTTATGCGTTACGTTACGATAAAGGGCCTACTGCGGCGCGTACCCGCCGCTATTGGTGACGTCATCTCTGTGCTTGGCTAACTGCTTGGGCCCGCCCGCTGACGAGCACTCAAGTGGAGCCATTCGGACGGGGCGGATTGGCGCCCCGTTTTCTCCTTGGCTCATCAGGGAAAAAGCCCTGCCGACAACGTCGGTTTAAAGCCTGGCTCGCTGAGGCTGCCGCTAGCGGAGGGTCGGAACCTTGGCCAATCGTAATATCCGGCCGGATCACGACTTTAAGATGACCTGTGTGAACCACATACTATGCGCAACTTGCGTATAGTTCGAAGTTCACTTAGGTATAATGAGATGCGAGCCACTTTTGTCGAACTACCTCCGTTTCTCCGCCATCGCGCGGACTATCTCGACGACCAGGCCTATCGTGAATTACAGAATGAATTGATGAAGCATCCTGAGGCACGGGATGTTATTGCCGGTACAGGCGGGCTGCGGAAGCTTCGTTACGCCGATCGTAGCCGCGGCAAGGGTAAGCGTGGCGGGTTGCGGGTGATTTACTACTGGCGCGTCGCTGCCGAACAGTTCTGGCTGTTCACTCTGTACGATAAGGATGAGGCTGCCGATTTGTCAACGGCTGAGCGAAAGGCACTCTCCGCTATGCTGAACCGTGAAATGGAAGCAAGGAGTAAAAAATGACCAAACGGAATTTGTTCGCGGAGCTGGAAGAGGGCTTCGACGCACTTGCTGGTGAGCGGGAAGGCAAGGTCACGCTCCGAAAGGACACGGTCGAGTACAGGCCCGCCCTGGAAATGACTGCGGCCGAGGTTATTCGGGTCCGTACCAAACTCAACGTATCGCAGCCTGTTTTCGCACGACGGTTCAGGACCGAAGCGAAGACGATCGCTAACTGGGAGCAGGGTCGGTCCAAACCCAACGCCCAGGCAGCGATTCTGTTGCGACTGGTGGATCTTCATCCCGAGTTGCTCGACGAGATCGCCACTTTATAGGTCTTGTGCCGGATCGCTATTCCGCGCTGTTTCACTTCCTGCCACTGTCGCTCGCTGAATTAAGGGCGTGACGCACTGACGGGGATGGAGGCCGCGTCCCACGATATGCGAACATTTTCTGACGAACGGTTGTTGACTAAGACTTGATGGAACGGACTCGTCAAAGCTTAACGAGGCCTGTGCCGAAGTAGCGGTCCCAGTCGTCGGAGTCGAGCGCGATCCCCCTGTGTCAAACTACTGTGAGACAACTTCATCCAGCTAATTAAGGAAGTTGCAATCACATGGAAACCCAGATGTCGCCAGCGGTAAAACATATTGAAGAACGCGAGAGCGCCGAGG
>NZ_JAFCWM010000056.1:0-16020 GCF_049897565.1 Massilia sp. TWR1-2-2 | reverse complement strand
CGACGCGTTCTTTCCACAGCGCTTCGCGTTCGATATTTGCCATTCCTATCTCCTTTTCAAAACCGGAGTATGGCTAGGTGGAATTGGCAATGGAAGGTGGGTGGACTGGACGCTTACAGTAGCGGGAGGAAAACCCACCGATGATCGTGCCCAAAAGTTGCACTAGCAAGGCGAGGATCAGACCGAAGGTCGATGTTTGCAAAACCGAAGGCCAGTGCGAGCTGGTGGGTCCCGCGCAGACGAAAATTATGGTCAATGCGAATGCGCCACCAGAGATGATCTGGAACATACGCCATACCCCTGCTGTCGAGAATCGATCCACCCGGGTGAGCAGCGCCACTGTAGCCATCAAAACGACGGGCGCCAGGGCGCTGGTCGAGAAAAAGATCTGGGGAACATTCATCGCATGACTTTCTTGAAATTCGTTGGGGGGGATCATGCTCGTGTTAGCATGTTCTGTAAAATACATTGATTAGAACAAATCGATACATAAAACAGAACTATGCAGCTCGACCAACTTAACTTCCATCATCTTTTCTACTTCTGGCGAGTCGCGAAGGTGGGGCACCTTACCCGGGCGGCCGAGGAGTTACATACCTCCCAATCGGCAATTTCAGCCCAGATTCGCCAACTGGAAGAGCGCATCGGCGAGGATTTGTTCATCCGTGAAGGCCGTCGTCTGACGCTGACCGACACCGGACAGTTAGTGCTTGCCTACGCCGACAACATCTTCGGCCTTGGCCAAGAGATGCTTGGTCGGTTGGAGGGGCGATCAGTCGGGATTACTCGGCTGCGCGTGGGCAGTGTTGCCACGCTTTCGCGCAACTACCAGGAGAACTGGATTCGACCAATGCTCGCAAACCCTTCGATCGTACTGACCTTGGAGTCTGGACTGTTGGAAGGGCTGATCTTGCGACTGGTTCAGCATCAACTGGATGTAGTGCTTGCCAACGAAACCGTCCCAGTCAATCCAGATCGTCCTCTACATTGTCGGTTTCTCGGTAGTCAGTCGATCTCTGTAGTGGGGCCGGCCAGCCGCTGGAAATCAAAGAGCCTGCGCATTCCTGATGACTTGGATGGTGAAGACATAGCTTTGCCTGGTCCGCGCCACGCCTTGCGCGCCCAATTCGATGCGCTGTGCGCTTCTTCAGGCGTGAACCCTCGACTCCGAGCAGAGGTGGATGACATGGCCATGCTTCGCTTGATTGCGCGCGACAGTGGGTGGTTGACAGTGCTGCCAGAAGTCGTGGTGCAAGATGAGCTACGGACCGGTGTTCTCGTGGCCGTTGGTCATTCAACGACCTTGCAGGAACGCTTTTACGCTATCACCACACCACACCGTCATCGCATTGCAGTGCTAGATCAACTGCTGTCCGGGGCGGCCTCGCCCCAATCCACATAAATTAAGACATTTCAGCAGTTTTTCTGAGTCATCTTTTTGTGTGGTTTTGCGCCTGGTGATTCTTCTGTACTTTTTCGTCTTTGCCGTTTCGGTACGCAGGGGGACCGCGTTGGCGCGCTGAAGCGGATGAAGAAGGAAAATGCAGGCAAATCGTACTTTGACTTGGATGTCAGCATTGGTGCGATTCCGGCCGGTTGTGAACTCAACGATGTTTTCCGATTGCCAAGCTGCTATCATCTCTCGGCAGGCAGCTATCGGCCAGAACCGTCTGTCAGACCACAAATAAGTCACACAATGAATCGCAGCTCTCAACGCATTGCAGACGTTGAGTGCGAAGCATGATTTGAATAGGTGTCCACAAAAAAGCGAGTCAAGTCCCTGTAGGTTCCTGATAAGAATGGTTCGTGATGAGTTCGTTAGCGCATATAAAGTCCTTAAGCTCTCGCTTTGAGCGGGCGCCTGCAATAATGCGCTACGGCGTCGTGGCATCACTGACCGGGCTTTTATCCTGGCTCGACATCGTAACTCCAAACTACATTTTTATAACTGGATTCTACTTCCTACCGATTTTTATTGCAGCTTGGTATTGCGGGGCAATAATTACCGCGTTGGTTGTCGTTATCTCCATTGTCATCGGAATCTTTTCGGCAGCGCAAAATTTGCCGGGCAAAGCGCTGTACTGGGAGGTGGGATTGGCCTACTCCTCAGTGCTGATAGTTTTCGTCATATTTGGCCTGCAGATGTACTTCCTGCGGTCAATGTTCAACCACCTTCATGCGGAAAGTCGAACCGACCCGTTAACAGGCCTACTAACGCGCCGCGGGTTTTCCGAAGCGGCTGAATTTGAAAAGGCTCGCTCGGCGCGGTACGGGCACGATTTTACGATTGCAATGATCGACTTGGACAATTTCAAGCTCATCAATGATACGCAGGGACATGCGGCAGGGGATGCACTTCTAGTTTCTGTCAGCAGATGCATGACGGAGGTACTGAGGGAAATTGATTTCATTGCTCGTTTTGGTGGCGACGAGTTCGTTGTCTTGCTACCTGATACGAACCTGGAAGAAGCGAAAATATTACTTGATCGAATGATGACAAGCCTTCGGCCCCTTCTGCAGTCTTTCGACAACCGCGCCGGTGCAAGCATTGGGGCAGTGACGGCTTCCGCTGACACATCATTCACTTTTGCTGAACTTATGGCGAAGGCTGATGATGTAATGTATTCGGTGAAAAAGGAAAGGAAAGATCGCGTGGTCGTTGAGCAGATTTCTTGAGATAGGCATCTTCGGAGAAATAAGCGAATGGCAACTTTCAGCGGACACCGGACGGTCGTGAGAAAAACGGCGAGCGGCAGCAGTGGGGCAAAAACGGTCATCCCCAAGTTGCTGACGCTGCCGATGCCGCCGGGGTGGCGCCAGTAAAATATTATGGGAAGCAAAATTAGCTTGTGGCCCCGCTACGTACGACGTTTTAGACGGCAGCTTTCCATAAGCATCTGCTTTTCATAAGAACGGTTATGCAAAGCTTTCCATAACCGATCCACTGCATCTTAGACCCCTACATCGACCGATGCGACGAACGTCAATCGGCTTCATCCGGTCCACAGCAAGGACGCCTTGCTACTTGCTGCAAGGCCGCGATCACGTAGCCTTTCTGGACGCCAGCTGGCGCAGCACATAGTGCAGGATGCCGCCGTGGCGGAAGTACACGACTTCCTTGGGCGTCATCAACAACACCTGCACCTTGAAGGAAACCAGGCGACCATCACCGCTGGTGGCGACAACGTCGGCGATTCGGCCAGCACCATCTCGCAGACCGGTGATGTCGAACGACTCATCGCCCGTCAAGCCCAGGGATGCGCCATTCTGACCGGCCATGAATTGCAGCGGCAGCACCCCCATGCCGACCAGATTGGAGCGATGGATGCGCTCGAAACTTTCGGCGATCACGGCCTTGACGCCTAGCAGCAGCGTGCCCTTGGCCGCCCAATCTCGGGATGAACCCATGCCGTATTCCTTGCCGGCGACAACCACCAGCGGCACGCCGTCAGCTTTGTATTTCATCGCCGCGTCGTAGATCGCCAGCTTCTCGTTCGACGGATAGTGGATGGTGGCGCCACCTTCCTCTCCGGCCAGCATCAGGTTCTTGATGCGGATGTTGGCGAAGGTGCCGCGCACCATCACGTCGTCATTGCCACGACGCGAGCCGTAGGAGTTGAAGTGCGCCGGCTGCACACCGCGCGATTGCAGGAAACGACCGGCTGGCGAATCGGCCTTGATGTTGCCGGCCGGCGAAATATGGTCGGTGGTGATCGAATCGCCAAACAGGCCAAGCAGGCGCGCGCCATGGATGTCGCCGATGCTGCCGACACTCATCTGCATGCCTTCGAAGTAGGGCGGATTTTTAATATAGGTCGAAGCCTGGTCCCATTCGAATGCTGCGCCATCGGGCGAGGTGATCTGGTTCCAGCGGCTGTCGCCTGCGAAGACATTGGCATAGTTGCGCTTGAACAGCTCCGGGCTGACATTGCGTGCGATCAAGTCCCCTATTTCCTGGTTCGACGGCCAGATGTCATGCAGGTAGACCGGTTCGCCATCACTGCCGGTGCCTAGCGGCTCACTCGTCAAGTCGATGTTCACCGTGCCGGCGAGCGCATAGGCGACCACGAGCGGCGGCGAGGCCAGGTAATTCATTTTCACTTCCGGATGCACCCTGCCTTCGAAGTTGCGGTTGCCGGACAGGACCGCGGCGACGACCAGGTCTTGCCCGGCAATGGCACGCGAGACGTCGTCGGGCAGCGGGCCGGAATTGCCGATACAAGTGGTGCAACCGTAGCCGACGATGAAGAAGCCGAGCTGTTCCAGGTCCGCCAGCAGGCCTGCCTTGGTCAGGTAATCGGTCACCACCAGGGAACCCGGGGCCATGGAAGTCTTGACCCATGGCGCGGTCTTGAGACCCTTGGCCACGGCATTGCGAGCAACCAGTCCGGCCGCCAGCATCACCGCGGGATTGGAGGTGTTGGTGCAGGAGGTGATCGCGGCGATGACCACGGCGCCGTCCTTGAGCGCGAAATCGCTGCCCTTCAACGCTGGGCTCGACGCGTGGACCGAGGTGTCATGCTCGACGGCGGTGTCGCCACCCTCGTCTTCGAAGCGTTGCACGGCAACCTTGCCCGGCTTGCGATTGGCGACGAAACCATTCAAATTGGTGGTGAAATTGTGCTTCATGTCCGACAACAGCACGCGGTCTTGCGGTCGCTTCGGACCGGCGAGTGACGGCAGCACGGTGCCCATGTCCAGATGCAGGGTCGCGCTGTACTCGGCCTCCTGGTCGCTGCGCCACAGGCCTTGCGCCTTGGCGTAGGCTTCGACCAGGCGGATCTGTTCCTTACTGCGCCCGGACAGGCGCAGGTAGTTCAGCGATTCGTCATCGATCGGGAAGATGCCGCACGTGGCGCCGTATTCCGGCGCCATGTTGCCGATCGTCGCGCGGTCGGCCAGCGGCAGGTGATTCAGACCGTCGCCATAGAATTCGACGAACTTGCCGACTACGCCGAGCGAACGCAGCATTTGCGTGACGGTCAGCACCAGGTCGGTTGCGGTCGCGCCTTCGGGCAGCTTTCCGATGAGCTTGAAGCCGACCACCTGCGGAATTAGCATCGAACTTGGCTGACCCAGCATCGCGGCCTCCGCTTCGATGCCGCCAACGCCCCAGCCCAGCACGCCCAGGCCATTGATCATCGTGGTGTGTGAGTCGGTGCCAAACACGGTGTCCGGAAAAGCGTACTTCACGCCCTCAATATCGCGCGCCATCACCACGCGCGCCAGGTTTTCCAGGTTCACCTGATGCACGATGCCGGTGCTGGGCGGCACCACCTTAAAATTGTTAAACGCTTTCTGGCCCCAGCGCAGGAAGCTGTAACGCTCGCCGTTGCGGGCAAATTCGATCTCGCTGTTGATGTCGCGCGAGTCGGGCTTTCCGTAGGAATCGACCTGCACTGAATGGTCAATTACCAGCTCGGACGGGATCAGCGGGTTAATGTTGGTCGCCGAGCCGCCGAGCTTGACGACGGCGTCGCGCATCGCCGCAAAATCGACGATGCAGGGCACGCCAGTGAAATCCTGCAGCACCACCCGCGCCGGCATGAAGGCGATTTCCGTTGCCGGCTCGTCCGTCGCTTTCCACTGCGCCACGGCCTCGATCGACGCCTTGGTGACCGACACGCCGTCTTCGCAGCGCAGCAAATTCTCTAGCAGGATTTTCATCGAGAACGGCAGTCGGGCCAAGTTGAAGCGCTGGCCCAGTTTCGCCAGGCTAAAGATGGTGTAGTCGGTGCCGTTGACGGTGAGAAGGTCGCGGGTGGAGAAAGAATCGCTCAATTGGTGCTCCTGAAAAGGAATTGCCATGGATTTCGGACGGCGTTAACATGCAGAAAGACTTTCAATCTATCAGAGATCAGCGCTCCTCGTGAGCAAGGTACGACAGGTTCTGCGAGGCGAACAGCACGCTCTTGAGGGTGGCAACGCGCCGCCGCCAAGAGCAAATCCCAGCCGCCACCGCTGGCGCAAACCGGTTTCAGGCACGACCTGTGGCAACCGCTTCAATGTGGGTCCAGTCCAGACTTCTCTTGTGCGCAGCTTGTGGCTTCTTTGCGCTATGCGCAATCTGGTTTGGAAAAACAACCGCTTGAACAGCATGGTTGAGTAAATTAGTTAAGTATTATAAGCTTGATTGTTGACTAAATTAGTCGGGTATTCCGACCCTCGGTGTTTTGAGTGAAGTTTGACAGCAGATATCGCCTCAATTGGGCCGGTCGAGCAGGCATTGCAACGACGTCGTCGGTGCGGTCAAGGGTCAAGGGCAGGCGCGGCCCGCATTCGGCAAGCGGCTAGTCCGGCGACAATTTAAGGCTCAGTTTGTATTGGCTCTGACGCCAAACTAACCCACGCTGCCGATTTTGACCGCCCCATCTCAAGACCTTTTAAATTCTTACTGCATGCACCTTTCAGACCACGGAGATGGGTCATTGAAAATCGGCGCCCTGGGTCAAAAACTCATCGGCGCCAACATCACGGGGAATTAGCCCAAAAAGAGTATGCTGTCCGATTAACCCACACCTCAAAAACTTCTCCATGAAATATTCCATTCACGACGCCAGCCGAGGTGCGAGGCCTCGGCGTACGATATTGATGGCAACCCTTGCGAGCGTGTTCTCGCTGACAATGCTGCCTGCGACCAGCAACGCGACCGAAGAACCCTCCTACACCGTCTTGCGAACTTTCTCAGATTTTGAAATTCGCCAATACGCGGCCTACACCGTCGCCGAGGTACTGGTCCCGGCTCCCGCCAGCGATGCAGGGAACCGCGCATTTCCCGTTTTGGCGGGCTATATCTTCGGCAAGAACAAGGGCGAACGCAAGCTTGCCATGACCGCACCCGTGACCCAGACCCCCGCCCCCGTAAAACTGGAAATGACGGCGCCGGTGACCCAGAGCGTCGCCACCGGCGGCATATTGGTGCAATTTGTTCTGCCTAGAGGCATAACTAAAGAAAATGCGCCGGAACCCCTCGATCCCCGCGTCATGCTGCGCGAAGTGCCGCCCAAGCAGCTTGCGGTGATCCGTTATTCCGGCTTTTGGTCGGAATCGAATTATGACAAGCATTTAGCCAGACTCCAGGAAGGGCTGCGCGCAGCCAATATTGCCTGGAAGGGCGAACCCGTGCTTTCCCGCTACGACAGCCCTATGACCCCCTGGTTCATGAGACGCAACGAGATTTGGCTGAACCTGGATTGATCGGAAGCACGGCAGGAAGCGGGCTGCTGTGGGATCAGCATGCCCTCGGTCGGCCCAGCGTGCGGTGCCGGATCGTCGAGCAGAAAGTCCTCCTCTCCGGGCTATTTCAAGTGCCCCCTCACCTCAAGCATTTACCACCACTTCCCCCCTACTAATCCCGTGGGGTGTTCACACAGATCGGCCATTGGTGCCAAGATCGCTCAAATTTTTTCTGCACGGTGCTGAACGCAATCTGTCTCTTACGCACTGCTGTCAGTATCAATTCGAGCGCCAGTCCGGGGTGCACCAGGCGTTTTCATCGTCCTTCTTTACTGTGCGCTCCAGAGCCGTCGATATGCCCCGTCAGGATCATAGTCATGGGCCTGCTTCTGGATATTGAATCGTCTTCCGTTTCGCGGATCGGTTCCTCGACCAGCGATATACAACCAGTTGCCTTGATTACTGTAGACGTCGTAGTCTATCAATTGCGCCTCAAACCAGGCCGCACCTGCTCGCCAGTCGCAACCCATATCATGAATCAGGTAACTGGCGACAACCTGACGCAGGCGGTTGGAAACATAGCCGGTGATGCTGAGTTCTGCCATCCCTGCATCGACAAACGACTCTCCGGTTCTGGCCTGGCACCACGCGTCGAATGCGCGCGCATCGTGGCTGGGCTGGGGCAAGCTGGTTAGGCCTTGTGCGCGGTAAAGCTGCGGTCCGTACTTCAGATGCAGTAGGCGGAAATAGTCACGCCATAGCAACTCGAACCAAATCCAGTAGGTGCTGTCGTTGGCGCCGTGCGCCGCTTCGAATTCCTTCAAAACAGCATAGCTCTGGCGAGCGGACATCGCTCCGGATGCCAGCCACGGGGAAAATTTAGTAGAATAATCGACACCTGTTATACCGTTGCGTGTCAGCTTATAGGTGTGCGCCAGCTTGCGATCGAAATACTGGTGCAAATGTTCAGAGGCTGCACTTGCGCCGCCAGAAAACAGGGGTAAAAAATACGGAAACGATGAGCGCCCGCCAGTTCGATACGTGACCGAATTTGAAGCTTGATGCTCAATTGGCTCCGCATCGGCGAACCCGGACGAGATCGCGCCCTTAGTCGCACCCCATTTTTCGACCAAGGCCGCATAGGCCGGCGGCAGCGCCGGAATTTTTTGCGGTCTTGCCAGCGGCGGCGGCGGCAGAACGTGGTGGCGCTCCACCGTCGTGCGAAAGCTGGTAAAAACATCAGGCAAATCATCAAGCGCGAAGGGCAAGTCGGTTGGATCGAGCAGGCTCGATTGCCACACTGTCTCCACGGTCAAACCCGCGGCACGTAATGCGGCAACTTCCTCTTGCTCTTCTGGTGCGGCAATTTCTTCGCAATAGATCGTGGTCGCGCCAATTGCACGCGCCAATGCGGGCAGCAATTCGGCTGGCGGTCCTTCTACCTCCAGCAACCGACTGTCGTGCGACTTCAATTGCATTGCTAAGTCAGCCAAGGTTGATGCCAGAAACTGCTGGCGATGCCGACTGGTGCGTGGCACTTCCCATCGCGTCATTTGCCACGCGGCGACGTCATGGCAGTATACAAGCAATAAATTGTTTGCTTTCTGGCACGCCTTAAGCAATCCTGGATTATCATCCAGGCGCAAATCATTGCGGAACCAATAAATGAGCGTCGTTGGTGACGTTGCGGCAGCATCGGATGCAGCAAGCGGTATCGATGTATTCATGCTTTACGTTTGCTATCTCGACGACAGCGATCTAAATAGTATTTCACGTCGCTCCACACTTTTTCCCATTTTTTCCGCCATGTAAATGGCAGATTGCATTGCTGACAGAGTTTGCTCGGAAAGTCGGATTTTTTTCGCATGCGCATTTGAACAATCTTTGACTAAGCTCGCATTTGATGGTGCGCCACCTGAGCTGAACGAAGTTATAACACAAGTTGTGAGGTCAGGGACCGGGTAGCCTGCTCGATGTCAAGAACGCGATGGCACAGGTGTGATGCCGATTGCCATGAAGGTTGACACCGAGGCCGACGCTCCAGGACTTGGCGTCCGTGCGCCGCTCGAAGGTCGCGGCTGCTACGATGACAAACATGGTAACTTTGAGGTAAGAATATGAAAACAAACATGAAAGCAAGCGCGATCGCATCGCTATTGATGGTGTTTAGTTTTAGCGCGGGTGCCGCCGATGCACCGCCCGCTAATGCTGCCAAATCACTCGCCACCATTGCGGCGCTGGACGTGCCGCGTTATATGGGAACCTGGTACGAAATCGCTAAATTTCCCAATCGATTCCAGAAAAAATGCGCCGGGTTCACCAAGGCGACGTATTCCGCCATGGCCGATGGCACGCTTCAAGTGGTGAACCGCTGCCGCACCTCCAATGGCGAAACCGAGGAGGCCATCGGCGTCGCGCGCCAAGTCGGGGGGGCAGACTCACCCCGGTTAAAGGTGCGTTTCGCTCCGGCTATTTTGTCCTTCCTGCCGATGGTATGGGGCGACTATTGGGTCATTGACCTGGACCCTGGGTACCAGTTGGCCGCCGTCAGCGAAGCGAAACGCGAGTACCTGTGGATCCTTTCGCGCTCGCCCAAGGTCGACAAGGCACGCTACACAGCGCTGGTAGCGCGCCTGGCGGAGCAGGGATTGGATGTAAGAAAACTTACTCCAACCCAGCAGGAATAGCCGGCAATACATGGGCGTCGTTTGCAAGACGCCGGTCTTGCAAATCCTTGTGTCGGTGCTTCGATTCCGCTCCGGGCCATCAAGAACATCGTTCACGCAACGCTCACTCATGCAATTGGCGCTGTCGTGTACGTGTACGGGCTCGATCGCCCCTCGTATCTGGTCAATTTCCGGTCCAGAACCAAAGCAGCTCGCAGGGACGCCAAGTGACACTGAAATATCGAGCTTGCTAAAACTTGGAAATTCTTATAACCACATTGCACTTTGCTCGCGCCAAGCCGCATCGGCTGCATCGGCCCGCATGGGCTTGAAATAATAGTAACCTTGTACAAAATCGGCACCCATTTCCCACAACAACTTAACCTCGGCGGCCGTTTCGGCCCCCTCGGCTACTACGTCCATACCCAAGATGTGAGCAAGCATCATGACCACTTCGGCAATCTGGCGCTTGTCATCGTGCAGGTCCATCTGGCTGACGAAGGAACGATCGATTTTCAGGGTGTCGATCGGCAGGCGCCTCAATTGGCTCAGTGAAGAATAGCCGGTACCGAAATCGTCGAGCGATAGCTTGACGCCCAGTTGCTTTAACTGCAGTAAGATGCCCAGTGCGTGCTCAGGGGCGGCCATGATCGCGCTTTCTGTCAATTCCAGCCTCAAGGTGCCTGCAATGATGCCCGTCTCGTTCAGAGTCCGTTCAACCAGCGCGGTCAGGCCGTCGTAGGACAGCTGCATGGCCGATAGATTCACACTCATCGTCATCGAGCGGCCGCTGTCGTGCTGCCAGGTGCGCAGCTGCCGGCATGCATGCAGGAGGATCCAGGAACCCATCGCGTTAATCAGGCCGATCTCTTCGGCCACCGGGATGAATTCGGCCGGGCCAACCGCGCCGTAGACCGGGTGGTCCCAGCGTAGCAGCGCCTCGAAGCCGCAAATCAGGCCATCGCGAGAGCTGACGATCGGCTGGTAGGCCAGCCACAATTCACCCCGGTCTTGCGCCAAGCGCAGTTCCGATTCCAGCCGCAACCGACGTAAGGCCTTCTGCTGCATGACGGTGTCGAACATGACCCAGCGTGCCCGGCCCTGCTGCTTAGCGTAATACATGGCAATATCGGCGTCGCGCAGCATGTCCTTCACGTCCTCGTAGCCGCTCGCGCTTTGGGAGATGCCGATACTTGCGGTGACGATGACCTGCTGCTCATCGAGCGCGAAGGCTTCGGCCATGACGTTAATCAGCCTTTCGGCTACGCGCACTGGAACCTGCTCGCTGCTGATATTGTCGAGCAAAATAATGAATTCGTCGCCGCCCATGCGGGCCACGATATCCTCGCCGCCGTCGTCCTCATTTCCACGCGTTACCAGATCGGTCTGGCGCAGCGCGGAAGACAAGCGGTTGGCGGTGGCGATGATCAACTGGTCACCTGCCTGGTGCCCCAGGCCATCATTGACCGCTTTGAACCGGTCCAGGTCGACGAATAATACGCTGAATTTGTAGCCTGGTAGGCGCTTAGCGCGTCGTCCAGCCTGCTGCAGGCGGTCGAGAAATAGTTTGCGGTTTCCCAGTTGGGTCAGCGGATCGTGATGCGCGTCGTGCGTCAGCCTGGTCTTGGTACGGTTGCGTTCGACCACGCGTCCAAGCTGGATGCCGATTTGGGCCATCAAGCGCAGCAGCGCCTCGTCAGGGGTCTGGTGCTTCATGCTGAAGAACTCGAGCACAGCCACTACATCGGTGCCGATCATCACGGGGAACGCAAACAATGAGCGCAAGCCTGCGCGCTTCGCTTCCGGCAGACGCGGGTAGGCATCCGCATTAAGACTGCCGACGTTGACCCAAGCCGGCGCACCGCTTTCAACTACCCGACCAGGAAGGCCGGTACCGTTGCTAAATGCAATCGATTCAGTCAGCGCACGTAAGGCGTCGTACTCACCACCGCTTTCGTCATGCCAAGTGGTCGTGGAATGAAGCGTCTGGTCAATGCCGTCATCGGACAGCAGCAGATGGCCCAGCGGCCAGTATGCGAACTTACATACTGCGGCGAGGGCGTGGCACATCGCGTCTTCCACGCTGGTAGCCTGGTTCGCTGCCGTAGAGATCGTTTCCAGCAAGACAATCTCCTGCTGCCTTTGGAACAGATCGCGCAGACCGCGTTCGGCGATCGCTTCAGCTTCATGGCGCGTGGTAGTCGCGCGCAGCAGGCGTCGGTTCAGGCGTGCGATCTCGGCGTTGAGCGCCGCCGCATCATTGCTGAAATCGGACATGGAACACGCATTTAGAAGCGCCTTCATGCATGCATTGTTGCTGCTCGATCTCCGCATGCTCATGGAAATGCTGGGCGGCGCCCCTCATAAAGCCTTCCGCTAATGCGCACAACTTGCGCGGCGAGCTGTAGCCGATAATTAAGCTGCCATCATCGTTGGACCCAAAATCGAACACCGGCGTAATCGCACCCGGATACAGTTTGTGCACTTCTGGATGAATGATGTTGTTCAGTGAGAGCAGGAAGCTGCGTGTTTCGGCATGGTCGTTGAAAAAGCCGGGATGACGGGCGAACAGCAAGGGCATGGCGCGTTGGCCGAACCAGCGCAGGACGTCGGAGGGCGGAAGGTTGAGCGCCTTCGACGCAACGCCGACCAGAGCGACGATCTCGTCGTCGGCATAACTGCCGAGGGACGTGTAGGCGCCCGACAGATTCGCTTCGTCGAGCAGCTTGTCCCAAGTCTCTTCGCCAAACTCTGTACTGACGGCCTTCTCAAGCAAATTGAAGACGATGCCTTTCATGAAGCTCCCGTATTTTGAGAAATATACTAAACTTATTGTAGCTGAAAACAATAGTTGAAAACGTTCCCAGTTGTGGACGACGGCGTCGGCAATATGGCGTAAAAATGCTTGTATGAACGATGCCTTCGTGCCGGCCCGGCCCTAACAGACGCAGGTCAGATGAACCGCACTTGAACCGCTTATAATTGAAATTATTGCGAATTTCGTTAGACTTCCGCAGTTTAACTGACTAGGATCCGAAAAGTACCGTTTATTACCGGTTCATTTCCGGTTCATTTAACTTGAATTATATAGGACTACACTATGAAAAAGCTCTTACTGGTTGCTGCGCTCACCTTCGCATTTGGTGCGGCCCGTGCCGCCGACATCGTCGATACCGCAAAGTCCACAGGTAGTTTCAAAACTTTACTGGCAGCAGTTGAAGCAGCCGGCCTAGTGGACACGCTCAAGGGCCCGGGCCCGTTCACGGTATTCGCACCAACCGACAAGGCATTCGCCAAGATCCCCAAGGCCAAGCTGGCTGCACTGCTAAAGGATAAAGAAGCACTGGCAAAGGTGCTGACTTACCACGTCGTCTCGGGCAAGATCATGGCAGCTGACGTCAAGCCGGGCAAGGTCAAGACAGTGGAAGGCGGCTCGGTGACCGTCAAGATCAAAGGCGGCAAAGTCATGATCGACAATGCACACGTTGCCAAGACCGACATTGCCGCCGACAACGGCGTGATTCACGTCATCGACACGGTGCTGATGCCGAAGATGTAGTGTTAAACAGCGCCAGCATCCGTGCTGGCGCCTTGCTCAATCAACAGTGGAAACGCGCCCGATGATGACCAGCCTGCCTGACCAGTTTCACGCGTTGATAATCGGCGCATCCGGCACGATCGGCGCAGCGTTTGTTGATCTGCTGCGGGAATGCCCGCGTTGCGCCTCGGTGCAAGCGCTCCACCGGCAGAGCTTGCCCCACCTCGATTTCACAGACGAAGGCAGCATTGCCGAAGCCGCAAGCACACTGACTGCTGGCCCGCGCTACCACCTCATTATCAATGCAGCAGGTGTCTTGCATGCTGAATCGTTCATGCCTGAAAAGCGCTTGGCAGATATGAATTACGCGCAGATGCAAGTCACGTTTCAAGCCAATGCCTTCGGTCCCGCGCTGGTGATGCGCCACTTTGCGCCGCTCCTGCACAGCGAACGGGCAGTCATGGCCATGCTGTCGGCGAAGGTGGGCAGCATTGGCGACAACCGGCTGGGTGGCTGGTACAGCTACCGAGCGTCAAAGGCTGCGTTGAATATGCTGATCAAGACTGCTGCGATCGAGCTGGCGCGCACGCAAAAGAACAGTGTGCTGGTTGCGCTGCATCCGGGCACCGTGAACTCGCGCCTGTCGCGCCCTTTTCGCGGCGAAACCATCGGCCGTCCCGCGCGAGATGCCGCGACCGACATGCTGAACGTTCTCGACCAGCTTACGCCTGCCGATAGCGGTTCTTTCAGATCGTACGACGCAGCGGAACTGCCCTGGTAGCGAAACCTAAGGCCAAGCAGTAGCAATGCGCCATGCCAGCGCGCGCCCGCTCAACCAAGCCGCTTCGACGGTGCCGCCGTTCAGCCAGTCGCCACACAGACCCAGTTGCAGCCCCGCGTCCCAGATGCAGACCTCGTCCCGCGCCTGCACCGTGCTGGCGTAGCGCCAGCGGTGCATGCGCCAGCGTTCCGGCGCGGGCGCTCCCAATTCGGCAAAGGCCGCCAGCAACTGAGCGGCGACCTGGTCCGCATCAAACTCAATATGTGCCTCGCTCCACTGCGCGCTCGCGTGCAGTAACCAGCACTCGCTGCCGGTGCGCCCAGGCTTGGCGCTGTCGCGCGCGACCCAGCGTAGCGAACCGCGGTTGACGAAAGCGGCGTCAAAACCCAGGTTCAGCGGCGCCGCATATTGCAGCATCATGGCCCAGCACCCCTCCATCGCGGTCCCGGCGGCCAAGGCTGCCTGTAGCGGCGCGACGTCACTCGACAGCGCCGCGGCCTGCGGCGCTGGCACCGCCAGCACCACAGCATCATAAAGTTGCACGAGCGGCGCCTTATCTTCCACATGCAAGCGCCAAAGCGCGCCTTCGCGCTGCAGCGCGCTAATCGTGACCCCGGTTTGCACGTTCAATGCGGACGCCAGCAACAGCGCAGGCGCCGTCATCCGTGGCGTGCCGACAAAACGCTCGGTAGCGCCACTCTCGTCGGCGGTGCCGTCGGCATTAAAGCGTCGCACGTGCGCGTCCCACCGCGCAGCCGCCCCGGCCCGCTCCCAGCGCGCCACTTCCGCCCGGAAGTGTGGGTCACGCGCGGTGAAGTATTGGGCGCCATGATCGCATTGCCAACCGTCGCCGCGCCGGGTGCTCATGCGCCCGGCCGGACCGCCGCTCTTTTCAAATACGCTTACCCGGACACCTGCTTGCTCAAGCGCGTAAGCGCAACTCAGGCCGGCCAGCCCGGCGCCTATGATGGCGACGTGGCGCGGCGCTGTGATGTCAGCGGCGGCCATGGTGCTTACATCCCTGCAAGCAGCGGCAAGCCTTCGGCGCGCGCCAGCCGCTCAAGCGCGGCCTCCAGCAAAACGCGGACAGACCCGGCTGCATGGTTGAGTTGCTCGTGCAGCCGCGCGTCGTCACCACAGATCACCGTATTTCATCTTATTAGCCATGTTTTCCTCGTTCCCTTAAACTTCAAATTGCCAGTGCGACCACGCCTTCAGCGTCGTAGTCGCGATATGCTGAATGAGTCATTCCCGCGTAATACAGCCGATTCCCGCGCAGCTTGCCGGGCCACCCGGCCACAACGGGTTTTGAGTGTGCCAACCGTTTGATCAGATCAAGCGGGTTGATCTGCAGGCCGCGCTCAAACAACAACTCCAGGTTGTCGAGCAACAGCAGGTCGCCTTCATTGGTCTCTCTGTCGGCCATATCGCGCAGCAGCTGACCGACAGAAAATCCGCGCGCAGCGTGCGGGGTAACTGCCAAACGGCTCCCCAACTCCAAGTTGATGTTGAGCGGTTGAACGCCCAATTTTTCTCTCAATTCGCAGAGCAGCTTGGTCTTCCCGCTGCCACGTGGCCCGGCCAACACAATCAGTTTGGTGTTGAGTTCGCAAAGTTGCCCTAGGTATTGCTCCAGTTTTGTTAGCATGCTCGCTCCTCAATACGACTCGACGTCGTGCCGTATGTGGTCAGGTGCGCGATAACCTGGAGCTAACAACGCATTCTTTACACCATAAAGTGCTAGGGAAGCACTGATTTATTCTTCGGGCACTGGTTCCGTCTGCTAGCAAGACCTGAGACAATAACGGCACGCACACTACCGTCCAGTTGATCATGCAGAAGAGTTTTTCCGACCTTGA
>NZ_JAFCWM010000055.1:0-16314 GCF_049897565.1 Massilia sp. TWR1-2-2 | reverse complement strand
CGATTGGCAGCGCAATGCCTTTCGAGGTGTTCTTGAAGCGCATCTGGAACGTGATGTCTTCCTTGGCGTCGCCGTTGTTGTCGATGTGGATTTCGTACAACGCGTTTTCGTCGAACTGGAAGAAGTTCGGGCCGCCTTGCGGATCCTGGAAAGGCTGGAAGTTGGCGATCATCGTCACGAAGCCTTCGCGTCCGGCGGCGTAGCTGCGGAACATGTAGAAGTCGGTGCCGTCGACCTTTGGCGCCTTGGTCAGGAATGGCGCTTCGCGGTGGCTCGACGCCTGCGCCGGCGCGAATGCGCCTGCCAGGATCAATCCGGAGATGGTGGCCGATAGCCACACGTTTTTACGCTTCATTATGTTCATGATTCTGGTTCCTCTATTTATCGGTTTTTGTAAGGACTCCAGTAGAGCAAGCGCGGAAGCATTTCAATGTTAAGTAACTAACGCAAGAGCGAAAATGTTAGCAAATGTGACTGGACAACTCTGACGTTGATTTCCTGAAAGATACTTCGGCAGCAATTTACCATGGTTGGCGGCGAATTTGATACCATGCGTTGATCGAATTGTTCACCGAAAATCCAATGCCCAAGAATCAAGCTGCTGTTCCCCGCAAGTTCGCTGCTGCCGAGGACGATGAAGACGTCATGGCGCAGGCGCTGGCCGAGCTGGCCCTCGAGATCGTCGAGCCGGAAGAGGGCGACGCGGCCGACCTGCGCCAGAAGGAAACGGAGCTGGCCCGCCTGGTGCGTAACGCCCTGCGCAAAAAGAACGACGACGTGCTGTACGGCGCTATCGAGCGAGCCAAATATGAAGACCTGGCCGCGTTCCAGCATCTGCGTGCGCACATCGAGGAAGCCAGCGCGACGATGGTGATTCGGCGCGATGGCAAGCCGGCCGAGGAAATCAACGCCTTCCTGGTGCCGATGTTCATCAACAGCCGCGGCGGCCTGAAGCGCGAGCACACGTTCCAGGACGTGCCGGCCTTCGAAATGCTGCGCGCCAGTTTCCAGCAAGCCGGCCTGGAAAGCCCCGATGCGACCGTGGTGCTGATCAGCCACGCGTATGACCTGGGCGAAATCGATGCCATCAGTTTCAGCCAGCTTGGCGACATGCTGCGCGAAGTGGCCGCGACGATGAGCGAGAAGAAGATGGTCGACACGCCGGCGCTGGCAGCGAGCACGCGCGGCTGGACCGGCGCCAGTCTTGCGCCGGAAGACGACGCGATGGAGCTGCGTTTCCTGCTCGGCTTTGCGCGCACGCGCGAGGACGATCCGTTCTACCGGGCGCCCGCCGACGAGGCCGGCGCAGATGCCTATTACGCCGCGCGCCTGGAGCGCTACCGCCAGTGGACGCTGGAGTCGGCGCCGCTGCTGCAAAGTTGCCTGGCGGCCGATCCCTCCTCGCTGAAGATCAATTTCCTGTACCAGGATTTGTTCTACGGCGCCAAGGAAGACGCAATGGCGGAGCTGGCGATGCTGGGCATGATGTCCGACATCAGCCAGGCGCTCGACGAGCACAAGCTTGACGCCGCCGAGGTGAGCGCGGTGGTCGCGCCGGCCGACGTCGACGATCAGATGGTGCTGCGCGTCAACCTGTACCGCGACGGCGTAAGCGAGCCGCTCGCATCGCCCGAGATGCCGTTCGACATGGCGGCCGATTTGCAGGCAGAAGTAGGCGACATCTGCGACGCGCTGGGAACGATCGGCATCCATGCGGTGTCGATGGCATTGCGTTTCGGCGAGGATGGCCAGCCGATCGACGTGCGCCCATACAGCCCGGACTGAGTGCGGCAACTGTTATCCTCAGAGGAGTCATTGCTGTCATTGGCAGAAATGACTCCTCGCGCACAGTTCTTCTCAGGACATGCGCGAGTTCGCCAGGAATATCCACGCCACGGAGATCACCACCATCCCGGTCAGCGTCACGCACGACGACGTGAAGAACCACGCCGACACCACACTGGTCTGGCTTGCCTTTTCGCACAGCATGCCGAGGCCGAAGCCGCCGGCCGTCAGCACCGACCAGCGCCTCAGATAGACCGGCAAGTATCTGCACATGCGGCGGTTGTGCTGCCAGGCGGCATGGCGCTCGTACAAATTTCGCGCGGCGCTGAGGTCGGCGAACAGCCAGTCGAAAAACATGAAGCGGTACAGCAGCGTGCGAAATGGAATCTCGGCGGGCAATTGGCTGTCTGGCATGGTCGCACCTTCGCGCTGCAGGGGGACGATTCCAGCAACACGCACCGCGCGGGAACCTGCATCCACTATACCTCAAGCGGCCGTCAGCCCCTTGCTAGCGCGCACCGCTGAATGGGTCTGGGGTCCGACCCGGTTTGTGGGTCGGACCCCGGTGTGGCAGCGGTAGACTTGCAAACCAGGGTCCGACCCCGAAACCCGGGTCAGACCCTAAGCGAACAGCTTGGAAAATATTCGCGTTGCCATCAGGCCGGCCGACGTGTGGTGTGTGGCCGGCGACATCAGCGCGATCAGCATGGCGATCGCTTCTTCCTTGCTGTCGGAGGCGGCCAGCTTCGCTTCGAGCAGGCGCAGGTCGCAGGCGATGGCCCCCCACGCATGTTCGTCGTCCGGGAAGCGGTGGCGGATCAGGCCGCGCTCGGCACTTTCGCGGATGCGCCGCGGCCGACCGTCGACCACGCCGCCGGCGGCGCGTTGCAGCGCCCGGTGCGTGGCCACGCGTGCAACGGGGGCTGTGGCCAGCGGCTGCGACGGCGTCGCCATCCAGTCATGCAGCACCTGCTCCTCATAGGCGCTGAACACGCCGAACATCTGCGCATGGTCGCCATGCAGCAGGCCCCAGAAGCGGCTCTGTTCCGGCGTTTCGCCGCGCGTGAACCAGCCTTGTTTTTCAAGCGCAACGAGGAACGCCGGCACCTGGTCGGGATCGGACAGCCAGTCGTTGATCATGCGCCCGCCGACCTTGCAGTAGTCCGAGTGCATGTTCTTGCCGACCGCGCTCTTGCTGCGCAGGATGCCGACCAGCTCGGCGTGCAGGTCGAACGAGTCGATCACCGTCTGCGTGCTCGCGCCGAGGTCGTTGAGGCGGTAGCCGGCCTCGACACGGCGCATGAAGGCATCGGCGTCGCCCACTTGCGGCGTCAGCTTCGTCAGCGCTTCCCACGCCTTGCGGGCGTGGCCGCTGTCGGCATTGTCGACCGTGACGTGCAAGGTGAAATAGTACGGATCGATGCCCAGCTCGTTCAGCTCGTAGCTGGTGATCAACAGGTGCAGCGGCAACTGCTCGTAGCCGAGGTTGTAGCCGATCAGTTCGGGCAGGAACTGCTGCGGGTTGTAGGCGAGGGCAAGCTGGATCAGGCCTTGCAGAAAGTGTTCTTCCGGCAGGCCTTGCCACTGGGCGCAGCCATGTGCGTCAATCAGCTGCTGGAAAATGACGACATGGTTTTTCCCCGGCACGCCGTTGCCAAGTTCTTCAAGGTAAGTGGTGATCAGCGGGCGCTTCGCGCCCTGTTCCCAGTATTGCAGCAGGCCGAACAGCCAGGCACCGTCGACCAGCTTGGTTGGCGCAACACCCTTCAGGAAGTACAGCGCGTGCGCCTTGTTGGTGAAGTAGCGACGCGGGGCGCCGCCCTTGCGCTCGGCCAGGTACTGCTTGTATTGCTCGCCGACAGCTTCGGTATGCGCGGCCGCCCATGCGGCAAACTGCTCGGCGCCCTGCGGCAACTGCGGCAACCCGTACGGCGTCGCATCGAGCGTGGCGCGCAGCCAGTCGGCAGCCTGCAGCATCGCGGCTTGCTCGACGTCGCGCTCGCTCAGCGACAGATACATCTGCCGTACGCTGGCGGTGGCGGGGGCGTCAAAGGATGCGGCTACTTGTTCGAGCATGTGATTGTCTTTGCAGATTGTAGGAAAACTTGTCCAGTATGCAAAGAAAGATGCGTTGTTGACAGAGGCTCAAACGCCGCCTCCGTGTCAGAGGGGGATTACAAGAGCCCAGCGCATGGTCCCCGATGCGCACAATTGACTTCCGACAGCGCGCGCCCTACATTGTCGAGGTGACATGAAACGACCAGTGAGAGGAGTGTCGACAGCAAATGAACAAGAAGAAGGTCAAGATACTGCTGGTCGACGACCAGCCGGCCAACTTGCTGGTGCTTGAAGCGGTGCTGGCAGAACTCGACGAAGCGCTGGTCTACGTCCGCTCCGGCGAAGAGGCGCTGCGCGCGTTGCTCGACCATTCTTTCGCCGTGGTGCTGCTCGACGTGCAGATGCCGACCATGAACGGCTTCGAAACGGACGTCGAACGCAATATCACCGAATGGGAAGGCGGCGCCGCCGACATCCTCGGCTGGAGCGCCGAGCAGGCGCTGGGACGTTCGGCCGACATGATCTTCACACCCGAAGACCGGGGCGCCGGCGTGCCGCACGCAGAAGCGGCGCGCGCGCGCAACAGTGGCCGCGCGCTCGATCGCCGCTGGCACCTGCGGCGCGACGGCTCGCGCCTTTACGCCGACGGCGTGATGATGCCGCTGCGCGACGACGCCGGCAAGCTGCGCGGTTACGCCAAGATATTCCGCGACGCCACCGCCGAAAAGCTGGCGGCCGAACAGCTGGCCACGACCGAAGCGGATCGCGAGCGCCTGTTCCGCCAGCTCCAGGCGGCCAGCCTTCTGACGGTAGGCCAGCGCAGCGCGCTCGAACTGGCCGTCTCGGACGCGCCGCTTGGCGACGTGCTCGACGTGCTGGCCAATACGGCCGAAGAATACGCCGGCGGCGCCGGCCTGGCGGCGATCCTGCTGGCCGACGGCGAGCGCGCGCGCTTGCGCCACGCCGCCGGACCATCGCTGCCGCGCGCGTTCATGGACGCGATCGACGCGCTGCCGCCCGGACCGCAAGCCGGACCGGCGGCGCAGGCGGCGGCAAGCGGCGACGTCGTCACCGCCGCCGACATCGCCGACTGCGACAGCTGGCCGCTGTTTCGCGACCTGGCGCTGGCGCACGGCCTGCACGCCTGCCGCGCGATGCCGATCGTGGCGCCGTCGGGCGCCGTGCTGGGCGTGTTCTGCTGGTATCGGCGTGAGGCATGTGCCGGCCTCGATGACGAGGACGTGGCCCTGGCGCTGCTGGCCAACACCGCCTCGCTGGTGATCGGCCAGCGTCACGAACAACAGGAACGGATGGCGGCGGAAGAGCGCGCCCACGATATCCTCGAGAGCATCAGCGAAGGCTTCCTGGCGATCGATGCCGACTGGCGCATCAGCTACGCCAACCACGCCGCCGAACGCCAGACCGGCATCGCCCGCGACGAGCTGGCCGGCTCGCTGTTGTGGGACGTGTTCGAGCAGACGCGCGGCACCGCCATCGAACAGGGGCTGCGCCGCAGCGCCGCCGAGCGCTCGCACGTCAAGTTCGATTCGTATTACGATTCGCAGCGGCGCTGGCTCGAGATCAACAGCTGCCCGACGCCGGACGGCGGCATCGCGCTGTACTTCCGCGACGACACCGACCGCCGGCTGGCCGAGGAGGGCATCCGGCGCCTGGCCGCGGTGGCCGAACAGTCGCCTGACTTCATCGGCATCACCACGCCCGACGCCACCGGCATGTTCCTCAATCCGGCCGGGCGGCGCCTGTCCGGCATCCCGGAAGACGCGCCGATCTCCGACTTTTCGCTGGTCGACTTCTTCGCGCCGGAAAGCCGCCCCTTCGTGCAGGACGTCGTGCTGCCGGCGCTGACGGGCGAACCGGCGCGCTGGGAGGGCGAGCTGCACCTCGCCGACCTGTCCTCCGGCGCGGTGGCACCGGTCTACTTCAAGGGCTTCGCGGTGCGCGACGACCGCGGCGACATCATTGGCCTGGCCACCGTGACGCGCGACATTACGGAGCAGAAGAATGCCGAGGACGCGCTGCGCCGGGTGGCCGCCGACCTCGCCGAGGCCGACCACCGCAAGTCCGAGTTCCTCGCCACCCTGGCGCACGAGCTGCGCAATCCGCTGGCGCCGATCCGCACCGGCCTTGACCTGCTGCGCATGGCGCCGGGTGACGCCAGTGCCACCGAACGGGTGGTCGGCATGATGGACCGCCAGCTCAGCCACCTGATCCACCTGGTGAACGACCTGCTCGACGTCGCCCGCATCACGAGCGGCAAAATCGAACTGAAAAAGCAGCCGGTGGCGCTGAAGACGCTGGTGTCGATGGCGCTTGAGACGAGCGTGGCGCTGATTGAATCGAGCGGCCACAAGCTCGAAGTGCACCTGCCGCCCGAGCCGGTGGTGCTCGACGCCGACACCACGCGCATCGTCCAGGTGCTGAGCAACCTGCTCAATAACGCGGCCAAGTACACCCCGGCTGGCGGGCGCATCGTGCTGTCGGCGTGGACCGAGGAGGGGCAGGCACTGGTGGCGGTGCGCGACAGCGGCATCGGCATGCCGGCCGAATCGCTCGGCGCCGTGTTCGAGATGTTCACCCAGGTGCGCGGCCATATGGATCGGGCCCAGGGCGGCCTGGGCATCGGGCTGTCGCTGGTGCGCCGGCTGGCCGAGCTGCACGGCGGCAGTGTGGCGGCCGACAGCGCCGGCCGCGATCAGGGCAGTACGTTCACATTACGCTTGCCGCTGGGCGGCGGCGGCAGCCGCGACGGCAGCCGCGACGGCAGCCGCGACGGCGGCCGCGGCGAGGCGGCGCCGGCGCCGGGTCCCGCGCTGCGGGTGCTCGTGGTCGACGACAATGCCGACGCCGCCGACAGCCTGGCGGCGCTGCTGACGATGCTCGGTCACCAGCCGCGCGTGGCGCACGACGGCCACGCAGGCCTGGCGTTGGCAAGGGAGTTCAGGCCGGACCTGGTGTTCCTCGACATCGGGCTGCCCGTCTTGAGTGGCCACCAGGTGGCGCGCGCGATCCGCTCGACGCCCGAGCTGGCGAAGGTGGCGCTGACCGGCTGGGGCGCCAGCGGCGACCTGATGCAGGCTGAAGACGCCGGCTTCGACCAGCACCTGACCAAGCCGGTCAGCCTCGACGCGCTGCGCGGCGTCGTGCGCAGTGTGGCCGGAGCGCAGGCGTGAAGGGTCCGTTGCCGGTGTCGTGCGGCACGCTGATCGTCAATCCGGCCTGCCAGCTGCTGCTGTGCCACGTCACCCACACCGCCAAATGGGACATCCCGAAAGGCATGCAGGACCCGGGCGAGAGCACGCTGGAGGCGGCGATGCGCGAATTGCGCGAGGAAGCCGGCATTGCGTTTGCGCCCGAGCGCTTCGAAGACCTGGGCGTCTTCGACTACCGGCCCGACAAGCGGCTGCACCTGTACCTGGTGCGCAGCGGCGACGACCTGGCAAGCCTCGATCACCTCGCCTGCATCAGCTTTTTCGCGCACCACGCGACGGGCGCGTCGACGCCGGAGGTCGATGGCTTTTGCTGGGCCGAACGCGCGCAGCTGGCGAAGCTGTGCTGGCCGCGCATGGCGCAGCGGCTGATGGCGCTGGAGTGGTAATGCCTGACGCGCGGGTTCTGCGACCTCGGTAGCGAGGGTCTTTCGGTCGTCGGCCCAAAAACTGTCGGTCCCGCCAATGGCGACGCCGCCGGTGTTGAACGTGTCGTCCAAAATCATAGATTTGCGATAGCGTCTTTTAACTGACTACAAGGGTAACATTTCCACAGTCACTGCCCGTGTCTTTAAACCGCCTCAGTAAGGCGTCAATGGTGGCGAATTCGACCGGCTTGGTCAAATGCGCGTCAAAACCGGCTTCCGTTGACCGGCAACGATCCGCTTTGCCGCCCCATCCTGTAAGCGCGATCAGGACGGCGGCTTTCAGCAGCGGCGAAGCGCGAAATTGCCGAGCTGTTTCATAGCCGTTCATTCCCGGAAGGCCTATGTCCAAGAAAACTATTTCAGGGAGGAATTCAACGCCTACCGCAAGGGCCTCCTCGCCACTATAAGCTGCCCGTACCATATGCCCGGAAAGGCCAAGCATCATCGCCAGCATCGTGGCCGCGTCGACGTTATCGTCGACAACAAGAATACGACGGCTAGGCGACAGTAGGGGGTCGCTGCTTAGCGGGTCAATAAACGTGTTTTGCGGCGCGACGGACATCGGTAGCCGGAGTGAAAAAGTGGATCCCAGACCCGAGCCCGGGCTTGCGGCCACAATTCTTCCGCCATGCATTTCAACCAACTGCTTGACGAGAGCCAGGCCGATGCCCAAGCCGCCTTGACTCCGGTCAAGTGTATGGTTGATCTGGGTAAACATGTCGAAAACTTGGCCGAGCATGTGCTCGGGAATACCCAAGCCGGTATCAGTGACTTCAATAACTACTTCAGCCCCTTCGGCGCGCGCGGATAGCGTAATATTGCTGCCGTTTTCGCTATATTTTGCAGAATTACTCAGTAGGTTGCCAATCATCTGAACTAGCCTAGCGGGATCAGCTTCGAGCCATAGCGGTTGCTGCGGCAAGATGACGTTCAAGGTTTGCTGTGCAGACTGGACCAAGGGCGTTGCTGCCTCTGCGGCCTCTTCAATGACAACATCGACCAAAATGCGTTGTAAACGGAGTAAAACCTTGCCACTAGTGATGCGGGAAATGTCGAGTAAATCATCGATCAGGCGCGTTATCTGGCTGAGTTGGCGCTCCATTATATTAACAAGGCCGGGCAACTTAGCCAGATCGGTTGTTAGCCGAACCACATGCAACCCGCTCGCAATTGGCGCCAGCGGGTTCCGCAATTCGTGCGCAAGTGTTGCAATGAAGTCGTTCTTGCGCCGATCCGCCTCCGATAGTGCTTTTTCGGAGAGGGTCAGCGCGGCGTTGCGCCCAAACAGTTCACGCGCCATCGCCAAACGCTCGACGGCGTTTTCAACAATACGGGTGAAAGCAAGCGGGGTCAGCCCGTCTTTGGCAATATAATCCTGGGCGCCCGCGCGCAGAACGAGACGTCCGATTTCGGCACCGGTTCCTCCGGTTAGAACCACCACTGGGCACACCGGCAGCCCGTCAGCCCCAGCCAAGGTCTTGAGCACGTCGAGCGCGTCCATATCTGGCAGATTAAAGTCGAGCACCACGCAATCGGGCTTTTCCGGGCTGGCAAGTACGGCGTCCACGCCCGCTGCACCGGTTTGCGCATCAGAAAAAATGTAACGACGGTCTATGCTGCCACGCAGCAGAAGCCGCCGGATTTCACTGCGGTCGTCCGGACTATCGTCAATGATGACGATACGCCAGTCGTGTGTTGGAGGGGCGGTCATGAACGAACGCTCGCGCTTTCGGAGGCATCCCCAAGCGGCAATGTGAAATAGAACGTCGTTCCTCCACCGGTCACCGAATCTAGCCATATTTTGCCGCCATGGCGCTCAACCAGCTTGCGCACGACGGTCAAGCCAGTACCATTACCGCCGCCGTACTCGTCGCGGCCATGGAGTCTTTTGAAAAGTTTGAAAATGTGAGAAAAATATGAAGAAGGAATGCCGATGCCATTGTCGCTTACATAATAAATCGTATGATGCCGCGAACCAGGCGGACAGCAGGGCCTTGAGTGCAGTTCGCCGGCCTCGATCATGCCAATCTCCACGCGCTTTGGAACGGCGTCGGTGAAGATCAGCGCGTTCGATATGAGGCGAGTAAAGATCTCCCTACACCAGCCTCGATTGCAACGTATCGTCGGAAGGAGACGGGGAAGTACGAGTTCTACTAGTGCATCCTTAGGGCTGTCTGCAATCTCGACGGCTTCGGTGATGATTTCGTTGAGGTTGACATTATCGAGCGTCAATACGGTCTTCCCGATGCGGGCAAAATGCAGTAGCGATTCCAGTAAACTGTCCATGCGCACAGTCAGGCGTATCATCCGATCGAGCTTGCTCCGGTCCTTGTGATCGGGCAGCATGGCATTTTCGGCTAATTGAAAAGCGTATTGATGAATGCCACGCAGAGGCTCCTTGAGGTCGTGGCTGGCGACATAGGTAAACGCATCAAGTTCTGCGTTGCTGTTCGCCAATTCGGCATTAAGGGTCAGGCGCTGTTCCACGTTTTCGATGACGAGTTCAACCAGCTGTTGCTGCAGCTTAGCGACTGCGGCGCACTCTACGGGCGTCCACGGAAGGCAGCGTTGCCGCACCGATTCGACAAAAAGGGCAAAACTGGAACGCGGGGTCAGCCGAAGACCGTTTGGGCCAGGCACCATGGCTTTGTCATGCGGGTTTCCTGCCCAGTTCACTGTCTGGATAAATTCGGGCCGGAACCATAGCACCAAGGCGCGCCCGTGGCGCGAAAGCGGGATAGCCAATAAACCGCTTGCCACATTGGCAAATGCAGCCGCAGGGGTGTAATCAGCCGCGAGGCTATCCGTGGCATACACCGGCGCGGTAGTCGTGGCAAATTTCACCTCATTTAACCATTCGCCCAATTGCGACAATTGGACAACGTCAGGTGTTGCTCCCACGCAGCACCATTGGTCATCATGGTATAGCGCGGCGCCGCCGGCTTCGATACCGTTGAGCAGGGACTGCGCGCTAATTGCCAAACCGGCGACACCGCCGCCGCGTGCAGCCATCATCAATAGCTGTTGGTGAACCGAATCCAACTTGAGCCGGTAGGCCAGGTGCTCCTTGTCTTCAGCGGCGTTATGCTGAAGCGACACGACCTGAGCCAATAATTCGCATGCCGCCCTTACTTGGTAGGGAAGGTGCTTTGGCTCGCCGTAATGATGACAAGTGATGAGACCCCACAGCTGGTCTTCGCGGCGAATGGCCATGACGGCAGAACCGCTTACAAGCATGTTTTGCAGGTATTCGGTGTACATGATTGACACGCCTCGAAGAGAACAGTACGTCATGTCGACCGGCTCGTCGGTATCCGGATAATGCAAGGGAACCATTTCCGCCAAGGCACCGTAACTGTCAGGAATTGGGCGCAGCCAAATTTTGCTGAACATATCACGGGCTGGCTTAGGAAAGTCTTCAGCCGGGAAATGCATGCCGAGCCATGGCGCCAAATCGGCGCGCTTGCTCTCCGCAAAAATCTCGCCGTGGCCATCCTGATGAAATTTGTAAACCATTACCCGATGCATGCCGGTGATTTCGCGAATTTCTTCGGCTACGTGGCCGCAGAACTGCAACAGCGAATCGGCTGTTTGTAGTCGCGCCACGGTTTTTTTGACCAAGGCGTAATAATCCAGACTGACAGCAGCGCTGCGGCCGGTCGATTCACATTCCAGAATTGCCACATTGTTGATCACATGGACTGTCACATCGATAATGCCTGCGTCGCCCGCTTGGCCACGGCCGCCTGGCAACGATAAGAGATACAGCGGATTACGGTCCAGCAATTGCGTAGCGATCAACTCTCGTAATTGCCGCTCGCCTTCGCTACCGATCACATCACCAACAGGACGGTTCAAGATTGTCTGGACGGGGTTGCCTAGTATAGCTTCGACGTTGTCGCTCGCCTGCATGATGCACAGGTCAGCCAGGCGCAGTACCAACAGCGCCCCGTGCGCTTGCACGCATCCCGGGATTTGCACAGGTTCGGTATCACAATTATCGAAATTCAGGCCATCGCGCTTGGTACTGTACGGGCGAGGATGGATCGTTGGCGATGTCGCTTTGCCGTCGGTTGTCGTCATTGGATTACTGATGCCCTACCTGGCAGTGTGAAATAGAAGGTCGATCCCTGTCCTGCCAAGGAATCGACCCAAACCTGCCCGCCATGCTGTTCAACGAGCTTGCGAACGATCGTCAAGCCGGCGCCGCTGCCGCCGCCGTAGCCGTCGTGGCCGTGTAACCGCTTGAACAGTTTGAAGATGTGATTGTAGTGCTTGGCTTGGATGCCTATGCCATTGTCTGCCACATAGTAAATTGCTTGGCCCTGCATGTCGCTGGGACAGCCAGGCCTTGCATGGATTTCATCGGCGCCGATGTAACCTACTTCGACGTGCCTGCTTGCAACATCGCTGTATTTCAAGCCGTTTGACAGCAGATTGACCAAAATTTGGCGGCATCTGATTCTATCGCACTGCACGGTCGGAAGCTGCCGCGGTACCGTCACTGCATTCTTGTCGTCAATAGTGCGCGAGCCGAGAGAGTCCAAGGCGTCTGCCAAGCTTTCGTTGAGGTTGACCTCTTCGATTAACAGATCGGTTCCACCGACACGCGAGAAATGCAGCATGGAGTCGAGCAAACCATCCATGCGCACGGAAAGCCGTACCAGCCCGTCGAGCTTGCGACGACTCTCGTCGTCTATCATTGACGCAAAATCGTCACGCAGTTGATGCGCGTATCGGTAAATGCCGCGCAACGGCTCTTTCAAATCATGGCTGGCAATGTACACAAATGCGTCAAGGTCTTCGTTGCTGCGCGCAAGGTCAGCATGCAGCACGGTACGCTGTCCAGACTGTCCTGCCACTAGCTCGGCGACCAAAAAGCGCAAGCCGGCAGCAGCGTCGATTTCCACTAGTCTCCACGGCAGAGATTGCTGCAGCACCGATTCCGTAAATAGCTCAAAACTGTGGCGCGGGGTCAGCCGCGGACCGTTTGGGCCTAGCACAGTTGGCTTATCGTGCGGATTGCCCCCCCAGTTCACTGTTTGGATCGTTTCGGGGCGAAACCACAGCATCAGGTCGCGTCTGTTTGCCGACACTGGCACGGCCAACAAACCGCTGCCCACGTCAGCGAACCGGGCGGCAGGGGGGTACTCCTGCGCCAGCCTGTCCGTCGCGTACAAGGGACGCGGGCAGGAGGGGAGCATGGTGACAGTCAGCCATTCGCCCAGCTCCGTCAACTGATCGTCGGTGGGCGTATTGCCAATGCACCACCAACGATCAAGATAGTAGAGTGCGGCGCCACCGGCGTCGATACCGTTCAACAGCGATTGGGTGCCGTTGATGAGGCCGGCTAAACCGCCGTCGCGTGCCGCTACGGCCAACAACACCTGGTGTGCGCCTTCAATCTTTAGACGGTAAGCGAGATACTCCTTCTCTTCGGTCGCCTGCTGCTGAAGCGAGACGATCTGCGCCAAGAATTCGCAGGCAGCACGGATGTGTTGTGGAATATGTTGTGGCCCTTCGTAGTGGTGACAGGCAATGAGTCCCCACAGCTTATCGTTACGACGGATAGCCATCGTCAGCGCCGCCGTCACTCCCATGTTGCGCAGGTATTCGGTGTACATGATGGAGACGCCGCGCAAGACACAATATGTCATGTTAAGCGGCTTGAGGGTATCCGGATTTGCCAACGGGACGAGTTCTGCGAGCGGGCCCGCAACGTCGGAAACAGGCCGTATCCACGTCTTGGTAAAAATTGCGCGCGCCGGCTTTGGAATGTCTTCGGCGGGATAGTGCAAGCCGAGCCAGGATGGGATGTCGGCACGTCGGCTCTCCGCCAAGACCTCTCCATGTCCGTCGTCGTGAAACTTATAAACCATCACTCGGTCGAGGCCGGTCAGCGCGCGAATGTCATTAACAACGACATCGCAAAACTGTTGCAGCGAGCTCGACGTCTGCAGTTTTGCCAATGTCGTTTTGACTAGAGCGTAATAGTCGGGTTTGGGTTCCAACGTATGGCATGTGGCTTCAAATTCCAGCACTGCAACGCCGTCAACCGTATGGACCGACACATCCAGGGCGGCTTTTCCGTTACTACTGGAACATTTATCGGGCAAGGTCAACAGATAAATCGGAGTGCAATCGGTAGATTCCTGATCTAACAAATTGCGCAACCGACGTTGTCCTTCAGCGCCAATGACGGTACCAATTTGCTGGCCCAAAAGCTGCTGGGCCGATTGTCCGAATATGGCAGCGGCGTTCTCACTGGCTTGTAGAATACGCAAGTCCGATAGCCGAAGTACCAGCAAGGCCCCATGGGCTTGCACGCAGCCCGGGGTTTGAACCGGCTCACTGTCGCAGTTGGCAATCGTTAGGCCATCACGCTTGGTGCTGTAGAGCTCAGGAAGTATGCCAGGGCTGGACGTGCCTGCACTTATCAAATTCATTGTTCCGCTCCTTTCTCGCACCAGTGGTGGAGTGTTGCGAACGTGGCGAGCGCGCTCGCGCCAACCATCTCCTGCTGGTATGAGTGCAAAGAGAAAGCAGGAATAGCATCCCGGAACTGGTGCCACATCGAATCCGTATTTTCGCCGTGGGCGTTAAAGAATCTCCCGCCTGTGGCAGGTGTAACCCCTAGGGAAGCACTGATTTATTCTTCCGAAACCCATTTCGGTCGCGAGCAAGTCCTGCGACAATAATGGCATCACGAACACCGTCCAGTCGATCATGCAGAAAAGTTTTTCCGACCTCGAATACGCCGCCAAGAAGAAGCTGACACGGCGCGACCGCTTCCTCGCCAAGATCGACACCGTTACGCCTTGGTCGAAATTGCATGAACTGATTGAGCCGCACTACCCGAAAGTAGAAGGTGCCGGCCGCCCGCCGATCGGGCTGGCACGCATGCTGCGCATGTATGTCGCCCAGCAGTGCTTTGGCCTTTCTGACGAAGGCATCGAAGACGCGATCTACGACAGCCAGGCGATTCGTGCCTTCGTCGGGATCGACCTCAATCGTGAGTCGGCACCGGACGCGACGACGCTCTTGAAATTCCGTCGGCTGCTTGAGACCCATGAACTCACACGCAAGATCTTTGAGACGATCAACAGGCATTTGGCAGCGCAGGGTTTGATGATGCGGGAAGGAACGATCGTCGACGCCACACTGATCGCGGCGCCACCGTCGACCAAGAACAAAGACAAGAAGCGCGATCCTGAAATGCACCAGTCCAAGAAAGGCAATGACTGGCACTTCGGGCTGAAAGCCCATATCGGCGTGGACGCGGCTTCTGGCCTTGTCCACACCGTGATCGGCACGGCCGGCAACGTCTCGGACGTCACGCAGGCACACGCGTTGCTGCACGGTGATGAAGTTGCGGCGATGGGCGATGCAGGCTACCAGGGCGTCGAAAAGCGCGAAGAGAATCTTGGGAAAAGCGTGACTTGGCACGTCGCGATGAAGCGCGCCAAACGCAAGGCACTGCCCAACAACAAACTCGGTCGCGCGATGGAAAAGCTGGAGCACTTGAAGGCCAGCGTTCGGGCGAAAGTTGAGCATCCATTCCATGTGGTGAAGAACCTCTTCCGTCATCGTAAGGCGCGCTATCGCGGCCTGGCGAAGAACACCGCGCAACTGTTCACGCTGTTCGGTTTCGCGAATTTGGTGCTGGCAGGCCGGCAATTTAGGGTCTCTGAAACCCGAGCTCCGTCCTGAAGACGAGAGCACGGGGGAAATGTATCAAAAAAGGGGAAATTCGCTGGTTTGGCCGCTTGAAAACGAAAATTTAAGTATCCAAAAATTGCGGCTCTGTTGAGCGCGTCGTCAGCGCAGAAATCATCAATTGTTCAGCGTTTCCCTAGCTTCTGCTCGACATGCCGATTAATGACTATCCCGCCCAAGGTAGCGCCTTCAAGCACATACAGGCAGCCAAAGCACTCGGCGGCGCTGATGAGAGACTGCACATTAGTGCAAAGGGGTAACCTATCAATTGCTTGGTGCCCAAGCGCTGTTAGATTAGCGTCCAGATGCGGCGTTTTGTGGCGTTGTTTAACTGCAATCCAAGGCTTAATCGGATCGCAACCATTCGGAAGGCGCCCTTCGACAGGCTTATAAACGCCGTAGAATCGTTCAACTCGGTGCCTATGGCTTGCATGCATCAAGTTATCGACCAGCAATGATAGTTGCATTTTGGCACTCATCTAGGAAAAAACAAAGCTTGCTGTGAGAACAATTTAGCTGGTAGCGACCGGGCTATAAAATTGCTTCTGTCCAAAATCGGTCGACCATGTCCTGCTAATTAGGAAACCCCTATACAGGTGGATGCGCAGTTTGCATCAGCCATCGTCAAAGAAATTTCAAGGATGTGGAATTGCCGGAAGACGCCAAACGACGGGAATGATCGGCGCTGGGATTTGAGTCACAACAGCAGCTAGATAGAAGCGGCGCTAAGCAGTACTGGAGTTAAATCCATCATAACGACTTGTCTCCACAACACAAAGACCAAATTCAAATAACTGCAGATAATTTAAATAAAGGTGTGACACTCGACCGTCCGTTAGCGACCTCGACGGAAAGCGGGGCCTACTTAACTGAATTTTGACAACCCTGGCCGAAGCATAGCGTACCGAAATGGCTACGCTTCAGATTGTGCTCAGATACGGTCGGTTTTCCGTTCCACTGCGCCTCAAACCCCTGTGTTCTGTAAGCGTCCAGTCCACCCACCTTCCATTGCCAATTCCACCTAGCCATACTCCGGTTTTGAAAAGGAGATAGGAATGGCAAATATCGAACGCGAAGCGCTGTGGAAAGAACGCGTCGCA
>NZ_JAFCWM010000054.1:0-17914 GCF_049897565.1 Massilia sp. TWR1-2-2 | reverse complement strand
CGGTACGTTTGCCTCGAGAATAAACCTTGACGAAGGCTTGCTCGATAAAAGCATCAGAATACAGTTTACTCATGTTGTCTCCCAAAAATGTAGGGTGACAACTAGTCTGACAGAGGGGGTTTGTCAGACCTGACCCCGGGGTTGAAAATAACTGGAACTTTCTGGCGCGCAAATGGGAATACCATTAAAGACGCCGCCATGACACCCGCCCACGCCCCCGCCGATACCGAATTGCTACGCAAGATGCGCGCCGGCGAGGCGTCGGCCTTCGCGTCGCTGTACCTGCGCCACCAGGGCCCGCTGTTCCGCTTCGCCCTGTTGCGCAGCGGATCGGCAGACACCGCCGCCGATGTCGTGCAGGAAGTGTTCATGGGCTTGTTGACGGCCAAGTTCACCTTCGACCCCACCCGCGGCGTGCTGCAAAATTTCCTGTTCGGCGTGGCGCGTAACCTCGTCATGAAGCACGAACTGCCGCGCCAGCGCCTCGCCACCCTGCCCCCCGCGGCCCAGGACGGCGACGACGATGACGCCGCCGAGATCGCCAGCGAAGCGGCCGAGCCGCTCGCCCGCATCCTCGGCGCCGAGCTGGCCGACGATGTGCGCCGCGCGCTGTCATTGCTGGCGCCGCACTACCGCGACGTCGTCATCCTTTACGAAATGCACGACCTGTCCTACCAGGAGATCGCCGACATCTGCCGGCTCGATATCGGCACCGTCCGCTCGCGCCTGTCGCGCGGCCGCGCCGCCCTGGCAAAACGGCTGGCGGCGCACCGTCCCGCCATCGAACAATCAGCCTGACATAGAGGCACCCACATGCAAACCGACACTACCGGCGACCCCGCCCTGACCGCCCCGCTGACCGCGCTGCGCGACGGCATGGCCAGCCTCAACACGCCGCGCGGCGTGCACAAGGAACTGATGGCGGCGTTCGCCAGCTACCACCGCAAGCCGCGCTGGTTCCAGAAGTTGTCGCTGGCCCAGTGGGGCGTCGCCGGCAGCCTCGGCGGCATCACCGCGGTGCTGATCGTGACGATGCTGGCACTGCAAGCACCAATGCCGACAACCGGCGACGCGAGCGCCTTGATCGCTCGCGATGATAACGGCGCCGTGTTCGTCGCCCTCGATTCGTTCGAGCGCATCGAACAGGATCCGGCGCCGCGCATGGTCGAGACAACCGTGCCGCGCACCGCGCTCGCTTCGCTCGGCGTTCCGGTCAGTCCGGAAAATGCCGGTGACCTGGTGCACGCCGAAATGCTGGTCGGCCACGACGGCCATCCGCTCGCACTGCGCCTGGCGGCACAATAGTTTTCACCAACCCATCACTACCAACCGCACGAGGTTTTCCATGAATCGCAAAAAAATATTTCTCGCACCTTTGATCGGCCTGATCTTTGCCCCAGCTTTTGCCGACGAAGCCGATCCGGCACCGCAGCCGCGCGTGGTGACCCAGCAGCGCATCGAAATGCGCGGCCTCGACGGCCTGGCCGGCATGCACTTCGGCCCGCGGATGGGGATGATGGTCAAGGCCGTCAAGAACGCGCCGTACAGCGCCGAGGCGGTATCCGAGCGCCAGCAGAACTTGGCCGATGGCAACCAGATCGTCCGCAAGACCAGCTCGATGAGCTACCGCGACAGTGCCGGCCGCACGCGCCAGGAAATGCGCGACGACAAGGGTGAGGTGCAGACGGTGACGATTCACGATCCGGTCGAGTCGACCACGTACATACTGAGCCCGCGCACCAGGACCGCCACCAGGATTACTGCCAACAAGGAGATCGGCAAGGCGGCAGCTGAAGCGGCGCGCGCGAAGATTGACCAGTTGCGCAAGGAAGGCAAGCTGCCGGCCGAGCGCCGCGAGATCATCGTGCGCCACCTCGAAGGGCACGACGGCGACTTGACAGTGCATGTCGGCGAAGGCACCGCTGTGCGCATTGAAGCGCCGAACATGCAGGTGACGCCCGGCAGCCGCGATATGCTGGTTCGACTCGGTCCGCTGAGCGGCGCACTCGGCGATGTGAAATGGTCGAAGAACGCCACCGCCAAGGACCTCGGCACACGCGAGATCGAAGGCGTCAAGGCCGAAGGCAAGCTGCGCAGCTACGAGATTCCGGCGGGCGAAGTGGGCAACCGCAGCGCGATCGTCGTGTCGGACGAGAGCTGGTATTCGCCCGAGCTGCAGGTGACTTTGCTGACCAAGCACAGCGACCCGCGCGCCGGCGACAACACTTACCGCTTGACTTCGCTCAAGCGCGAGGAGCCGGCAGCGGCGCTGTTCACCGTGCCGTCCGACTACACCGTCAAGGATGCGCTCGCCAACATGCACCACCTGCTCGAAAAGAAAGCGCCTTGAGCGATGCGGTCTTCGCGGCCCAATGAATCCTTATTTGCGAACTGAAAACGACAAACCGTCATCCTCGCGAATGACGGTTTGTCGGCCGCGGATTAGCTATCTGCTCCTCCCGAAGCATCGATCTGGCAGCGCTCGGCGCAATCGGCGACCTACCTGCGTGCCGCTTTCGGCGCCGCGAACTTCTGCTTGAACCAATCCTCGATCATGCGCCTTTCATAGCGCAGGTTGTCGTGGTCGGCATAACGCGGGATGCGGTTCAGGTACATCATGTCGCTGAGCGCATCTTCGCCGCGGCTGACCACCTGGCCGTTCGATTCGAGCGTGTAGCGCACTACCATCCGCGGCCAGTCGGCGCCGCCGCGCAGGATGCGGATATCGTTATGTCCACGGAAATTCGGTCGCAACTCGCCGGCCAGGTCCAGGTCCAGTACTTCGACGCGAAGCTCATGTCCCGGCGGCAGATCCTTGCCAAGGCGCTCGAAATGCTCGGTCAGCTCCTTTAGCACTTCG
Source organism: Massilia sp. TWR1-2-2 (assembly GCF_049897565.1). NCBI lineage: Bacteria > Pseudomonadati > Pseudomonadota > Betaproteobacteria > Burkholderiales > Oxalobacteraceae > Massilia > Massilia sp. TWR1-2-2. Next base: position 15,054 of record NZ_JAFCWM010000054.1, on the reverse strand, counting down.
GCCCGGTCGCTCGGCGCAAACGGCATGTCGCGGAAATTGTCGGGATTGGCAAACGTCACGGTCACGGCGGCCGACGCGCTGCCCGCCGCGGCGAACACCACACCGGCCAGGACCAGGCTCTTGAATACAGTCTTCATGTTGGTTCCTTTCACGCTGCAATCCAGCACGACCAATATACGCCTTTCCGCGCCGCCGTTTGTATGTTGATAATCTCAGTTTGTATCGAAATGTTAGTCCCCGCACACCGCGCCGGCACGCTTGCCTCCAGAATGCTCCGAAAGGAGACTCAACCATGCCTGAAGGACCATCGCTCGTCATCCTGCGCGAGGAAGCAGCCCGTTTCGAAGGGCAAGAAATCATGACCGCCGAAGGCGACACCGCCGCGTTCGAGCCCGCCGAGCTGCTCGGCCAGCCGATCCTGTCGCTGCGCACCTTCGGCAAGCAATTTATCGTCGAGCTGCCGGACATGGCCTTTCGCGTTCACTTCATGCTGTTCGGCAGCTACCGCATCGACGAGCGCAAGGACCGCCCGCCGCGCATGGCGCTGGGCATGCAAGATGGCGGCGAACTGAACTTCTACGGCTGCTCCATCAAGCTGGTCGATACCGACCTCGATTCGGTGTACGACTGGAGCGGCGACGTCATGTCCGACCAGTGGAGCGCGCGCAAGGCGCTCAAGAAACTGCGCGCCGCGCCGGCGACGCTGGCGTGCGACGCCCTGCTCGACCAGACCATCTTTGCCGGCGTCGGCAACATCGTCAAGAATGAAGTGCTCTTCCGCATCAAGGTCCACCCGTTGAGCCCGGTCGGCGCGCTGCCGCCGGCCAAGTTGCGCGAGCTGGTGACCGAGGCGCGTCAATACTGCTTCGACTTCCTGGCGTGGAAGAAAGCCTTCGTCCTGCGGCAAAACTGGCTGGCGCACAAGAAGGTTATTTGCCCGCGCTGCAATATCAAGTTCACCAAAGCCCACCTCGGCACGGCAAATCGGCGCAGTTTCTTCTGCGAATCCTGTCAGAAACGCTATCCAAGATAGCCTTTGCAACAGATTCGATGCTCGATAGTAAGACATTTAACATTGATTGTTGTTAATGGGCATTTCTCATACTACAATCGACCAAACGCCTGCGTTCAGGCAACTTTCTTATTGTCGACTTCAATCAACGGTATCGGAACACGTCCCATGTCCTTTCTCTCTTCCGCCGCGCCAAAACTCGCCCCGTGGAAAGTATTGCTTGTCGACGATGAGCCTGATATTCATGATGTCACCAAGCTGACCTTGACCCGTTTCCGCCTCGACGAGCGCGCGCTGACCTTTCTGCACGCCTACAGCGGTGCCGAAGCGAAGGAAATCCTCGCGCGCGAGACCGACATCGCGCTGGTGTTTCTCGATGTGGTGATGGAAAAAGAGGACAGCGGCCTCGAAGTGGCGCGCTGGATGCGCAAGGACCAGGGCAACCAGTTCACCCGCATCGTCCTGCGCACCGGCCAGCCTGGCCAGGCGCCGGAGGAGCGTGTGATCGTTGACTACGACATCAACGATTACAAGGAAAAGACCGAGCTCGACCGCACGAAGCTGTTCACCACCACGTTCGCCGCGCTGCGCGCCTACCGCGACATCATGAAGGTCGAAGATGCCCGCCGCGCCCAGCTGAACTACCGAGAAGGCCTCGAGCGCGTGATCGCCGCGTCGGCCCACATCTTCCAGCAACGCAATCTGAAAGACTTCGCCAGCGGCCTGCTGCAGCAAGTCGTCGCGCTGCTGCGCCTCGAGCAGAGCATGCTGCTGCGCCTGTCCGGCGCCAGCCTCATCACCGGCGAAACCGAATATGAGGTGTTGGCCCAGATTGGCGACCTCGGCGGCGAGGTGATCGGCCCGGACCTGCTCGCCCAGCTCGATGACGCGCGCCACAACCGCATCTCGCGCTTGCACGGCGACACCTACGTCGGCTATTTCCCGAACCACAGCGGCAAGGCGTCGCTGCTGGTGCTCAAGGGCGTGGATGAAATCTCCGACATCGATGCGCAGCTGCTCGAAGTATTCTGCTCGGGCGTGGCGATCGCGTTCGACAACATCCTGCTGAACCAGGAGATCACCGATACGCAGGCCGAACTGATCTTGCGGCTCGGCGACGTCGTCGAGTCGCGTTCGCACGAAGCGGGCAACCACGTGCGGCGCATGTCGCAGGTTTGCCATTTGCTCGCGCTGGCGTCCGGCTTGCCGGAAGACGAAACGGCGGTGCTGATGCACGCGGCGCCGATGCACGACATCGGCAAGATCGCCACGCCCGACGCGGTGTTGCTCAAGCCGGGCAAGCTGACGCCGGAAGAGTGGGAAATCATGAAGCAGCATCCGAACGTCGGCCTGTCGATCCTGGACGGCTCGTCACGGCCGATCCTGAAGGCGGCCGCCGTGATCGCCCACCAGCACCACGAAAAATACGACGGCACCGGCTATCCGCAAGGGCTGAAGGGGCTCGACATCCACCCGTACGCACGGATCGTGGCGGTCGCCGACGTGTTTGACGCGCTCAGCCACAAACGCTGCTACAAGGAAGCGTGGCCGATCGAGCAGGTGGTCGATCACCTGCGTGAAGTGGCGGGACACCACCTCGATCCAAAATACGTCGAGCTGCTCATTGCCAACATCGACCAGGCCGTCGACATCAACCGCCGCTGGCCCGACTAAGCCGGCAGCGCCAGGCCGCCAGCCGAAAAAAACCGCGCAGCGGGGACCCCTGGCAAGTCACCACGCCGTGTCATCTCACGCGGCAACCTTCTCCTTGCGCCGGCTGCGCGGAAACCGCAGGTGGTATTGCAGGCCCTGCCCCGGCGCGCTGTCGACCTTCACCGTGCCGCCCAGCGCGCCCGTGACCAGGTTGTACAAAATGTGCGCGCCGAGCCCGCTGCCACCGCTGCCGCGCCGCGTCGTGAAAAACGGATCGAACAGTTTCGCCAGCGTCTCCGCATCCATGCCGGCGCCGTTGTCGCTGTAATCGAGCACCACGGTGTCTCCCTCCAGCGCGCCCTTGATGACGATCACGCCCGACTGATCGCCCTCGAAGCCATGCACCAGCGAATTCATCAGCATGTTGGTGACCACTTGCGACACCGCCCCGGGAAAACTCTCCAGCTTGATGTCCGGCCCACAATCGACCTCGACTTTCACCGGCCGCCCCTTCAACTTCGGCTGCAGCGACAGCAACACTTCGCTCAGATACTTCTTCAGATCGAAACTGCGGATGTCGTCCGACGACTGGTCCACCGCCACCTGCTTGAAGCTGCGCACCAGCGCCGCCGCGCGCTGCGTATTGGTCGTCATGATGCGCAGCGACTGGTCGACGATGTCGAAAAACTGCTCCAGGCTCTCCGCCGTCATCTCGCCGGCCGCCAGCTCTTCTCGCGTGAGCTTGAGCTCCTGCACCAGGTGGCTGGTGGCGGTCACGCAAATGCCCAGCGGCGTGTTGATTTCATGCGCCACGCCGGCCACCAGGCGCCCCAGCGAGGCCAGCTTTTCCTGCCGCACCAGCTCGGACTGCGCTTCCTGCAGCGCCACATTGCGCTGCTCGAGCAGCGCGGTGCGCTCGTGCACCGCGCGCTCGAGCCGGTCCATGCTCTGCAGGCCTTGCAGCGCGTTCGACACATGGTTGGCCAGCAGCGCGAACAGCGCCTGGTCCTCGTCGTTGAACCTGTGTTCGGCAGAATAGCTCTGGATGACGATGGCGCCGAGCGCCTGATGCTGGCGGTCCAGCAGCGGGCAGCCGAGCCAGTGCTCGGCGGTGCTGCCCAGGCCCCAGCTGCTGCCGTCGCCGCGCGCATTGTGCTCGGCCGCCGTCATCACCAGGGTGCGCCGGTTCAGCATCACCCACGCCGTCGGCGACTGGTCGGGCGAGGCGAGCGTGACCCGCTCTTCCGGATCGGGCGTCGGATCGACTTCATCGACAAAGTAGACGAAGCGCACGCTGTCGTCTTCGCGCTCACTGAGCGCGACATAGAAATTGGCCGCATACATGATGCGCCCGAGCGAGCGGTGCACCGCGCGGATGAATTCGGTGATGTCACCGCCGGCGGTCGACAGTTGCCCGATCTCGAGCAGCATCGCCTGGACGGTTTCCAGGCGGCTGAGGCGACTTTCCATCATGGTCCTTTTGTTAAATGCATTTGGGAAATATTATCAGTTTCCCCGCCCGGATGGTCCGGTCAGCTAACAAAAGGCTGGCAAAGTGTGGGTTTTCAGCGCGGCGCGCGAAATTCGTTCTCCACCCAGCTCGCCGCGCTCGCCGGCGACAGCTTGAAATTGGCCGCCACCCGCGCTTGCGCGATGCGCTCGCCTACCTCATCAAACGCGCTCAGCAGCGCATACGGATGCTCGTCGTCGGGCACGATGTCGAGCGTGACCTTCAGCTCGATGCCGTCGCTGGCCACCACGGTGCTCTTGTGCAGCATCGCATGCAGCTGCTGCTCATGGCGGCGCAGCACTTCAGCCGCCGTCTTGACCAGCGTGTGGAAGGCGTTGACGTCGAGCGGCTTCGGATTTTTCTTGTCGCGCCCCATCGTCCACGGTCCCACCAGCGCCGGCTCCGGCTCGCCGTCCTTGATCATCGCCACCGCCCAGCCTTCGTCATCGTCGTTCTTGATCACCCGCGCGGTCCAGCCGTTGCCCTTCCACAGCCGTGCTTCCTGGATCGGGGCGTCGTCGTCGGGCGCGTGGCCAGTTTCTTCATCGTTCATCGTGGTCACTTTCGGTTCGTTGGTGGACGAACCGGCTCCATGGCCGGCTCAACAGCGCGATTTTACCGAATCGGAGAAGTAAGCGCGCGCGGACGCACGTTTTGCGAGCAGGCAAAAGAAACCGGCGAAGAGCGGGCGGCCTGTCACAACCTCTGGCGCGGACCTGGCGGCGGGGCGATGGGCGGCCCCATTGCCGGCACCGGCGGGTCGATGGCCGGGCCCGGTGTTTGGTAAGTGTAGGGGTTGATGATGATCGGCGGTATGGCCGGCGGCGCCGAAGGCGGTCCTTTCGGACCATCCCAGCCGAACAGCAACGACGTCGGCACGGTCAGCGCAAAACAGGCGGCAAGCATTGGCTCTCCCTTCGATAAAGCAGGGGTTCAGTATAGGCAATGAGGCGGGCTTTTCAAGGAGAACCTCGGCAATTGCGGCAAATCGCCGCCCGCGCCAACTGGCCCGCGCGCGATTCGTCGCCCCTTTCGACAACTCTGACCCGTGTAATTTGCAGCCTGTCGCAATCCGCTGTCGCCGGTCGCCGCGCTTGTCTACAGTGCATGCATACCTGAACGAACCCAGCCGAATCATTTTTCCTTAACGAGGCCTTGCCATGAAAAAAATCGCCCCTGTCATCATCCTGCTGCTGTGCTTTATGCTGGTCTGGAATGTCTTTGCCGATCCGTTCCCGATGGACTTCGACATCGACGGCGATATGGTCGACGGCCCGCTGGGCGCGCTCATCGGCCTGCTGTTCGCCGGCGGCGGCCTGATCATCGGCGCTCTGGTCGTGCTGATGGTTGGCGCCGTGCTGGCGATCGTGTTCGCCGGCGTCGGGCTGCTGCTGACGATCGGCCTGGGAGTCGGCTTCCTGGTCGTCGCCGCGGTCCTGTCGCCGCTGCTGTTGCCGGTGCTGATCCCGGTGGCCATCATCTGGTTCTTCATGAACCGTGCCCGCCGCAACCGCATGAAGACAGCCGCCGCGGTCTAACTCAGATCACCGTCAGATTCCCTCGATCAGCCGCATCGCGAACACGATCGGCAGCCCCGAGGCGATCACCCGCCGTGCCGCCGCGCCATGGTCGTACGGCACCCGGAAGTACGTCAGTTCACGCGTCACGTCATCGTAGATGGCATAGCAGGCGGCGCAATTGCCGTCGCGCGGTTGGCCCACCGCTCCGGGAATGACCAGGTACTGGTGCTGCGGCTTGATGGCGATGCGCGCGCCAGGCGCCGGCGAGTGACTGCCCATGCGGCCATCGTCGGCCCGCCGGTACAGCGCCGGCGTGTGCACGTGGCCGCAAAACACCATGCGGCTGCGCGTCGCCTTCAGGCTGCGCTCGGCTTCTTCGAGGCCCGTTACATATTCCCACTTGCCCGGATCGAACGCGCTGGCATGCACGAACAGCATGTTGCCGCGCTCCTCCGTCAGCGGCAGCCCGGCCAGGAACGACAGGTGCGCCGCATTGAGCTGGCCGCGCGTCCATTCGATCACTTCGCGCGCCTCGGCATGCATTTGCGGGCGCGTGGCGTGCGTCACCGAATAGTCGTGATTGCCCTGCACCGCGGCGGCGCCCTGCAGCACATAGTCCATCACCGTATCGAGCACCCACGCCGGGTCGGCGCCATAGCCGACGAAGTCGCCCGTGAAGGCGTACTGGTCGGCGTTCTGCTGCTCGGCATGCGCCAGGCAAGCGCTCAGCGCTTCGCGGTTGGCGTGCAAATCGGTCAGGAGGGCAAGGCGCATGGCGTGGAGTAGAACGGGGAACGGGCGGTGAAGGCATCGGCAGCGATAAACCGCTGCTGGCAGAGAGGCCATCATAACATGGTGGGACGGCAAAATTAATTGCACAAGACCGCTCTCGCGCGGTCGATGCGCGCGCGGTGTCGCCGCGCCCTTGCTGATCGCTGGCCTTTGACCACCCTCAAACCGCCGGCGTTTCGTCACGCGTGCGCCCGTGCCGCGCCGCCCAACGCTGGCATATTGGAACAGCGCCAAACGTCGGCGTGCACACCATCGGGGGCGACGATGCGGCAATTTTGCGTTGTGCTGGCGATGCTGTTGGCGGCACTGCTGGCCGCATGCGGCGGCGGCTCCGACCACGGCCCACGCTTCAGTGCGCAAGTCATCTTTGGCGACAGCCTGAACCATCCCGGCTGCCTCGGCTACGCCCAGCCGGGCGCGCGCGTGACCGCGCCCGTTGGGCCGCGCCATCGCCTTACCGGCTCGCCGCTCGGCCAGCTGACCGTGCCCGTCGTCACGCAGATCGCCAACCACCTGGCCGCTACCGGCGGCAGGTTCACCGGCAATGAAGTCGTGTTCGTCACCGCCGGCAGCAACGACGCCATCTTCCTGCTCGATCAGCTGGCGGCCGGCACCACGTCCCCGGCCGCCGCCGTGGCGGCGATGGCGACGGCCGGCGCCGAACTTGCCGACCTGGTGCGCAACCGCATTGTCGCCAACGGCGCCAATTACATCGTCGTCAACAATCTGCCGGATATCTCCGTCACGCCGCTCGCCCGGCTGCAGGCGCCGCCGACCCAGGCGCTGATCGCCGCCATGGTCGACGCCTTCACACCGCGCTCAGGGAGGGTCTGGCCGGCGCGCCGCAGGTGTTGCAAATCGACCTGTTCGCCTTCACGCGCGACCAGGCCGCCAATCCCACCGCGTACGGCCCGACCAACGTCACCACCGCCGCCTGCGGGCCCAATGTGCTGGGCGGCTCTGCGCTGCTGTGCAATGCCCGCAATCTCAAGCCTGGCGACGTCAGCGACTTCACGTTCGCCGACGATGCGCACCCGACGCCGCACGAACACGCGCTCGTGGCCAGGTTCATCGCCGAGCGCATGGCTGCCAATGGCTGGCTGTGATGGCCGCCTGCGCCGTGTTTTAACCGGCGATTGCGCCTTCGGCGGCGAACTGCGCATAGCCGCGCGCGCGCAATTCGCACGCCGGGCAGGTGCCGCAGCCGTAGCCCCACGCGTGCAGCGTGCCGCGCTCGCCGAGGTAGCAGGTATGCGTCTGTTCGCGGATCAGGTCGACGAGCGCCCTGCCGCCGGCCGCCTGCGCCAGCTGCCACGTCTGTTTCTTGTCGATCCACATCAGCGGCGTTTCGAGCTTGACGCGGGTGGCCATGCCGAGGTTCAGCGCCACTTGCAGCGCCTTCATCGTATCGTCGCGGCAATCCGGGTAGCCGGAGAAATCGGTCTCGCACATGCCGCCGACCAGCACGTTCAGGCCGCGCCGGTACGCCAGCGTCGCCGCCACCGTCATGAACAACAGATTGCGCCCCGGCACGAAGGTGTTCGGCAAGCCGTTTTCCTGCATGGCGATTTCAACGTTGCTGGTCAGCGCGGTGTCGGAAATGCGCCCGATCACCGACAGGTCGACCATGTGGTCTTCGCCCAGCCGCGCATCCCACTCGGGCTCGATCGCGCGCACCCCGGCCAGCACCGCCGGGCGCACCGTCAGCTCGATGGCGTGGCGCTGGCCGTAGTCGAAACCGATCGTCTCGACCCGCGCGTAGCGCTCCAGCGCCCACGCCAGGCAAGTGGTGGAATCCTGTCCTCCGCTAAACAGGACCAGGGCGGTATCGGTACACAGCATGGGCGTCATTTCCAGTGTTTAGGCGTTCGCCATCATTTGCGGCAATCCGGTAAGATGCACTCAGCATTTTTCCGAATGGAGCCACATGTTTCTTGCACTACCTGATGACAGTTCCGCGCGCGCGCCGCGGCGGCCACGAATTTTGGCACAGATCGGGTTGGCCGTGTTCACGATGCTGGCCACCACGGCGGCCTACGCACAAGGCGTCAGCTACACCGTCCGCATCGAAGCGCCCCGCCCGCTGAACCAACTGCTCGAGGAAAACCTCGACCTGGTGCGCTGGCGCGGCGACCCGCGCCTCGACCGCGACCAGCTTCAGCGCCTCGTCAAGAACACGCCGGAACAGGTCAGGACGCTGGTCGCCACCGAAGGCTACTATTCGCCGAAGGTCACGGCCAGCCTCGACCTCGAACGCGCGCCGCTCGAGGCGGTGGTGATGGTCGATCCCGGCCCGCCGGTCGTCGTCGGCGACGTCGACCTGGTGCTGCAGGGCTTCGAACCGCTGACCCCGGGCGGCGCCAGGCAGGACGCCGAAGCGCTGCGCAACAAGTGGAGCCTGCCGGTCGGGCGCCGCTTCCGCCAGGCCGATTGGGAAGTGGCCAAGCGCGACCTGCTGCGCCAGGTGATGCGGGTGCGCTATCCGCGCGCCCAGCTGGTCGAGTCGCAAGCCACGGTCGACCCCGACGTGCTGCGCGCGCTGCTCAAGGTGGTGCTCGACAGCGGCCCCGAAGTGCGTTTCGACGGCCTGCGCATCGAAGGCCTGAAGCGCTACCCGCCGACCATCATCAACAACCTCAATCAGATCAAGCCGGGCGACGTCTACGACGAGACGGTGCTGCAGGCGTTCCAGGCGCGCCTGCAGGACACCGGCTACTTCAGCGGCGTTGAAGTGAGCGCCGACATGAGCGCGCTGCTCGACGAAAGCATCGAGGCGCTGACCGACGAACAGCGCGCCGCGCGCAAACCCGTCGCCGGTCCGGTCTGTACGCCGGTGCTGGTGCGCGTCACCGAAAACAAGCAGAAGAACGTGTCGGCCGGCCTCGGTTATTCGACCAACACCGGTAACCGCGCCCAGCTCACCTACGACGACCTGTCGGTGTTCGGCCTGCGCATGAAGAGCAACATCATTTTCGAGACGCTGCGCCAGACCGTGCGCGCCGACTTCTACTTCCCGACCACGCCGAAAGGCTACAACGACAGCATCGGCGCCGGCTTCGAACGCAACGACCTGCGCGGCGAGCGCACCAATGTGTCGACGATCGCCGCGCGTCGCGCGTGGGGCTCGCCGCTGCTCGAGCGCAGCGTGACGCTCGAGGCGCTGACCGAGCAGCGCAGCGTCGACGGCCAGATGAAAAGCAGCAGCAAGAGCGTGCCGCTGACCTACAGCATCACCAAGCGCGCGCTCGACAACCTGCTGCAGCCGACCTCCGGCTACGTCATCAACGCGCAGCTCGGCGGCGCGCTGCTGCCGGTGCTGACCGACGAGCGCTTCGTGCGCGCGTCGACGCGCTTCGTCAACTACCGGCCGATGGGGTCGAACGCCACCCTGATATTGCGCGCCGAAGCCGGCGCAGTCGCCTCGAAGCAGAAGGCCGGCGTGCCGAGCACCTTCCTGTTCCGCGCTGGCGGCGACCAGTCGGTGCGCGGCTACGCTTACCAGGCACTGGGCGTCGTCGAAGGCACCGCCATCGTTCCCGGCCGCTACCTGCTGACCGGCAGCGCCGAGTACCAGTACTGGTTCAAGCCGCCATGGGGCGTGGCCGTGTTCTACGACGCCGGCAACGCCGCCGACAAGTTCAGCGAGCTGCATCCGAAATCCGGTTACGGCATCGGCGCGCGCTGGCGCAGCCCGGTCGGCCCGATCAACGTCGATCTCGCCTACGGCCACGCGGTCAAAAAAGCGCGCCTGCACTTCTCACTTGGATTCACGTTCTGATGGCCGATACCGACACCTCCGCTTCTGCTCCCGCTGGCCGCCGCGCCGGCAAGGCACTGCCGCCGGTGCGCCCGCGCCGCTGGCCGCGCCGGCTCGCCATCGGCGTCGCCATCACCGCCGCCCTGCTGGCGGCCGGCTACTGGTACGGCGGGCGTGAATCGACCTTGCAGACGCTGGCGCAAAAAGTGTCGTCGGCCAGCGGCGGCGCCATCGTCATCACCGGCGTTTCCGGCTCGCTGTACGGCTCGATGCACGTCAAGCACGTGGTGTTCCGCAGCCCCGACCAGCTCATCACCGGCGACAATATCGACATCGACTGGTCGCCCTTCCAGTACCTGTCGAAAGGCGTCGCCATCAGCAAACTGGACGTCGCCAGCCTGACGATGCAGACCTTGCGCGACAGCGGGCCGGCCAAGATGCCGGTCAGCCTGGCGCCGCCATTCCAGCTGGCGATCGACAATGCGCGCCTGGCCAAGGTCACCATGATCGGCCTTGGCGCCACCACCGGCAATGTGCTCTCCGACGTGCGCTTCAAGCTGCAGGGCGACCGCAACAAGTGGGTGCTGCAGGACGGCAGCGCCGTCACCCCGGTCGGCCTGGCCACCGCCAGCGGCAGCATCGGCGCGGCCAAGCCGTTCAAGCTTGACGCCACCGCCAGCCTGGCCCAGTTGCGCGTCTTGGCCGGCCACAAGCCGGCGCAGCTGAACCTGCGCGCCGGTGGCGACCTGACCGCCACTGAAATCGCCGCCACCGGACAGTCTGGCGCGGCCGTCGGCGACGCCAAATTGTCGCTGGCGCCGTTCGCCGACATCCCGCTGCGCGCGATGACCATCAACGGCCGCGGCATCGATCCGGGCTTTTTCAATCCGGCGCTGCCGACGGCCGACCTGACCATCGCCGTGACGGCCACCATCGCCGCCAACCGCGACGTCGCCGGCAGCGTCAGCATCGACAACCAAGGCCCGGCCGGCACCATCGACAAGCAGCGCCTGCCGCTGCGGGCGATGCGCGGCGCGCTCGCCGGCAACCTGGCTACACTGCGCGTGTCGGACGTGCTGATCGACTTCGGCGCGGCCGGCAAATTTACCGGCAGCGGCGCGGTTGCCCGCACGATGGAAGACACGGGCCTGGGCACCGCCGAATTCGTGCTGCACACCGACCGCCTCGACCTCAAGCAGCTGCACAGCCGCATGAAGGCGACCAAGATTGCCGGCGACATCAAGCTCGCCAACGCCGGCAACGAGCAGATCCTGATCGCCCGCCTGGCCGAAAGCGGCATGCGGCTCGACGCCCGCGCCACTCTGGCCAACAACCTGCTCACCATCGAGCAGGCGCAATTGGCCGCCGGCGCCGGCCGCGTCGATTTGGCCGGCACCGCCAGTCTGACCGGCGAGCAGGCCTTCAAGATCAACGCCAACGCCACCCGCTTCAACCCGGCCGCGTTCGGCGACTATCCGGCCGCCGACATCAATGCCGCCATCAACGCCGGCGGCCACCTCGCCCCGGCCTGGAAAGTTGCGGCCGACTTCGCGCTGCGGCCAAGCCGGCTGTTCAACCAGCCCCTGTCCGGCAAGGGCAAGTTCGACGCCGACGCCGCCCGCGTCAGCAACGTCGCCGCCACCGTCGCCCTCGGCCGCAACACGGTCGACCTGCGCGGCAGCTTCGGCGCGCCCGGCGAGCGTCTGCTGTGGAGCCTCGACGGCCGCGACCTGTCGCCCGCCCGCGGCGACTTGTACGGCGCCGTCAACGCCAGCGGCGCCGTTACCGGCACCATGGCCGCGCCGCGCACCACCTTCGTCGTCGACGCCAATGGCCTCGGCTGGGTGCCGGCCGTGCGCAAGGCCGACAACGGCACCTTGCGCGCCAGCGGCGAAGCGTGGCTCGTTGGCCCGGCCGGCGGCGCGCGCGTCGTCGAGGCAAAGGCCAGCGGCAGCGCCCAGCGCTTCAATCCCGCCGCCTTCGGCTCGTTTTTACCGGGCAGTATCAACGGCACGTTCGACGCCAGCGGCCGCTCGGGCCCCGACTGGCGCGGCGCCGTCAACCTCGCGCTGCAGCCGTCGACCTTGTCGAACGCGCCGCTATGGGGCCACGCAAAACTGGCCGCCGACGCGCGCCACGTATCGAATGCAGACGTCGACCTGCACGTCGGTCCCAACGTCCTCGCCGCCAAGGGCAGCTTCGGCGCCGGCGGCGACAAGCTCGATTGGCGCATCGACGCCGCCCAGCTGGCCGTGCTCGGCCCCGACTTCGGCGGCGCTCTGAAAGGCGGCGGCACGCTGTCGGGCAGCATGCGGGCGCCGAGCCTGATCCTCGCGCTCGACGGCCAGAACCTGCGCCTGCTCGGCAAGCACCAGGTCAAGCTGCTGCGCGCCAGCGCCAGCGTCGGCAGCGGTCAAGGCGCCGCCGATCCGCTGGTCAGCGACGTCGAGATCACCAATTACATCGGCGGCGCCTTGCGTGTCGCCAGCGCGCGATTGCAGACCAGCGGCACGCGCGGCGCCCACGGCCTGCGCCTGGCCGCCCGCGGCGAAGACTTCGACGCCCTTGCCGAGGTGCGCGGCGGCTGGAATGCCGGCGCCTGGAACGGCACTGTCGCCACCTTGCAAAACCGCGGCCGCTATGCCCTCACGCTGCAGGCGCCGGCGCCGCTGCGCCTGGCCGTGGCGCCCGGCGCCGGCGTCATGGGACTGGCGAGCCCGCAGCAAGTATCGCTGTCGAACGCCGTCATCAAGCTGCCCGAGGGCAGCGTCACGCTGCAGTCGCTCGACAAGAACGGCGCGCGCTGGGCCAGCAAGGGCGCCGCCACCGGCGTGCCGCTCAACTACCTGACCCAGTTCTCGCAAGGCATGCGCGACAACCTGTCCGGCGACCTGACCCTGGGCGCCCAGTGGGGCGTCGACATGCAGGCCGGCGCCACACCAGGCGCCGCTCCCGCACTCAAGGGCATGCTGCACGTGTTGCGCGAAAAGGGCGACCTGGTCGCCGGCGCCGAAGTGCCGGTGGTGCTCGGCCTGCGCCAGTTCGACGCGCGCGCCGACATCGCCGACGGCGCGCTGCGCATGCAGCTCGAACTGGACGGCACGCGCGCCGGCCATGCCCGCGTCGACGCCACCGCCCGCATGATCGACGGCCGCCTCGGCAACGCCAGCCCGCTGACCCTCAGCGCCAAGGCCGACATGGGATCGATTGCCTGGCTGGCGCCCTTGAGCGGCCAGCCGGCGCTGGAAATGGACGGCACTCTCAAAGTCGACCTGACCGGCGCCGGCACCGTCGGCGCGCCAAGCCTGAACGGCAGCGTCAATGGCGACAACCTGGCGCTGCGCTGGGCCGAACAGGGCGTCAAGCTGCGCAACGGCCAGCTGCGCGCGCAACTGGCCGGCGACCAGCTGGTGCTGCAGCGCCTCGCCTTTGACGGCGCCCAGGGCCGCGCCGTTGCCGACGGCGCGGTGCGCTTCGCCAGCGGCGAAGCGAGCATGAACCTCAAGCTGGTGGCCGACAAGCTCGAACTGCTGTCGCGTCCCGACCGCATCCTGGTCGTCTCCGGCCAGACCACGCTCACGCGCGACGCCAGGAAGTTCGCGCTCGAAGGCAAGCTGCGCGCCGACCGCGCGCTGATCGAACTGGCCCCGCAAGGCCGCCCGACGATGTCGGAAGACGTCGTCGTGATCGGGCGCGCTCGCAACGGCGCTGTCGCCAAGGAAGCGCCGTCGCTGCCGCTGACGGTCGACCTCGAGGCCGACCTGGGCAACGAATTCCGCCTGCGCGGCATGGGCGTCGACGCCGAGCTGGCGGGCATTGTGCGCCTGCGCGCCGCGGGCGGGCGCACGCCGCGCGCCAACGGCACCATCCGCGTCGTCAGCGGCACCTACGCTGCCTACGGCCAGAAGCTGGCGATCGACCGCGGCGTGCTTACCTTCAGCGGCCCGTACGACAATCCGGCGCTGAGCATCCTGGCGCTGCGCAAGCGCCCCGAGGGCGAAATGCTGTCGGAGACCAACGTCGAAGCCGGCGTCGAAATTCGCGGCACCGCGCAGTCGCCGGTGGCCAAACTGGTGTCCACGCCATCGGTGCCCGACAGCGAAAAGCTGTCATGGCTGGTGCTCGGGCATGGGATGGAAGGCACGTCCGGCAACGAAGCGGGCGTACTGAGCGCCGCCGCCGGCGCGCTGCTCGGTGGCGGCAAAGGCGGCGGCTTCCAGTCGCGCCTGGCCAATTCGCTCGGCGTCGACGAACTGGGCCTGTCGCAGGCCAAGGGATTGGAAAGCACCGTCGTCACGGTCGGCAAGCGCATCTCCGCGCGCGCCTACCTGAGCTTCGAGCAGGGCGCCACCACGGCGTCGAGCCTGGTCAAGCTGCGCTACAAGCTCAATCCGCGCATCACGCTGCAATTCCAGACCGGCACCAATACCGCGCTCGACGTACTGTATTCGTGGGCCTTCGACTAGTGCAGCGTCACGTACGGCTTCGGATCGGGCACCGCGTCGTCGCCGTGGTCCGGGTGGGTCGGTGGATGGTGTGGATGGGGATTATCGAACGGCTCGGGTGTCGGCTCGTCGGCCGGCACCGGATCGGGCGCGCGGTGCGCCTGGATTACTGCTTGATTCATGGCGGTCACTCCTGAAGGTGGAGTGTCGAAGTTACCACATTCGCCGGGCGCCTCCCGTCCCGCACCAATCCACCCAAGTTAGCCGATTTCAACAATTTTTCTGACTCATTGCCTTGTGCGGTTTTTGGTCTTGCTTCCGCGGTTTCGAGAGATTTTCACGATGTCGATAGGTCCTTCCAGCGA
>NZ_JAFCWM010000053.1:0-18296 GCF_049897565.1 Massilia sp. TWR1-2-2 | reverse complement strand
CAGTAGAATCAAAAATTCACACTGCAGGCCGCGCTTCTAAATTGATGTCAAGTGTTTTTGTGTCTACGTTGAAAATAAACCATCTAACTGCACATTAAATGATAACTTGGGTGGATTGGTTCGTAGCTGGCCCCTCTTTAAGGCCAGGCACGTTTTGAGTACAC
Source organism: Massilia sp. TWR1-2-2 (assembly GCF_049897565.1). NCBI lineage: Bacteria > Pseudomonadati > Pseudomonadota > Betaproteobacteria > Burkholderiales > Oxalobacteraceae > Massilia > Massilia sp. TWR1-2-2. Next base: position 18,132 of record NZ_JAFCWM010000053.1, on the reverse strand, counting down.
TTCTTCATTCAACCGAATCGCGTCCGAGAACATCACCCAAGCCTTGCACAGCCTTGCTAGAACAACACACCTGATCCGCAAGGAAATTCGGGAATCTGACCTGTCCCAAAAGTGGAAGGAACGCGAAAGCGCGGAGGACCTGTCCCATCGCCCCGACACCTTGCGCACCACGCTCTCGCCCGCCCAGGAGGCGATCGTAGTAGAGCTGCGTACCACGTTGCTACTGCCTACCGACCTGCTTGCTGTTACTCGAGAGTTCATCAATCCTGACGTGTCCCGCGCCGGCTTGGGCCGTTGCCTGCGCCGCCATGGGGTCTCCAAGTTGACCGAACTGGCCGCTGAAGAGACCGACGAGCCAGCCAACAAGAAGACGTTCAAGGACTACGAGCCCGGCTTCATTCATATCGACATCAAGTACTTGCCGCAGATGCCGGACGATACGACGCGCCGATATTTGTTCGTTGCCATCGACAGGGCAACTCGTTGGGTCTTCATGGAAATATATTCCGATTAGACCGAGAGCAGCAGCGTCGACTTCTTGAGCAAGGTAAAAAATGCTTGCCCGGTCAAGATCATCAAGCTGCTGACCGACAACGGTAGTCAATTCACCGACGGCTTCACGAGCAAGAAGAAGGACCTCGACGGCAATCGGATACCGACAGGCAAGCAAGTATTCGACCGCCTCTGCAAACAATTCGAGATCGAGCACCGCCTGATTCCACCACGCCATCCCCAAACCAATGGCATGGTTGAACGCTTCCATGGCCCATATCGGAGATCGTCGAGCAGACCCGATTCGCCTCCGCAGCGGAGCTGGAATCGACTCTGCGAAGCTATCTGAAGATTTACAATAACAGCATTCCGCAACGCGCCTTGAAGCATTTGACCCCTATTCAAGCCATCAAGGAATGGCAGCAGAAGAAGCCGGAATTATACCTAAAACGCGTCTATAACCAGGCGGGCCTTTACAGTTAGCGACTACCATCTACGTGCATGGCAACTCAGTCGGTGACGATCTCGCCAATTGCATCTGTGCAATATAGTTGGAAAAACGCAAATTCAATGCTATCTTTTGTTCAATATCTTTGACAAGAGGCTTGCGTGAAATTTGAGGATTGGCTTACTGCTGAAGGCTTGTCGACTTCCACAATCAAAAAATACGTTGGGGCAATCGTCGGCCGCCTTTCCGAATGGGGAAAAGACGCTAGCACCACTTCGAAACCTCTTAGAGAAGTGACGGATCTCGACGAGTTCCGCGAGTTATCTGAGCTAATTGAAAAGACCGAGATATTTTCTGAGCGAAATATTCGTGGCAATCACATGTATGGTGCCGCATTAAACAACTATGAGCGATATCTAGAGCATCTGGCGAACGAGGCAGCGATTGTCGCCACTGTGGGCCCGTTCGCAGACGAATTGAATTTCATCGAACATACGGAAGCTGCGCTACCCCCCTTCCAACCCAACGATAAAGAGGATGCACGCAGACGGGTGCTTCAAAACGTTGTGCGCCGCCAGGGGCAGCCAAAATTTCGTGCAGGTCTTGTTGACGCATACAATGGCCGTTGTGCTATCACGCAATGCGCGGTTCTTGTCGCGCTTGAGGCTGCGCATGTTACGCCTTATCTCGGCCCAAAGACGAATTCGATCTGCAATGGCTTACTTCTTCGAGCAGACATTCACACCCTATGGGACCTAAAACTGATCGCAATAGATCCCAGCACAATGGCCGTACTAGTGAATCCCGCATTACAGGACGCGAATTACCAGGCGCTAGCGGGCTCGCCCTTATTTCAACCCGTCGCTGTAGCAGCACGTCCTTCCATGTCCGCACTAGAGTACCAGTGGCAGATATTTCAAACGCATTTAGAGTCATCCGAGAATGTCGACATGTAGGTTTTGCCGCTGACTTTCGAACCATGACCTTCAGTTTGCAATTATGTACACAAAATATTGATCTCCGAAGCTGAGGACATATTCTGAGTGATTGTGCATCGGGTGATGGTAGTATCGAGCCGCTTGTGCAGTGTGATCTCGTTGGCTTTTCCATAGCCGCACTTGATCCAGACGCCGTCTGGATTGGGGGGCCGCAGGTCGTAGACGTCCGTTCGAGCGGTCTTGCTGCGCGTTGTCGTGAACTCGGCAAGATCGGCTTGCATTTCTGGCGGCCCGCCTGTTGGAGCTGCGGAATTGAGCTTCATTGGGGCAGATTTGTGCGGCTTCCATCCGTCCGCCGTGGCTTGAAGTCGAATCGCCTTATCGGGCAACACCTTCGGACATTCGATCCGCTGAGGAGACGCGAATGCCTCCGAACAAATGGAGAGGATGCTGACGAACGAGATCATGAGGAGACCTGAACGATGTTGGGCAGTCATGGCTATTCGATCACGGAAAAAGCATCAGCGTTATCGCTAGGACGGACATACGTGCCGTCCTTGTTTTTGCCCAAGCGGTAGATGAATCTGGAGGAAATAGTTGACTTGTCCGAGCGGTTCCATTGGTCCATGATATACATTCCGTTGGAGACTTGGCCAAGATAGAAAGCGGCGTGATTGCCACGCGGTTTGGCGGGCCACTTCCCTTTTACGAAGGTCGCGATTGCGGTCCCAGGAGCGAGGGATCTGTCGCCCATTACGGAGCTGCCCTCGCGCCACAATGCTGTTGCCGGAGCCTTTGCGAAGCGGCGAATCAGCGAAACGCATTCGGAATTGTCAACCTTTGACTGTTTATCGAGCTTGCGGACCGCGTTGTACACGTATGGCATACGACCCTCCTGATCGGAAAAGGAAAGTCGTAGTTTGAGTTGGCCGCGCAAGGCCATTTTGTTCTATCGCAAGACAGGCGTTCTCATCCATCGCGGCGCGAAATCACGCGCCTCTTCGCTTCGATACTTCGGTGGTCTCACTGCTATTGCCGCGTGTGGTCTTTAGGTAGCAGTGCTCTCTCCGGCATCCTTCGCCGCCGCTTCCAGCACCTCAAAAATCTCGTTCACCTTCGCCTGCGCGATCGCGTTGCCGTGGTCCGCCGACATCGCATACAAGGTCAGCGCCTGCTCGAAGTTCTGCTCCACACCGATGCCGTGGAAGTACATCGATGCCAGGTTGCATTGCGCCACTGCGTTGCCTTGGGCGGCGGCGCGCTGAAACATCTCGGCCGCTTTCTCCACGTCCTGCGGCACGCCTTGGCCGCTGTCGTACATCACGCCCAAGTTGGTTTGCGCGGCTGCGTGGCCAAGGTCGGCGGCACGTGTGAACAGCGCCAGCGCCTGCTCGTTGTCCTGCTCCACGCCGCGGCCCTGGTCGTACATGAGGCCAAGGTTGTACTGCGCCATGGCGCTGCCGTTGTCGGCGGCCAGCCGGTACCAGCGCACGGCGTCGGCCAAGTCTGGCTCGAGACCTTCGCACATCACGCCGAGGTTGAATTGGGCGGTGGCGTTGTTTAGCTCGGCCAGGTCATGGTAGATCTGCAGGGCTGTGGCGGAATCGCCGGCCTCGACGGCGGCGACGGCGGCGTTCAGTTGGACGTCGACCGCGCTCGGTGCGGATTCGGGATTCGTTGTTTCCATCTTTACAGCTCCTGGTGGGAATTGGCGCGGGTTGCCGCAGCTCGTTGCAGATATTCTAGTCGGTATGCAAGCTTCCACGAAAACTTGCGTTGTTGCAATGAATGAATTGCAGTGTTGGGGGAATCGGTTTGAGGGGCTGCGGCGTTGTAGAGGGTGGGTGACGCAATTTCTCGTCCAGTGTCGATTTGGCCGTACGGGAGGGCACTGGTTTGATGATGTTTCAACTTTGATCACAGGTGGTCGGGATTCCCGCCTGCGCGGGAAAGACGGTTTTGAGGTTATGTGCAAGGATTGCACCTGTAGCGGTTTTGAACTGCGTTCCAACGATCAGCCCTGTGGCTTAGCTCAACGGCAAGGGCCTGATCCGATGGATCAGACCCGTGGCGCGCGCCGTTATGCGCAGCTGCCGTGGGCGTAGTAACCGGCCGATGTGCGGCGCACGTTGGTGTACGCATAGGTGGTGTAGTAGCCGAGGTACTGATTCGAATTGACGGCGTACGCCTGGCCGTCGCTGCCAACGTAGGCACGGCCGTAGTACACATGCCAGTAGTTGCTGTCGTACCAGCCGCTGCAGGTGAACGGCGCGGCGGCGTTGCCACTCACGACGCGGTCGATCATTGTCTTGATTGCCACCATCTGACCACCGCTCTTGGCCGGGAAGTTGACGTCGTCGTAGCCCCACCAGTCCCAGCAGCCGTTCGGGTTTGCCGCGGTCGTTGTCGCCTGCGGATACAGTACGATCATGTTGTTGGTGTCGGCCCAGCGGTTGTAGCCGGTGTTCTGGTTGTAGTTGACGCCGACCGTGGCAACGTTTTGCTTGCAGCCGTGGAGGGCGACGTGCAGCTTGCAGACCTGTCCGGCGGTGCAGTTCGCCGGCACATAGGCGTAGCCGCTGCTGGCCATGCCGTGCGTGGTCGGATTGGCGTTGCCCCAGAACGTGGCCTGATCGAAATTGATGAACGTGCCACCCAGCGTGCCGACGTTTTTCGCGTTCAGCGTGCCGTACAGCCACTTGAGCATGTCGCCGGCGGTGTCCAGGTTGCAGTTGTTGACGTAGGGGGTGGCATTGGTGCTGCAGCCGTTGCCGGAGAAGTCGGTCGGCATTGCATGTTCGGCGGCGATGTTGTTCTTGTAGGTGATGTTGGCGGGGGTGACGTAATTGGCGTACATCGTATTGAGGTCGTTCATGACCGGCTGCTTCACGGTCGAATCGAGCGTTCCGGAAAACAGATACACCTTCGAGCCGGCCATGTTGCTGGTGGGGTCGATGTAACCGTTGCCGGACCAGGTGTTGACGACCGATTGCAGATACGCCAGGTTGCGCGAGCCCGTGTCGGCCATGCACGGACCGGTGGCGATGGCGACGCTGCCTTGCGAGCAGTACATCGGGCCGCCGGCGACAATGCCGGCGCCTTTCTTGATGGTCTTCGAATAGGCGAAGTGCATCTGCGCGGCCATGTAGGCGCCGGACGACAGGCCCGACACCGAAACGTCGTTGACACTGACGTTGTACTTGGGTAGCACGACCACTGCGCCAAATGCGCTCGAACTGAGCAGGCAGGCAAGAATGGCGGATGCTGGTTTGGTTGATAAGCGCTGAAATGTCATTTTGTCCCCGATATGCGTATGCTTTTATAGGTCGGATGTGCTGCCTTGTTGCGAACCGGATTCGTCAACAGGGGCCAGCTCAGCATATGTCACGGGGTATCATTGTCAAGCGAGAATTAACGGGGGGAATGCCCTCCTTACATGCGCTCGAGCAGCTGGACGGCGGCGCGTTCGCTCAGCACAAGCACCAGCTTCAAGCGCGCGCGCGTCATGCCGACGAATAGCTTGCGAAACGTTAGCTCGTCGATCTCTTCGAAGTCGATTTCAGTGAAGATCACCGCCGGCGCGGACTGGCCCTTGAAGCGGTACACCGACTCGGCCAGCAAGCCGCCTTCGCGAAATACCGGATTGCCGAACAGGTCGTACTCGCCGGTGAACGACTTCAGCGTGTGCGCGTCGCCGAGCGTGTCCAACCCAAGCAGCGCCGATTTTTCGCGGCCGCGGAAGGACGCGATCGCAATGTCGTGGCGCGCAAAGCCGGCCGCCAGGCACAGCGTGATGGCGTGCTTGGTCTGCGCGATCATGGCGTCGGTATCGCCCTCGGCGTAGGCCAGCACTTCGATGTCGGCGCCTTCGAACGGGCTGGCCGCTTCCACCGGCTGGCGCGCCGAGCCGATCGCGGCAAGCATGTCGACGATCTGGCGCGGGCTGCGGTAGTTGGTGTGCGAGTGCAGCGTTACCCAGCCAGGCAGCGGCACCATGTCGCGCCCGTACAGGTTCTGGGTCGGGTCCTCCAGCCAGATGGCGCGCCCGCCGTCCTTCAGCATGCGCAGCAAAATGTCGCGCCACACGATCGAGAAGTCCTGGCCCTCGTCGACGATCAGCACGTCGTACTTCCACGTTTCGGGCAGGTCGGCCGTCGCGAGCACAGTCTCCATCTCGCTCCAGATGGCGCCCAGGCGGTAGTCGGGCGATTCGCCGCGCGCGCGCATGAAGGCGTCGCCGAGCATGTGGAAGGTGGCGACGCGACCGCCGGCCGGCACCAGGCGCTCGATGTGGTCGGCCAGCGGCCGGTTGTAGCAGACGTACAGCGGGCGCAGGCCGGCATCGATGGCGGCGCCGTATTCGGCCAGCGCCAGCTGGGTCTTGCCGCTGCCGGCGGTGCCGACCACGCGCAGCCGGTACGGCGCAAACTCGAGCCGGCGCGCCCACGTCGCCAGCCCGCCGGACAGGCGCGTCACCATCTGCTGGGCACTGCCGATCATGGCGCTGGGGTCGGGCCGCAAACTGAGGGTGTCGCCGAGGAAGCGGGCGACTTTTTCGAACTGGTCGTCGGGCGCGGTGATCGGCAGCGTTTCGCGGATGACGTCGGCCAGGCGGTGCTTGTCGTCGGCGTCGATGATGTGGCGCGGGTCGATGCCGGCCAGGTGCGGGTCGCGCACGTGGTAGTCGGGGCAGTACAGCAGGTAGTCGATCGACAGGGGGGAGTCGCCGAAGCGGCGCGTCAGCCCGTCGATGGCGCGCAGGATCTGGTTGCGCACGTTGCGCGCCTTGCCGTGGTAGCTCTTGACCAGGCCTTCCGGCGTCTCGGTCAGAAAGCCGGACTTCTGCTCGATCAGCAGGATGCGCCCGTTCGGCGCGACGACGATGAAGTCGATCTCGCCATAGGCGGAGAAGCCCTTTTCCACATTGGTCCAGTGCACGCCGTGGTAGATACTGTACGGCGTGTCGGCCAGGCTGGCCTCGAGGTAGGCGAGGGTCTCGATTTCTCGCGCGGCGGCGCCGGTAACGGACATTTCGCGCCAGCCTGCGGGATGAAGGTGGGCCATGGATTCGTAAGCATCGAAACTGAAAACACCATTGTATGCCGCCTGCCGGATTGATAACAATTCATTAAGCAGCCGCGGAAAAGCGCCTCTTCTTGGCGGTTTGATCGGCGCTGCGGCGCAATATCATTTGCACAATCCATCTTTGTCTGTCAGTGCGCTTTATCCAGGAATGAAACGATGAAAACGAATGCCTTGTATTACCCTCCCGGCGCAGCGGAAAGCGCGAGCGGCCCGCTGCGCCCGGCGGTGCTGGCCGATGCGAGCGCGCTGTCGTCGGCCGCCAAGCGCGAGATCATGGCGATGTCCGGTGCGCGCCCTGCCCGCTTCGCCGCGGAACTGGCACTGACCTGGCTGTCGATCGCCGCGCTGATCGGGATCGGCGTGTATTTCAATCATCTGGCGGTGACGCTGGTGTGCGCATTCTTGATCAGCACGCGGCAGATGGTGCTGGCGCTGCTGCTGCACGAGCAGGTGCACCGCCTGGGCCTGCGCAGCAAATACGCCGACTGGATCATCAACGTGTTCGCGGTGTATCCGCTGTTCGTCACCACGGTGGAAGATTATGCGAAGGTGCACCTGTCGCACCACAAGTACTGCTTCACCAAGGACGATCCGGACTTTATCCGCAAGGCCGGCGCCGAATGGACGTTTCCGATGAAGCCGCGCCAGCTGCTGGGCATCGTGCTGCGCGACGTGACGGGATTGAACGTGATCCGCCTGATCCGCGGCAAGAAGGCGCACGGCACGGCCGAGTTCACGCGCCGCAATCCGACGCCGAAGTGGGTGCGCATCGCGTTCTTTGCCACGCTCGCCGCGGTGCTGACGCTCGTTGGCGGCTGGACGGCTTTCCTGATTTACTGGGTGCTGCCGATCGTGACCGTGACGCAGGTGCTGGTGCGCTGGATCGCCGTGGCCGAGCATGAGTACAACATCGAAGATGGCTCGATCCACGAGACGACGCCATTGCTGCAGCCGAACTGGTGGCAGCGGATCGTGTTCCCGGATCTGAATTTCGGCCTGCACGTGTATCACCACATGCATCCTGGCGTGTCGTTCGGGAATCTGCCGAAGGTGCACGCGATTTACAGGCGCGAGGGGCTGGTCGACGACAGCGCGATCTTTTATGGCCAGGGCGCGTATTTGAAGTACCTGGTGTCGGCGAAGTAAGCGAAATTTGCTTAAGCGAATACCCTGGCCCGCAGGTTGTTGCGGCTGGCCTTCAGCTTCTGGTCATACACGCCCGGCCAGCGCTGCAGCGTGGCCGGCAGCCACTTGCGGTCGAGCTTGTTTTTCTTGGCGGTAAACAGCACGTCGGCCAGCGACGTGCCGGCCGACGCGGCACTCGCCACGGCCAGGCTGCCGATCACGGCGCCGGCATAGTACGCGGCGCTGCAAGCGGCAATTCCCGATAGTCCCTCAAGCCTCGTGCCAGCGCCGATGATGTCGCCGATCGTGGCAGCCTTGCCCAACTTGTCGATCTGGCCGAGTAGCGTGGCGATGCTGCCGACCGCCGCCTGGAAGGTGCCGAACAGCACCTGCGGGGCGGGCAAGCCAACACCGTCCATGTTTTGCCGGAAGCTCTGGTAGAAGTCGGACATGGCGTGATTCCTCTGCGATAAGTTTACTGCGAGCACAAAACTAAACACTCGGGCATCGAACGAAAGTTGTTTTGCGGTGGGTCTGACAATCGGATTAATTTAGGGGCGGAGGCTGCGCGGGTTGAACAATATCAATTCCTCAGCAGGGGTTCCCGCCTGCGCGGGAACGACGTTTCGAAGTTAGTGGCCGTGCCAGGCGTCAACCGCGCGGTTAGCAAAACGCATTAATTGTAGAATCGACATTCGCACGGAATCCCCAAGGCCGCAATGACGACTACCCACTGGTTCATCCTGATCGGCATGCTGATGCTCGCGCGCGGCCTGGCGGCGACCACCATCTCGCGCTTGCCGGTCACCTCGGCCATCGTCTACCTGGTGGCCGGCATCATTCTCGGTCCGATGGTGCTCGGCATTTTCACGTTCGATGCGATCAAGCAGTCGCATGTGCTGGAGGTGGCCGCCGAAATCGCGGTGCTGATCTCGCTGTTCTCGGCCGGCGTCAAGATGCCGGTGCCAATGACCTTCAAGCGCTGGGGGCCGTCGATCCGCCTGGCATGGCTGTCGATGTCGATCACGGTCGGCCTGGTGGCGGCGTTCTGCTACTACGTGCTGAACATGCCGCTGGGCGCCGGCGTGCTGCTCGGCGCGATCCTGGCGCCGACCGATCCGGTGCTGGCCACCGACGTCCAGGTGCGCCACGCCGGCGACTACGACAAGCTGCGCTTCACGCTGACGTCAGAAGCGGGCATGAACGACGGCTCGGCGTTTCCGTTCGTGATGCTCGGCCTGGGCCTGCTGGCCGCCGGCGACCTCGGCAGCGACTTCGTGTGGAAATGGGCGGTCATCGACGTCGTCTGGGCCACCCTCGGCGCGGTGGCGATCGGCTGGGCCGGCGGCGCCATGCTCGGCAACCTGGGCTGGGCGCTGCGCAACAAGGATCCGAAGCACGACGTGCTCGACGACCTGGTCGGCCTCGGCCTGATCGCGGTCGTCTACGGCGTCTGCGTGCTGTGCAAGACGTGGGGTTTCCTGGCGGTGTTTTTCGCCGGCGTGGCGCTGCGCCAGACCGAACTGCTGCTGGTGGGCGCGCACAAGAACCGCCAGGGCCTGCTGGTGCCGGACGATCCGAAGGCCGATCCGGCCAACGACGAGGTGCCGGACACGCCGCCGCCGCTGACGGTCAGCGCCGAATCGCTGGTGTTCAAGGAACACCTCGAGCGCTTGTCGGAGCTGACCCTGGTGCTGCTGATCGGCGGCATGCTGACCTTGCAGGACTGGAACTGGCGCACCTGCGGCACGGCGCTGTTCCTGTTCGTGGTGGCGCGCCCGCTGAGCGTGATGCTGGGCCTGATGGGCAGCGACACGACGATGCGCGTGCGCCTGATCATCGGCTGGTTCGGCGTGCGCGGCATCGGCTCGATCTACTACCTGATGTACGCGATCAACCACGGCTTGCCGGCAACGCTGACGCGCGACCTGATCCAGATCACCGCGATCGTGATCGCGCTGTCGATCATCGTGCACGGCACCAGCGTCAAGCCCTTGATGGACAAGTTCTGGCCGAAGAAGTAGGCGGTTGCGCTATTCGCAACAGGCAATCTATACTGCGTGGGGAAATTTCACCGATAACGCACCGACGGGCACGCCATGAAACGCATCCTTTTTCTCGTACTGACGCCGCTGCTGCTGGCGGGCTGCGTCAGGTCGTCGGCCAGTTATTACATCGACGGCCCGGCCCACTCGCTGTCGGTGCGCGCCGAGCAGGAGTATTTCTGGAATAGCGACGTGGTGGTCAAGCTGGTGGCGGCGCATCTGCCCGACTGCCAGCGCCAGTTCCCGATGATGACGCTGCCGCTGGCCGCGGTCAAAGTCGAGCTGTACGGGGCCGGCGACAATGTCTACTCGGTACGCGTCGGCAAGCAGGTGATGCGCATCGAGACGGGCGGCTGCACGCGGCTGACCGAGCCGACCACCGAGGAACTGGGCCAGCGGCTCGGCGCATTCAAGCTCGACGCGGAGAAGAAGCTGGTGTTCGAGCAGGATGCGAATGCGCGGCCGGCGCCGCCAGCGGCGCCAGCGTCGGCGCGGTAATCACACGTCAGACTCACGCGTCGCGCTGCCCACCCGCTTGCGCAGCTGCTCGATCGCGGCGCCGCGCCCGGCCAGTTCCAGCGCGCGCTCGAGCAGGTTCGGCTCGTCGCCACGCGTCAGCGTCCACTGGGTGAAGTACTCGTGCACCGTGCGCCACGGCGGAAACACCGGTGGCAGGCTGCGCCACGCGGCGCCGCTGTCGAGGAAGTACAGCACCGCGCAGAACACGTCGTACAGATCGTGCTTGCGGGGACGCGTCTTGCGCCGCGCCGCTTCCAGCATCGGGCGCACCTTCTCGAAATCTTCTCGCGAAATATCGCTGGGGAATTCAGGCCTGGACATCTTCGCCCCCCAAATCTCGTTGGAGGGTTCAGATGTGGAACAGGTTCCCCACTATGCGTTCAAAAGCAGCTGCCGCAGCGCCGCCAGCAGGGCCGACGCCTGCGCGCCGGCGTCCTCGACCGTTGACAGCGCCTTCACCACGCGCGCCGCCTGCGTGCGGTTGCGCTGAAACGCCGCGTCCGGCAGCGCGGCGAATTCGGCCGCCAGCTCGGCCGCGCAGCGCTCGATGCGCGCGCCGTCCTGCGGCGCCAGGTCGAGCAGCGCCAGCAGATACGTCGCGCCCCACTGCAGCCGCGTCGCGCCGCCAACGGCATCGGCCCACGCCTGCTCGTAACAATGCAGCGCGGCCGCCGGCTCGCCGCGCCGCTTGGCCAGCGCGGCCAGGCTATGCAGCAAAAAATACGGCGCCTGCGACTGCGCCAGCTCGGCGCGCAGCAGCTGCTGCGCTTCATCGATCAGGCCGGCGTCCGCCAGCACGCCGGCGCCGGTGACGACGACGGTGTGGCGCAGCGCCGGCGCCTGCACCTGCGCAATCACTTCCGCCACGCGCGCGCTGGCCAGCGCCAGCAGCTGCGGCTCGGCAGCGCCAAGGCGGCTCAGGCGCACGCGCGTGCGCAGCGCGTTGAGGCGGTCGCCAATGTTGAGGGTATCGTCTTCTTCCAGGCTCACCAGCGCGCCCGACCACGAGGCGATCAGCTGCTGGCGCGCGCCGCTGCCGGGCGCGGTCAGGAAGCGCACCAGGTCGAGCGCGTAGCCGATCACGATGTCGAGCTGCTGGCACACCGCATGGTTGTCGCACAGCGTCGCTTCGAGGCGACGGATGGCGGCGCCCTGGTCGAGGCCTGTCTCGCCCGCCATCGCCGCCGCATGCAGTCCGAGCCATTCGAGCCGCACGACCGCGTCGGCCAGCGTGCAGGCGCGCGTGAGGCTGGCAACGATGGCGGCGAAGTCGAGGTTCTTGAGCAGCTGGCGCTCGTCGGTGTCCCACGAATAGAAACTGAGCAGGCGCCATTCGTCGTCCGACAGCGCGCGCTCGCGCGACAGCGCCACGCTGAGCGACTCGGCGGCGGTGAAGCGCGCGTTCAGCGCCAGCTCGAGAATGTGGACGAAGCGCTTGCCGTCGAGCTCGCACGGCAGGCGCGTCACTTCGGCGCCGTCGGGACGGAACACCACCAGCGTCGGATAGCTGCGCAGCTTGAACTGGGCGGCCAGGCGCTGGGCGCCAACGCCGTCGCCGTCGATATCGAGGGCGACGAACGAATCGGCCAGCTCAATAAAGTCGGGCCGGTTGAATACCACCGACTTGATGCGGTTGCACGGCGGGCACCAGGCGGCGCCCCAGTACAGCAGCAGCGGCTTGCCGGCCGCGCGCGCCTGCGCGAACGCGGCCGGCGGATCGCGTTGCCAGTCGATCGCGCCGGCGGCCATGCTAGTCGCGCGCCAGCGCCAGAAATTCGGTGCGCAAACCCAGGTTCGGCTGCAGTTCGCCGAGCATGGCCGAGGTGATCGTCTCTTCGCCCGGCGTGCGGATGCCGCGGCTTTCCATGCACAGGTGGCGGCACTTGATGACCACGCCAACGGCCTTCGGCTCGAGCACCTCCATCAGCGCGTTGGCGATCTGGATCGTCATCCGTTCCTGCACCTGCAATCGCTTGGCGAAGCAGTCGACCAGCCGGGTCAGCTTGGACAGGCCGACGATCTTGCCGTTCGGCAGATAGCCGATGGTGGCCTTGCCGAAGAACGGCGCCAGGTGGTGCTCGCAATGGCTGTAGACGGGAATGCCGCGCACCACGATCAGCTCGTTGTACTGCTCGGCGCCGTCCTCGAATGCCTTGAGCAGCGTCACCGGGTCCTGCGCGTAGCCGGAGGTCCAGTGCTTCCACGCCTTCGACACGCGCGCCGGCGTCTCGGCCAGGCCCGGGCGGTCCGGGTCTTCGCCGAAGCTGCTCAGCAGCCGGCGCCAGTCATTTTCCGAGAAGGCATCTTGGTGGGACATAGGTCGAACCCTAATTTTAACGATTGCCGACAGTATATAGAAAATGCGGATGGCCGACCTGCCGCGGCCGCCGCATTTCCAGCAAGAAATTGAACGCCAGCGCAGGCCGCGCCCAATGCGCTGCAATGCGCCGGGGTCAGACCTGGATCGCACCGGGGTCAGACCTAGGTCTGACCCCGGTGCTACTGCGGCGGGCGGTGCGCGTCGATCAGCATGCTCGACACCGACACGTGGGCTATCCGCTCGGGCCAGGCGTCGCCAGGGCCAAACCAGCGCGCTTCGGCAATCTCGATGCCGTCGACGCGGATCTCGCCGTCGAGGTAGTCGGCGGTAAACGCCAGCATCAGCGAATGCGGGAACGGCCACGACTGGCTCGAAAAATACTGCAGGTTGTGCACGCGCAGGCCGACTTCCTCGAACACTTCGCGGTGCACCGCCTCCTCGACCGATTCGCCCGCTTCGAGAAAGCCCGCCAGCGGACTGAAGCGCTTGGTCGGCGACGCGCTGTGCAGCGCCAGCAGCACCGCGTCGCCCTTGCGGATCAGCACCATCATGGCCGGCGAGATGCGCGGATAGGCCAGGTGGCCGCAGCGGCTGCACTTGAAGCAGCGCTCGCCCGCGGCGAGCTGCATCGCGCTGGCGCAGGCGCCGCAGAAACGGTGCGTGCGCGCCCACTCGGCCAGCTGGGAGGCGCGCCCGGCCAGCCCCAGCAGGTCTTCATCCATCGCGCCGAACAGCGAACGCAGGCCGCGCCAGGCGTAGCCGTCGGCTGGCGCCTCGTCGCGCTCGACCCAGCCGGCCTGGCAGTAGCGGCCATCGAGCAGGCCGAGCGGATGGAGCTGGTGCGCGCCCAGTTCGAGCCGCGCCAGCGCGGCCGGGTCCGGCAGCGACAGATCGTCCTCGCGCACCAGCAGCCGGCCCTGGAAGAACAGGAACGTCAGCGGCTCGGCGTGGTCTTGCGGCGCCATCAGCGGCACGAAGGAAGCAGGTGTTCTGAGCATGGCGGCAATCGGCACGTGGGCAGGAAGGGATGCCGGCAATCATACCGGGTTTCGCCATCCCTGGCGTGCCGGCGCCGATGCAAACAGGAACATCGGCGCGGCTTTGTGGTCCAAGCAATTTTACTAAAAAGCCCCGGATTGCCAGCCGCCATGAGACTACCGGACTTTATTCGTGCCAATGTTGACCCCGTCCTCGATGAGTGGGAGAGGTTCGCCAAGGCGTGTCCGAACACGAAAGACCTGGACCAGCGGTCGCTGCGCGACCATGCGCGCGGCATCCTGTTTGCCATCGCCGACGACGTCGAATGCGCGCACAGTCCCGACCAGCGGGACGCGAAGTCGAAAGGCCTCGCGCCGGCGGCATCGGCCGAGACCGAAGCCCAGTTGCATGGCCTGGCACGCTTTGCCGAAGGCTTCGACGTCAACCAATCGGTCGCCGGATTCCGCGCCCTGCGCGCCAGCGTGCTGCGCCTGTCCGTCGACGCGCTCGCGCTGCCGTCGGTCACCGCCGACGACAGCACGCGCATTAATGAAGCGATCGACCAGGCGCTTGCCGAATCGCTGGCGCGCTTCGTCGACATGAAGGAACGGCGCAACCGGCTGTTCGAGGCGCTGCTGTCGAGTTCGCCCGACCTGAACTACGTCCTGGAAACGAGCGGCGCCATCATCTACGCCAACAAGGCGTTCAGCGAAATATTCCAGAAGCCCCCCGCCGAACTGGTCGGCAACGACTTCCGGTCGCTGTGCCGGCCGTTCGTGCGCGACATCGAGCGCCAGCTGAAAGGCGTTGTGGCCACCAGCAAGACTCACCGCGGCGAAATGTACACCAAGCTCGACGGCGGCGAAGAGCGGGTGTACGAATATCTGCTGGTGCCGGTGTTCAATCCGGCCAGCGTGTGCGAGGCGGTGGCCGGCAGCGCGCGCGACATCACCGAGCGCAAGGCGTCCGAGGAGCGCATCCGGCGCAGCGCCAACCACGACTTCCTCACCGGCCTGCCCAACCGCAGCCTGTTTCGCGAGCGGCTCGACCATGAAATCAAGCACTCGACGCGCACCGGGTTGCCGCTGGGGCTGATGTTCATCGACCTCGACCTGTTCAAGGACGTCAACGACCGGCTCGGCCACGCCGCCGGCGACCAGATGCTGCAGGAGGTAGCGCGCCGCATCAGCAACTGCGTGCGCGACACCGACACCGTGGCGCGCCTGGGCGGCGACGAATTCACCGTCATCCTGACCGACGTCACGCTGCCGGACCACATCGAAACGATCGCCGCCGAGATCCTCGACGAGCTGCGCCGCCCGTTCGAGCTGGCCGCCGGCGAAGCGACGATATCGTGCAGCATCGGCATCACCGTCTATCCGGGCGACGCCACTACCCCGGACGAACTGGTGCGCAACGCCGACGAGGCGATGTACGCGTCGAAGAATGCCGGGCGCAACGGCTACCAGTTCTTTACGGTGGCGATGCGCGGCTTCGGCAGTGCCGTAAATTAAGCCGGGCGTTGCACGCCAACGCCACTGGCATCTTCCACCGCTACCTAAATACTTGCGCCATCGACAGAGCCGGCGTCGAGAATGGCATCGCGTGTCAAGCATTCGGATGGGCTGTGCGCCTTCGCGGGCGTAGCGTCTAACATTTGCCCGGACCACACGAACTCACGCAGGCTTGGCGATACATCCATTTCCGGCCTTGTGTTGTAAAATCATCAATTTTGAAATTGTGTTTCCGATAATATATTTGTTGTGGTTAAATGCGTAAGCGCGCTCGGATTTGCGTCACGGATCAAGGCAGCCGCGGGTTAATACCAAAAATGTGGGTGATCTTGTAACCGACCGCATCAGGGAGTTCCATGTTCAATAGATCATTGGCGTTGCTTGCCAGCCGGGTTATTGTTTGTTTCGTCATTACCGCATGCACCGCACCCGTCATAAAGTATGTCCCTCCTCCTGTGGCCGAGCCGATGGTCGAACCGGTCGCGCCAGTGCCGGTGCTGCCCCCACCCCCGGCACCGGTGGTCATCAGCGAGCCGGTTCCCGCGCCTGCCGGTGCCGACATTCCCATCAGCCATTCGCTGCCGGTTGTATATAACGCCAGTATCAAGCCGCAACTTCCGCGCGATGCCGACGCCCCGGAGCGCTCCGTCCTGCAAGCCGGCGAGCCCGCTATGTTACAGCTGTACATCGGCCCAATGCGCTTGGGCGCCACCCAGCCACCGGTGCCGGTAAACATCATCATTGCGCGCAGTACGGTGGATGTACCGCTCAGTGTCGTACTGGTGTGTTCGTTTTGCGAGGGCCATGGCGACGCATTGCGACGCATGACTTATCGGATCGCCGAGCGGCGGTCGGATGAAGTCGCCTTCCAGCTCACGCCCAAGCGACGAGCTGATGGCGCCGCCTACACCGAGACGCTCCAGATCACCATCATGAATGATCGCACCGGAGTCGAATATGATCGCCTCTTGGTGCCGGTGGAAGTCAACAGCGCTGGCGCGCGGACCGGCGACAGTCCGGACGGCCAGGTGCAACTGAGGTCGGCGTCCAGCTTCGTCCAGCCCGATTGGCAAGCCGACGTCGTGCTATACGCGATGGAGACCTCGGATCGCAATGTCTCTATCTCGATCCAACCCGTCAGCGTGGCGATGACAAGATTGCTGGCGCCGCTGGCGCTCGAGAGAAATGGCGACCGAAAAGTATTTCGTAGCGGTGTCGACGACTCCGCGCTTGTGTCGGCGATGACCACGTCCGCCTACGGCGCTGTCTCGGCCATCGGCACACAAAACGAGCTGCTCAAGCGCATTAGTGCCACGGGCGCCAACGCCTACGTATCCGAGGAGTCACGCAACTCGCTCAAGCTAAGCGCCTATGAGGCTAACAACGTGACGGAGATACTGGCCGCGAACGGCCAGCGGCTGTACCGCCACCTGTTCTATGACAGCGCCGATGAAGATCTTGGCAAACTGATCGCGGCACTGGAGGAAGCGGAGCCAGTGCGCCGAGGGACAGGCCTCTACGACTAGTCGTGGTTACCGATAAGCTATCGTTGCCCTGGCAGTACCTGCACCCGGTCGGCGAGGTGGTAGACGCAACCAAATTCTGGGGCGTGCAGTTCAGCATCAGCGTAAACAGAGCAAACAATCGCGCCAGCGACAAACCGGTCTTGGCGGGTGCCAATCCGCCGCCAAAACTCCTGTTCGCCCGTTATGGCCGAGCCAACGACGCCAGTGTGATTCCTGCCGGCGAACAGGTCGTCAGCCTGCTGGCGCTGCCTCTGGCCGAAGAGGACCTGCTCAGGGTCGACAGTGGCAAGAACCTGCTGAAACAGCTGCGTGATCAGCGCAGCTCGATCGACGCTGTCATCACTTTCCTGCACGCTTCTGCGGGCGAACCCGGCATGCCGCCCCACCTCAAGTTCAACGATGGCGATATCGTCACCAGCGACAGTCTCGAAAACCTCTTGAACACGCTTAAGCCCGCGGACCAGCGAAAGGTGCGCTATCTGGCACGCGCCCCGCTGGTTATCCTCAACGCATGTGAGACGGGACCGGCACGCAACCTGGCGCATGTCAATCTAGAGAACGCCATGTTCCAACTAGGCGCGCGCGGGGTAGTTGTCACGGAGGTCTCGGTTTGGGTCAGCCTCGGCCATGCAGTAGCCACCAAGCTGATCGCACGACTTGGAAAAGGCGAGCCAGTGAGCGATGCGCTGACCATGGTCAGAAGGGAACTGCTCGAAAGCGGCCAAAATCCGCTAGGCTTGCTTTACGCCTATTACGGCGACCCGGCAGCGACCCTCCGACGTCCTCCACAATAAGGAAGCCAAATGCATACGGATTCGGGCCGCCGCGCCTTCATTGCCGCCTTGCTCGCCACAATGGCCCCGGTACGCGCGGCGCAAGCGCCGCTGTGCACCGGCGACGCGTCGATTTCGAACTTGCAGGCACCGCTGACCATCGATACGCACGCCCATTTCTTCAACGGCAGCGACCTGCAGATCCGGCAATTTCTGTTGCAAACCCGACCGGGGTCGGAACTCAATCCTTTAGCAGGCTGTTGAAAAATCCCGCCGCCCTGTCAACGGGACGGCGGGGGTATACGTTGTGTAATGAGAACAACTTTCCCCTTCGAAACTATGCGCAAGACCGACGTCACCCAGCACGCC